>LNFE01000117.1 GCA_001464575.1 Acidobacteria bacterium Ga0077553 | reverse complement strand
GTGGCACAAGGGATTGGCCTACAGCGTGGGATACGGAACGACGAATCGGGATACCGACTTTACCCGCCTGTACCGGAGCGCGGACGGGCGGCAGTTTGAGACCTGGGTACCGCGGCTGTTCTCGGGAGGCTATCCGAACGAAACGTCCATGATCTTTGAAAAAGACGGCACGGCGCGCCTGCTCCTGCGGCGGGACCGGGCCACGATGACGGGCCAGTGGGGCACGAGCCGGCCGCCTTACAAAGACTGGACGTGGCAGGACATGGGCGTACGGATTGGCGGGCCGCACATGCTGCAGATTCCCGGCGGCCGCGTGATTGGCGTCGTGCGGCTCTATGACGGGCAGCAGCGGACATCGATTGTCGAAATCAACCCGGCCACGGGCCAGCTGACCGAGTTAGAGAAGCTGCCTTCGAGCGGCGACTCCAGTTATGCCGGATTGGTGTGGGAGAAAGGCGAGCTGTGGATTAGTTACTACAGCTCGCACGAAGGCAAGACGGCGATTTACTTAGCGCGTTGGAAGCCGTAGCGCAGGCTGTTCTCGGCTAACTGCTCGAGCTCGGCGCGAGAGAAGCCGAGCTCGGCGGCGAGTTGGTACTCTTCGAGCAGGGTGGTGCCGAAGATGGCGGGGTCGTCGGTCCCTAGAACAATGGGGACGCCCGCGTCGAACAGTTGGCGGAGGGGGTGGACGCGCAGGGACGGCACAGCACCCGTGCGGACGTTGCTGGTCAGCGAGATTTCGAGCGGGATGTTGTGCTCCTTCAGGTAGGCGCAGAGATCCGGATCGTTGACCGCGCGGATGCCATGGCCGATCCGGCGGGCGCCCAAGCGAACCATCTCCCAGATATTCTCCGCGTTCGAAACTTCGCCGGCGTGCGGGACAAAGGGGACGCCTGCCGCCGCAATGGCGCCGCGGAACTCTTCGGCCGGAGTGCTGGTTTCATCGCCGCCGATGCCGAAACCCACGATGCCATTCGTGGCATGGCTGGCCGCGAATTTGGCGACGGGCATGGCGCCGCCGCCGCCGTGCTGGCGGATGCAATCGACAATCCAGTAGACGGGGAACGAGGCGCGCCGGGACTCCTGGTTGACTGCGGCATAGACCGCTTCGAGGTCCAGTTTCTTCCAACGGACGACGCCGGCCGAGAGCGTAATCTCGGCGTAGGTGACCCCTTGGCGGCGGAGCGAGGAGATCAACTGCTTGGCGGCGCGGCCATAATCCTCGGGTTTTTTGAGGAAACTCACCGTCCACTTGAAGGACTCGAGGAAGCTGGCAAAGTCGCAGCAGTCCCACTTGGCGGCCAATTCGGCGTCGGGAACGTCAGGGGTAAAGGAGCCCTCCAGATGGACATGGAGTTCGGCTTTGGGAAGCGTCTTCAGGAAATCAAGCACTGTTGCCATAATAGTCGCATGCTCCGCGAAGAGATTGACGCCATCCTTGGTGGTTACCACGGCGACCCGTTCCGAATTCTGGGTCCGCATAGCGGAGAGGTCCGCGCCTTCCTGCCTCAGGCCGAGGCGGTGACGCTGGTGCGGGGCGACCTAAGGGCGCCGATGCGGAAGGCGCACGAGGGGGGCTTTTGGATTGGCGAGTGGAGTGGCGGATACCGGTTCGAGTTGACCCTGGCCGAGGGGCGCACCGTCGAGGTCGAAGATCCGTACCGCTTCTGGCCGGTGCTCAGCGAGTTTGACCTGCACCTGCACGGCGAAGGCACGCTCTACCGGGCGTGGGAGACGCTGGGGGCGCACCGGATGGAGGTGGACGGGGTGGACGGGGTGCTGTTCGCGGTCTGGGCGCCCAATGCCCAATCGGTCAGCGTCACCGGGGACTGCAACGAGTGGGACACGCGGCGGCATCCGATGCGGATGCGCGACGGCGGCGTATGGGAACTATTCATCCCGGGAGTAACTTATGGGATGCACTATAAGTACTTCGTGAAGAGTAAGTACAACGGGTACGAGCAACTGAAGTGCGACCCGTACGGATTCCAGACGGAGATTCCGCCAAAGACGGCTTCCGTGGTGGCGGATCTTTCTACTTACGATTGGACCGATCAGGCGTGGCTCGAAGAACGGGCCAAACGGAACGCGCTCGACGAGCCGATGGCGGTCTATGAGGTCCATCTCGAAAGTTGGATGCGGCACCCAGACGGGCGTTCCCTGTCGTACCGCGAGTTGGCGGTGACGCTGGTTGAGTATGTGAAGCGGCTGAACTATACCCACGTGGAGTTGCTGCCGATCATGGAGTACCCTTACTCCGGCTCTTGGGGCTATCAGGTCACGGGATTCTACGCGCCGACGGCGCGGTTCGGCTCGCCCGACGACTTCAAGTACTTCGTCGATCGTTGCCACGCGGCGGGGATCGGGGTGATTGTGGACTGGGTGCCGGGGCACTATCCGCGGGATGCGCACGGCCTGGCGTCTTTTGACGGTACCGCGCTCTATGAGCACGCGGACCCCCGGAAGGGCGAGCACAAGGGCTGGGGCACTCTGGTCTTCAACTACGGGCGTAGCGAGGTGGTCAGCTTCCTCATCTCGAATGCACTGTTTTGGCTTGAGCAGTATCATATCGATGGTTTGCGGGTGGACGCCGTCGCGTCGATGTTATATCTCGATTACTGCCGCGAACCAGGGGAGTGGCTTCCGAACGAGTTCGGCGGCCGGGAAAATCTCGAAGCGATTTCGTTCCTGCGGCAGTGCAATACCGAGGTTCACAAGATCCCCGGCGCCGTGACGATTGCCGAGGAGTCGACTTCGTTTGTGGGGGTCTCCCGGCCGGTTTATACCGGGGGGCTGGGCTTCACGATGAAGTGGAACATGGGCTGGATGCACGACATGTTTGCCTTCTTCAAGCATGACCCGGTGTTCCGCAAGTTCAACCAGAATCACATCACCTTCTCGCTGCTGTATGCGTTTACCGAAAACTTCCTGCTGCCGATTTCGCATGACGAGGTGGTCCACGGCAAGAGCGCGTTGATCGGGAAGATGCCCGGCGATGAGTGGCAGCGGTTTGCCAATGTGCGGGCGTTTCTGGCCTACATGTATGCGCATCCGGGCAAGAAGTTGCTGTTCATGGGGCAGGAGATCGGGCAGTACGAGGAGTGGGACGAGAAGGCGAGTTGCAACTGGGCAATGCTGGACTATCCGCTGCACCGGCAGTTGCAGCATTTCGTCGCCGAGTTGAACGCGTTGTACCGCCGCCAGCCGGCGCTTTATGAGCGGGATAACGATGTCGACGGCTTCGACTGGGTCGATTTCCGCGACGTGGAATCGTCAGTGATCTCCTTTAACCGGAAGGCCAAAAACCCACGCGACTGGCTTCTCGTGGTTTGTAACTTCACGCCGATGGTGCGCCGCGGCTACCGGATTGGGGTGCACGAGTTGGGGACGTATATCGAGGTCTTGAACTCGGATTCGCACCTGTTTGGCGGATCGAATGTCGGCAATCACGGATGGGTCTTGGCCGAGAACGTGCCGAACCACGGGCGGCCTTACAGCGTCTCGCTGACCTTGCCTCCGCTGGGAGTGCTGGTGTTTAAACGAGCGTGACGCCGGCCGGTTGGAACCTGTTGCTGCTTCTCCTGTTTGCCGTGCAGCACAGCGGCATGGCGCGGGTGCGGGTGCGGCGCCGGACGTATGCGCTGGCGTCGTATGCGGTGATCGCAGCCGGATGGGCCCTATGGCGCCCAATGCCCGATGTTCTCTGGCGGGCGCCAATCTGGCTTTGGCCGCTGTGGGGCTTCAGTTTTGTGTTGCTGGCGTGGGCGGGAGCGTCGTTAGGCGCCGGCGAGCTGTTGGGATGGCGCGAGCCGGGGCCCCCGCAGTTTCGGGAGCCGTTTCTCTACCGGTACTCGCGGCATCCGATCTATGTGGCGGTGCTGGGAATCCTATGGCTGCGGCCCGTGATGACCGAAGGCGGACTGCTGCTGGCGGCAACGCTGACCGTGTACCTGCTGGTGGGCATGCATTTCGAGGAGCGGAAGTTGGTTCGGGAGTTGGGTGAGCCTTATCGCGACTATCAGCGGCGGGTGCGGCCATTGCTTTAGACTCAACTCTAATGAAACGCCGATCCTTCCTGGGAACCGTAGCCGCCGCCAGCGCCGCACAAGCCGCCACTCCGCAACTGATCAAGCCGAAGCGGCTGCAACCCGGAATGACGGTGGGGTTAGTAACGCCATCCACCTACGTCTCCGACCCGGACGAACTCCGCACCGCCGTGCGAACCATCGAGCACTTCGGCTGCAAGGTAAAGATGGGTCAGTTCGTCAAGAAGAAGCTCGGGTATCTCGGGGGAACGATTGAGGAGCGGGCGGCCGATGTCAACGCCATGTTCGCCGACAAGAGCGTTGACGCGGTATTCGCCATCCGCGGCGGCTACGGCAGCGCCCAAATCCTGCCGGCCCTGGACTACGACCTGATTGCGAAAAACCCGAAGATCTTCATCGGCTACAGCGACATCACCGCGATGCATTTGGCCATTCACCAGAAGACCGGCTTGGTGACCTTTCATGGGCCGGTGCCGCTGTCGGCGTTCACGGATTACACCCAGAAGCACTACCGGAAGGCGTTGTTTGAAAAAGGGCCGATCGGGGCGCTGACCAATCCCGTGGAGGCGAATCCCTTGCGGCCGAGCCACACGCTGCGAACCGTGGTGGGCGGGAAGGCTTCCGGCGCGTTAACGGGGGGCTGCCTGACGCTGCTCGCGACCACCATGGGGACGCCCTACGAGGTGGACACCCGCGGCAAGATCTTCTTCATCGAGGATGTGGGCGAAGAGCCCTACTCGATGGACCGCATGCTCACCCAGATGCGCCTGGCCGGCAAGCTCGAGCAGGCGGCGGGGATCGTGTTCGGCGAATGTTCGCGGTGTACGCCGAAAGAGTACAAGCCCGGCTTCGATAACAACCTGTCGCTGGGCGAAGTGGTGGACGAGATCCTCGGCAAGCTGAAGATTCCGGTGCTCGCCGGGCTCACCATCGGCCACACGGCCGACCAGTTGACGTTGCCGATGGGCGTCTCAGCGACCCTGGATGCCGACGCCGGCACGCTCACCATTACCGAAGCCGCTACCACATAGTCGGCGAAAAGTCGTTGACAGCGGAGGTGCGCGCTCCTGGTGTTGCGCAGTCTGGAGCGGCGCGGCCGCTGCATGGGTAGGGCTGTGCGAGCACATCTGGTCCACCTCCCAGGAACTGCTGAAGGGGGAAGCGGGTTCTCTATGCCCCGCGCTGCACCGAATGGAACAGGATGGCTGGATCTCCTCGGAATGGATTGTGGCGGAAAAGGGCCGGAAGGCCAAGGTCTACGCCATCACCGCGCGGGGACAAAAACACTTGGCCGAAGAGCAGGAAGAAAGGACCATATGGCCTACCATCATCGAGTGCGCAATGGTTTCCGCCCGCGACGGCTCGACGACGAGCCTGGGGGCGGGCACAGGGCAGCCGGAACCGCTGTTCCAGATTGTCGGGGTCGTCGCGAACACAAAGGACCAACGGTTGCGGGAGGAGTTCAAGCTGGTCGCATTTTTCCCGGCCGCGCGGAGCCCGGGCCCGGAGTCGAGCGCCACATCCGCGCTGCGTGTCATCAGCGTGCCGGGTCCGGTAGTGAATCGAGCGAAGACGGAGATCGGCAAGCTGAGACCCTTGATCGGGATTGAGTCTCGGCAGTTCTCGGCGCAGCGTGAAGAGTCTCTCCTGCGAGAAAAGCTGATGGCTACGCTTTCGGGAGGCTTCGGGTTACTGGCTGGATTGCTGTCGACGTTGGGTCTTTACGGGGGCATTGCATACATGGTGGCGCGACGGCGCGATGCGATGGTTTGCGAATGGCGCTCGGTTGCTTGTCTGGCGAGCTATGTGCCCGCACGAGGGGCAGCGGCAATCGATCCGATCGTCGCGCTGCGCAACGAATAGGCGCCTGTAACCAGCGCAACGCGGGCTTCACACACGCTCGTCGATTTTATTTCGCTTGTTTTCAAGCAGATACGAAACTGGTGAACCCGCAGTTGATGCCGCCGTGTGGGAAAGTTTGGGTGTAAGTAAGTCGCGTGGTTGAGTGCCCCGGACGGATGACAGCGGTTGAGGGACCGCTGATCGTCAGTCTGTGCGCTGCGGCTCCCACGGCGAAAACAACGGCGTCGCTAAACACTCGGGCAAGTGCGAGGCGACGCCGTTTACTTACAAAAGCCAGGCTGTGTTCTGTGGCGGTTCACAGCCTGGCTCTGGGTTTTCGGTCGACCACCGGGCTTGCGGGTTAAGTCGCGGCGGGCAGACCATACGGCGCTCGGGCGTCGTTGCGCGGCATCACGATCCAGCAAAGCGGATACGCGATGAATCCGACGCCAGTGAACAGGGCGACGCCCAGCCACAAAAGGCGCGTTAGGGTGACATCCCAGCCGAGCCATTTCGCCATGCCCGAACAGACGCCGGCAATCTTCTTGTCGTACATGTCCCGTTCCAGGCGTCCGCGCGTCAGCGGTGGCGCTGCCCATTGGTATTGGCCAGCCTGAGCCGGTTTACCGCAGCGGGCGCAGTAGCGGTGCTCGCTTTCCATTTCAAATCCACAAGCGTTGCAGTACATGCCAAGGTTTACGAGAGTATCCGCCCCGGTGTTCCCAAAATTTGTACAGTAGTAGCATGTTGATTCGGATTCGGAAAGGTTGGGAGATCCCCGAGAGCGAAGCGACGCCGGAAGCGGCGTTTCTGAATCGCCGGCAATTGCTGACTGCGGCCGGGCTATTGTCGCTCCCCGCGCTGGCCATTGCCGCGCCGAAGCGCAACGAGAAATACACGCTCGACCGTCCCATCACCGAAGAGTGGGCCGCCACGGGATACAACAACTACTACGAATTCAATCCGTACGCCAAAGAGGGCCTGGCCCCTTTGACGAGCGAGTTCGTCATCTCGCCTTGGAAGATCGAGATCACGGGCCAGGTGAACAAGCCGCAAACGCTCGACCTAGACGACCTGCTGAAGAAGTTCCCCGGCGAAGAGCGTCTCTACCGCTTCCGCTGCGTCGAACGCTGGGCGATGGCGGTGCCGTGGTCCGGCTTCCCGCTCTCGGAATTGATCAAGCTGGTCGAGCCGAAACCGGCCGCCAAGTACCTCCGTTTTGTCACGGCCAACCGCCCAAACCAGATGCCCGGCATGAAACAGGCACCATACCCATGGCCGTACTTCGAAGGCCTGCGAATGGACGAAGCGATGAACGAGCTCACACTCCTCACGACGGGCATGTACGGCAAACCGCTACCGAAGCAAAATGGGGCTCCGGTGCGTCTGGTGGTGCCGTGGAAGTACGGCTATAAATCCATCAAGTCGATTGTGAAGATTGAATTCACGTCGAGCGAACCGCCCACGTTCTGGAACAAGCTGAACGCGCAGGAGTATGGCTTCTACTCGAACATCGATCCCAAAAAGCCCCATCCGCGCTGGTCGCAAGCCGTCGAGCAGTTGATCCCCACCATGCAGCGGAAACCCACTTTGCTCTATAACGGCTACGAGCAGTACGTGGCTTCGATGTACAAAGGCAACGAGTTCTGAGGAACTTCCGCGGCGGAGAGACGTCCGCGGAGCACGGCATAGGCTCGGCAGAGTAGGCTCTTGAGCGCGGGCACCGAACAACCGAGCGTCCGCGCGATCCCCTCATAGTCGAGGCCTTCGTATTTGTGCAGAATTACGGCAATGCGCTGGCGTTCCGGCAGTTCAGCGATGGCGGCCCGAATCCGGTCGCGGTCGGCCAGGTCGAGCAGTTGCTGTTCGGCCGTGCGCACCGAACAGGGAATTTGCAAGCGCGTTCCGAAAATTGTGAGTGCTTCGAGACTGGCCGTCTGCCTGGCGTGGCGGGAGTCGCGGATCCAGTTCAGCGCCAGATTGGTGGCAATGCGATAGATCCAGGTGGAAAACGTGGCCGAGGCCTGATACCGCTCGCGGGCGAGGAAGACGCGGAGAAACGTGTCCTGCGTGAGCTCCTCCGCGACCGCCGCATTCAAGACCAGGCGCTGCAGAAACCGATGGAGACGAATCGTATAGCGGCCCACGAGATCCTCGTAGGCAGCCATGTCGCCCTTTTGAAACCGGCACATTAACTCGGCGTCCGTTAGCTCCATCGACCCTACTCTAGTGGGTCGGACGGCTATGGACAATCAATTTAGTGCAAAGAATCGTTAACTGTGCATTAAGCTTTCCACTTGTAGAAATAGAACAGCAACGGCTTCTTGCCGGTGTTGACGATCCCGTGCGAAACGTTCGCCGCGCAGTACATCATCGAGCCCGGGCCGATAGCCACGGTCTTGCCATCACAGAACATCTCCCCCGTGCCCTCCGTGATCACCATGAACTCCTCTTCCGGATGGGTATGCGGAGGATGCGGCGTCGCTCCGGCATTGAGCAGAAGGCTACCCGCGGTCATCGAACGCAGTTGGTCCGTGGGACCGTCAAAGTAGATGCGTAGCTCGCCGAAGGGGTTCTTCTGCACCTTTACGTCCTTGGCGTTGAGCGTTACGTTGGGCAGCCCACCCGGCTTGGCGGCGAACAGGGCGAAGGGGGCGGCTAGCGCGATGAGGTCACGGCGTTTCGGCATAGCCATCAGCGTAACCCGATTTCGCTTCCTTGTGGGCGCGGCAGATGTAGCCTAGGGTGTAGTCGGCTTGCCGGTCGAGTCCATCGAGCAAGGGAAGCAGCAGGGCGGGCCCTGCCACCACCATCAGCCAGAACCAACTCAGGGGCGGCGGAAAGAACTTGTAGCCCGAGAGCAGGCGGCGGCTGAGCAGCCGGAAATAGCCGCCCACGGGCACAATCGAGTCGATGGCCAGTCCCGCCCGTTCGAGCAGCAGGCCGCATCCGAAACGGGTGTAGCGGAAGTAGTCGTGGGGATGCTGGTGGACCTCCCATTCGTGTGGCACGATCAACAGCAGCTGTCCTCCCGGCGCGAGAACGCGGGCGAGTTCGGAGACGACTGCCTGCGGATCGGTCACATGCTCGAGGGTGACCACGTTCAACGCACCAGCAAACGCGCCGTCCGGGAAGGGAAGCGCCCGCAGGTCGGCGATAGCGTGCAGTCCCCGATAGTCCCATGCGGCATCGCCAACGCCGAGGTCGACGCCGACGTAGCGATGCCCTGCGAAGCGCCCGGCATACTGGCCTTCTCCCGCCCCGGCGTCGAGCACGCGGCTGCCGGGAGCCAATGCCGCCGCAAAGCCTTCCACCTCCGCGGCGATGGCTGCTTCGAAATGCAGGACGTATGCCCTCATTTCTTGCGGGCTTCCACCATGATGGTCGACCCCGCGCGGCAGGCGGCTTCGACGGCCGTGGGCACGATGCAGGCCAGCATCAGTCCGAAATAAATGGCGTCCTTGAACAGCCGAGCGCGCGGCGATTCCTGTCGCGTCCGAATCCGCCGGGCCATCGGGTCGAGTCCCACGGCCAGGGTGGTAGCGAGCCCCGCCGGGTTATCGCGGAGGGAGAAGTGCTTCCGGCGGACGACTTCGAAGCCGCAGACATCCAGCAGATCGACAAGGTCTTTTTCCTTGAAGTTGATCAGATGGCGAGGGATGTCGATGCCGTTCCAGTGCTCCCCGAATAGAAGAAACTGCCAACAGGCAGCGTTCGGCACCTGGATCACCAGACGGCCATCGTCCCGCAGCAGCTCGCGCGCCGCATCGCAATAGCCAATGGGATCATACAGGTGCTCCAGCACGTGGAACATCGTGATCGTGGAAAACGTTCGCGGCGGCAGCGGGGCGCGGCTCAGCGTTGCGCAGAGCGCGGGTACCCGATTCTGTTTCCAAGCCACCTGAGCTGCGTCGAGCGAGAAATCGAGGCCCACTACCCGATGGCCGCGTTCCCGCAGTAGCCGGAGAAAAAGGCCCCCGCCACACCCGACGTCCAGCACGGGTCCGCGTTCTCCGGCCGCCTCAATGGCTCCTTCAACAAAGCGCACATGGTCGCTCAGAACGAAGCGGCGGTAACGCTCTTCAAGCGGCGATGCCGCTCCGCTCGCGGGGTTAAACCAGTAGTTCTCCGGGTAGTACTTTCCAAGCTCGGCCGGATCCGGCTGCGGGAACAGACGCAGCAGGCGGCACTGGGTGCACTCGACCACCGTGAAACTACGGTCCGTCGTGCCGTACAGCCGATCCGTGCCGTGGAATAGCGACTTGTACTCTTCATGCCCGCAGGCCGGACACTTGATGTGGCGCGGATCGATCATTGGCCGTACATTGCCGCCGGTTCGGGCGCCTCGCGCCGTAGCAGAGCGGCCAACTCTCCTCCCCGAATCCGAGCGATCCGGCGGATCTCGCGCCGCTTGGCAAGGAATCGCGGCAGCATCCACAAGGCCGCCAGGTCAGCCCGCAAAATCGCACTCGCCAAAACGAGCTTGCCGCGCCAGCCCGGGAACGCGGCCAAGTCGCCCGGTTGTCCGGTAGCGGCCAGCAAACGCAGCAAAAAGTAATAAGGGTTCAATACCAAGAGCCGCCAAGGAAATAGTTTCGCCGCCAGCAAGATCCGGTTGCGTTCGATCAAAAAGACCCGCCGCGGATTCCCCTGACCCAACGTAGCGCCCCGCCGATGGCGCACCACCGCTTTCGGGGCATAGGCGCACTCCCAACCGGCGATGCGGGCGCGCAGGCCCAGTTCGGCGTCGTCGGCGTAGGCGAACAGGTCTTCATCGAAGCCGCCAATCTGATCGAGCATCGCTTTACGATACATGGCTGCGCAGCCATCCGGCCACCCCAAACTCAGCGGACCGTCATATTGCCCCCGGTCCACCTCCCCGGTTCCGCGACCACGATTCTGCCCGTCCAGGTACAGAATATGCCCGGCCTTGTCGATCCGTCCGGGCGACTCGTACTGCAGGATTTTTGAGGCGGCCCAGCCAGTAGGGGTCGGCGGCAGCGTCGTTGTTGAGCAAGGCAATCCGATCGGCGCGCGCCGCGGCAATTCCCTGGTTGTTGGCGCCGCAAAATCCCCGATTGCCGCTGTTCCGGATCAGACGGATGGCGGGAAACTCCGCCGTCACCAATTCTGGGGATCCGTCCTCGGAGCCGTTATCGACCACGATGATTTCGGCAGGAAAGGCCGAGCCGGCGTAAGTGACCTGTTTTTCAATGGATACGAGACATTCCCGCAGGAACTCGCGACGATTCCAGTTGACGACAATCACAGTTACCAAGGGTACTGGGTCTTCGGTTGACAATGGTATATTATAGGCTGGTCAGAGATATCTGGTTCTATGGCAAGTTTAGGGCAGCGATTACGGGAAGAGCGGCTTCGGCAGGGTAGAGAAATCCGCCCGATCTCGGAGGAGTTGCGAATTGGTTCGCGGTACTTGGAAGCGATTGAATCCGATCAATGGGATCAGCTTCCCGGTGGTTTCTTCAATCGAAGTTTCGTCCGGCAGTACGCGCAAGCCCTTGGTTTTAATGGCCAACAGTTCGAAAACGAATACGCCGCCATCCTGAAGCGCGACCCGGCCGTTGACCTTGAAGCCATCGGCGCGGCCCGCGACCCGCGTGCCCGCCTGCTCGAAGAGCGGAAATTAATCTCCATCGCCCCGGTGACGGAGCGGTCCTCGTCATTCTTTGATGGCCGTACTGGGCTGGCTATCGCCGCTCTCGTGGTTTTGATCGCCGGTGGCGGCCTGCTCTCCCTCCTGTGGGACAACCTGCGGGGGTCGGACGGAGCGAAAGTGCCCGCCGCTGCCGTGGAAAGGCCCGTTCTGCAACCAGTGGTTCCCGCCCAACCGCAACCCCAGTCCGCACCGGCTGCCACTGCGGATCCCTCGTTGACCCCGGTGGCCGCCACCGAAGGCAAACCCGTGGTCGAGGGCGTCATGTCGCTGAACATCGCCGCTACCGAAAAGACCTGGATTGAGGTTACCGCGGATGGCAAGCGCATCTTCATGGGTGTTTTGGAGCCCGGACAAACGCAGACCATGAACACGTCGGAAACGGCGAGGATGGTAGTCGGCAATGCCGGTGGGATTACCGTGCAGAAGGCCGGTCGCGACATCGGGCCCATCGGCCCCCGCGGTCAGGTTCGGGTCGTCCGGTTGACGAAAGATCAGGTGGAGATTCTCGAACCCAGCCGGGTCGCTCCTCCGAAGCCGGCCGGCGAAGTTTAGTCTCGGGCATGGCTCCGCTGTTCCTGCTCCCGGAAACGGTTGTCCGTTCGAACGGCGCCTCGCCCGCGTCCGAGATCGAAAGCGGTTGGCGCACGGCCCAACTCACTCTTGGCATTACGGAGATCGTGGAGCAGGAGTCTCTCGACCTTGTGCTCGAAGGCTCCGCCGACGGAAGTACTTGGTTACAACCGCCGCTCGCCGCCTTTCCGCAGAAGTTCTACGCCGGCACCACGGCACTCCTATTCGAACTACCAGAGGACCAGCCCGTCCGCTTCCTGCGTGTCCGCTGGACCGTGAACCGGTGGGGGCGGGGCTCGCTTGAACCCCGCTTCGGCATCTACGTCGTGCTGGAGCCCGTCGCCTAAGGCCGGTTGATGAGGCTCGCCACGTAGGCGGCCCCGAATCCGTTGTCGATGTTGACCACCGTCACGTTGCTCGCGCAGCTCGTGAGCATTCCCAGCATGGCCGCCAAGCCCTGAAACGCCGCGCCATAGCCAATCGACGTGGGCACCGCGATCACCGGCACGCTCACCAAGCCGCCCACGGCCGAAGGCAACGCCCCCTCCATCCCCGCGCAAACCACTAGCACCTTCGCTTCCATCAGCTTCTCCCGGTTGCTCATCAGCCGATGAATCCCCGCGACGCCGACGTCATAGATCGAAAACACCTCGTTGCCCATCACCTCCGCCGTGACGCGCGCCTCCTCCGCCACGGGGATATCGCTCGTCCCCGCGCAGACAATGCCCACCTTGCCGCGGCCAAACATCGTCTTGTCTTTCCAGACGCGAATGCAACCCGAGAGCGGGAAGTGTTCCGCGTCCGGAATGGCTTCGAGAACCATCGCCGCGCACTCCTTGCTCACCCGCGTAATCAGCAGGTTGCTCGCGCGTTCCTGCAGCTTCTTGGCGATATCCACCACGTGCTCCGGCGCTTTGCCGAGGCCGAAGATGACCTCCGGAACGCCATGGCGCAGCGCTCGATGGTGGTCCACCTTCGCAAAGCCCAGATCCTCAAACGGCAGGTGCCGCAGCCGTTCCGCCGCCGCTCCCACATCCGTCCGGCCGTCTCTCACCTGCTCAAGCAGGTCCCTCAGTAAGTTTTGGTCCATGTTAAAAATCGATCCTGTCGCCGACTTGCAGCTTATTCTTTTCCGCTTCGCCGGCGGCCATTTCGAGAACGTAGAGGGAAGTCCTCGAGCCCGGCGTCCGTGGGGAGATCTCCGTGACGATCTTGTAGCGGTCGATCCACACGATGTCGAGCGGAATCCGCACCTGATACATCCAATACGGATAAAGCCCTGGCTCGCCGTGGATAAACAGCATCCCCCGATCCGCCGCCAACGAATCCCGGAACATCATGCCCCGCATGACGTCCGCCATCTTCGACATCGTCTCCACTTTGAGAACCGCGCCATTGGGCAATTTCACATCGCGGAGGTGATAATCGTTCGCCGTCACGGTCTTTCGCGGGCTTTGATAACAGCCAACAAATCCCAAGACGACAAACAGCAGCAAAAATGATCTGGCGAGCATCCAGTAAAATGGTAACGCAGAATGTTTTGGGAACGGCTTCGCCTCACCTTAGGAATGATCAAATTTGAACACTCGGTGTTCGCGCTGCCGTTCGCGCTCACCGGGGCGTTGCTGGCGTGGCGTACGCAAGGCTTCCCCCAGCAGGGCGCCCTCGAGAAGCTATTCTGGATCGTCGTCGCCATGGTAACGGCCCGCAGCGCCGCCATGGCGTTCAACCGGCTGCTCGACGCCGAAATCGACGCCGCCAACCCCCGCACCAAAAGCCGCGAGATCCCCGCCGGTAAACTGTCGAAGCGGTTCACGTGGGGCTTTCTCTTCGCCATGTCGTTTGCGTTCGTCTTCGCCGCCGGAGCCCTGGGCAAGCTCTGCTTCTACCTCGCGCTGCCGGCCCTGATGATCGTTTTCTTCTACTCCTTCACCAAACGCTTCACCAGCTTCTCGCATCTCGTCCTCGGCTTCGCGCTCGGCGTGGCGCCGGCCGCCGCCTGGATCGCGGTCACCGGCAGTCTCGATCCGCGCATTCTCTGGCTCACTGCCGCGGTCACCTTCTGGACCGCCGGCTTCGACGTCATCTACGCCTGCCAGGATGTGGAGTTCGACCGCTCTGCCGGCCTCTACAGCCTGCCCAAGCGCTTCGGCGTCGCCGGAGCCCTCATGCTCTCCCGAGGGCTCCACGTGGCCATGCTCGTGTGCCTGGCGCTGCTCATCCAAAGTTTTGGCCTGGGGCTGCTGGCGTGGGCCGGCATGGCCGCTGTAGCAGGTCTACTCATCTACGAGCACAGCCTGGTGAAGCCCCACGACCTCAGCAAGGTCAACGCCGCCTTCTTTACGGTCAATGGCTACGTCAGCGTGCTCTTTTTCGCCTTTTGGGCCGCCGACGTGTATTGGAACACCAAACTATGATTCCCCAATTTGAAGACGCCCGGCTCCTGCCGATCCTCGAGAAAGTCCAGACGGAACGCCGGCTCTCATTCGACGATGGCGTGTTGCTGTATCAATCCCCCGACATCCTCGGCGTCGGCTACCTGGCCAATCTCGTCCGGGAGCGCCTCCATGGCGATCTGACGTACTTCAACGTAAACCGCCACATCAACCCGACGGACGTCTGCACGGCCTCCTGCCGCCTCTGCGCATTCGGCAAGAAGGCGAAGGATCCGAACGGCTACACCATGTCGCTCGAAGAGGTTTGGCATCGCGCCGGAGAGGGCTATACCGAGGCGGTCAGCGAATTTCACATCGTTGGCGGCCTCCACCCGGAGCTTACCCTCGACTGGTACTGCGAGATGATCCGTGGCCTGAAGGAGCGTTATCCGCAGGTGCACCTGAAGGCCTTCACGATGGTCGAGATCTCCTACTTCGCCAAGCGGATGAAGATCTCCAATCGCGAGGTGCTGCAGCGGTTGATCGCCGCAGGCATCGACTCCCAACCCGGCGGCGGCGCCGAAGTCTTCAGCGAGCGCATCCGCCGCGTGATTTGCGACCACAAGATCGACGGCGGCGAATGGCTCGACATCGCCCGCGAATCGCACCTGCTCGGCCTCAAGACGAACTGCACCATGCTCTACGGCCACATCGAGACCGAAGCCGACCGCGTCGACCATCTCGTCAAGCTCCGCGAGCTGCAGGACGAAACCGGCGGCTTCCAGACCTTCATCCCCTTGGCCTTCCACCCGGCCAACACCGCCATGGCGCACCTGCCAACCACCACCGGCTTCGACGATATCCGCAACATCGCCGTCTCCCGCCTGATGCTCGACAACATCCCGCACATCAAGGCCTACTGGGTGATGATGTCCGAGGCGATCGCCCAGATCGCCCAGCGCTTCGGCGCCAACGATATCGACGGCACCGTAGTCGAAGAGAAGATCTACCACGACGCCGGGGCCACGACCAGCCAGAACCTCCGCCGCGGCGACCTGCTCCGCCTGATTCGCGAAGCCGGCCGCCAGCCCTTCGAACGCGACACGCTCTACCGTCCGGTGGTCCGCACGGAAACCGCGTTCACAATTCTCACTTAGACGAACGTCTTGAACTCCATCACGTCCCCGTCCTGTACCACATACTCCTTGCCTTCCGTCCGCAGCTTGCCTACCGCGCGAGCTGCGGCAAAACTCCCCAGCTCCACCAGATCGGCATACGCAATCGTCTCGGCCGAAATAAATGCCTTCTCAAAATCTGAGTGAATCACTGCGGCCGCCTGCGGCGCCTTGTCGCCCGCGTGGATCGTCCACGCCCGCGTCTCCTTCTCGCCCGTCGTCAAATAGGTGCGAAGCCCCAACAAATGGTAGGCCGCCTTAATCAGGCTCCCCGCGCCACCCTCTTTCACGCCCAGGCTCTCCAAATACTCGGCCCGCTCCTCCGGCGACAGATTCATCAGCTCGGCCTCAATCTCGGCCGACACCACCACCACTTCGCACCCATGGTGCTTGGCCGCCAACTCCCGCACCTTCCCCACCCACGGGTTCGCGTCCGGATTCGCCAAGTCCCCCTCGGCCACGTTGCACGCAAACAGCGTCGGCTTGTACGTCAGCAGGAAGAGCGGCTTCATCAGCGCCTTTTCCTCCGCCGTCGTCTCGAGCGAAAACGCATGCTTGCCCGAACTCAAATGCGGCTCCAACCGGTCCAGCAACTCCAACTCCGCCGCCGCCTTCTTATCGCCCGACTTGGCCGCCTTCGCGTTCCGCTGCCGCCGTTTCTGCACGCTCTCAAGGTCGGCCAGAATCAGCTCGGTATCGATCACCTCGATGTCCCGAATCGGGTCCACCGTGTCCATCACGTGCTCAATATCGGAGTTTTCAAAACACCGCACCACCTGCACAATCGCGTCCACTTCACGGATATGGCCCAGAAACTGGTTCCCCAGCCCCTCGCCCTTGCTCGCGCCCTTCACCAGGCCGGCAATATCCACAAACTCGAAAACGCTCGGCACCAGCTTCTGCGAGCCGCTGATCTTCGACAGCACCTCCAGCCGCTCATCCGGCACCGTCACGATGCCGTTATTCGGCTCGATCGTACAGAAGCGATAGTTGGCCGCCATCGCCTTCCGGCTCTGGGTCAACGCGTTAAACAGGGTACTTTTGCCTACGTTCGGTAGGCCCACAATTCCGGCACAAAGCATGAACTACCTAGTTTACCCGAGAATCTCCTTCACCACGTTTCCATGCACATCGGTCAACCGCATATCGCGTCCAGAGTAGCGATACGTCAGCCGCTTATGGTCGAGACCCAGCAAATGCAGCATCGTCGCATGCAGATCGTGAACATGGACTTTGTTCTCGACGGCGAAGTAGCCGTACTCATCCGTCGCCCCATACACCATCCCGCCCTTCACCCCGCCGCCCGCCAGCCACATCGTGAAGCCGTACGGATTATGGTCCCGGCCCACGCGGCTCCGGTCCCCGTTATCCGGCATCTGCGCGCACGGCGTCCGCCCGAACTCGCCGCCCCAAACCACCAGCGTATCCTGCAACATGCCCCGCGCCTTCAAATCCTTCAGCAACCCCGCAATCGGCTTATCCACGCTCCGCGCGTTGATCCGGTGGCCATTCTCAATGCCGCTATGCTGATCCCACCGGTCGAGCCCCGGCCGCGCCGGCGTCAACAGCTCCACAAACCGCACGCCCTTTTCCACCAACCGCCGCGAGAGCAAACACTCCCTGCCGAACTCGGCCGTAATCTCCTCGTCCATCCCGTACAGCTTCTTGGTCGTCTCGCTCTCCCCTGTCAAATCCAACAGCTCCGGCACCGCCGCCTGCCGCCATACCCGCTATTCAGCTGCGCCAATAGCGCCAGCTTATCCTTCTGCTTCGGACGCTCCGCCGGCGGCGGCTGCAAGTCCGCAATCGGCGTCGCCCCGCGCTTGAAAATCGTCCCCTGATAGCTCGCCGGCAGAAACCCCGACCCGAAACAATCCAGTCCCCCCGGCGGAATCAACCCCGCCTCCAGCACTACGAATCCCGGCAGGTTCTTGCTCTCGCTCCCCAGGCCATAGTTCACCCACGCCCCCATGCTCGGCCGCCCCTGAAAGCCGCTGCCCGAATGCATGAAGTAGTTCGCCGCCGTGTGCTCGGAGTGGTCGGCCACCATGCTCCGGATCACGCACAGGTCGTCCACGCACGTCGCCGTCTCCGGAAACAGCTCGCTCACCGGCGTGCCCGATTGCCCATAGCGCTTAAACGCAAACGGCGACCCCAGGATCTTGTCCGAAATGTTGAACACCGTCGTCGGCGGCCGGAACGGCAGCGGCTTGCCGTCCTCGGCGTTCAGCCGCGGCTTCGGGTCGAAGGTGTCCATCTGCGACGGCCCCCCGTCCATGAACAGAAAAATCACCGACTTCGCCTTCGCCGCAAAATGCGGCGCCCCCAGCGCCATCGCCAAAAACTGCCGCCTATTGAACATAGCTGAACTCCGCTGTATTGAACAAAACGTGACACAAATCGGCCCGGGACTCTTCGTTATCGCCGTGCTGCCGCAGATAATCCAGCGCCGCAATCTGCTCGGTCACCTTCGGCGCGCGCGCAAACGCATCGCGATAGAGCGCCGCCACCAGATCCTCCGGCCCCAGCCCCTCCCGCATCGTCCGCTGCGCCCACAGCCGCGCCTGCTGCAGCACAAACTCATTGTTCAGCAGCATCAGCGCCTGACTCGGCACCACGCTCGCCGTCCGGTTCCCAATCGCCGAAATCGGCAGCGGATGGTCAAACGCCAAAAACATCGGCGTCAGGAAATTCCGCCGCACTTGAATGTAAATGCTGCGCCGCCCGTCGCCATCCAGCGGCCCCGAAGGCGGCTTCCCCCGCCCGTCCTGATACGCGCTGATATGCGGCATCACGCTCGGCCCGTACAACTTCGGGTCCAACCGTCCCGACAGCTGCAGCATCGCGTCCCGAATCGCCTCGGCCTCCAGCCGCCGCACCGGCACCGTCTTCGCATAGGCCTCCGAAAGCAGAATCTCCCGGTGCAACGCCTTCAGCTTCCACCCGCTCGCAATGAATCGCGCCGCCAATCCGTCCAGCAGCCCCCGGTTCGCCGGCCGGTCTCCTAGCAGCCCGAAGTTATCCGTCGACGGCACCAGCCCCTTGCCAAAATGGTGCTTCCACACCCGGTTCACCATCACGCGCGCCAGCAGCGCCTGCGCGTCCTGCGTCAGCCAATCGGCAAATTCCAGCCGCCCGCTCCCGTTCACTTCGCGGCTCTGCGTCGAAAGTACTTTCAAGAACCCCCGCGGCACCTCCGGCCCCAGGTCCAGATGACTCCCCCGCACATGCAGCTTCGCGTTCCGCGGGTTCTCCTCGCTGCTGATCATCGCGAACGTGGACTCCGGCAACCCCGGCACCGAACCCGGCGCCGCCAGCGCGGCATTCTCCAAAATCCCCGGCGGCGTCTTATGGTCGGAAATCACAATCGCCGCCACCCCCAGGTATCCGTTCCGCGACCGGTCCACCAACTCGAAATAACACTCCCGCCCATGCGACAGCGTCATCCGCTGCGACTTCCACGTAAAGCCCGGCACCCCCGACGGGTACCAGTGCGAGCTCTTGAAATCATCGGCCACCAGCGTCAACCGGAGGTCGCCTTCCCCCACCCGCGGCCTTCGGTACTTCGTCCCCTGCATCAGCACATGCACATAGAACTTCGGCATTTTGAACTTGGCCGACGTCAACGATCCCACGCCCTCCAGCGGCGACGAACTCGCCACGCCCTGGCTGACGCCCATCGCCTGCCCCTCGGCCCGCCACTTCTCAAATCCCGCAAACAGCTCATCGCCCGGCCGCAGCGCCAGCTTCACGCCCCGCGCCTCCGGCCGCGCCCCCAACTGTGCCGCAATCGCCGCCCGCCGCGCCGGCGAATCAATCACCGCCTCGCGCACATTCGTCGAATGCATCACCCCGGCTAGCGCATAGTAGTCCGCCGTTGGAATCGGGTCGAACTTATGGTCGTGGCATCGCGCGCAAGCCACCGTCAATCCCAGAAACGCCTTCGAAAACACGTCAATCTGGTTGTCCACCGCGTCCGCCCGCGACTTGGCCGAATCCGTCGCCGAGTTCAAAATCTCGCCAAACCACCAGGACGTCGTCGCAATCGGCGACTCGAGATACGAACCGTCGGCCGCCAGCCGCGGCATGGCGAGAAGGTCCCCGGCCACGTGCTCCCGGACAAACTGGTCATACGGCAGATCCGCGTTCAGCGCCCGGATCACATAGTCGCGGTACCGCCACGCGTCGCTTTTGTCGTTGTCGAATTCGTGCCCATTCGTCTCGGCGTAGCGCATCAGGTCCAGCCAGTGCCGCGCCCACCGCTCGCCGTAGTGCGGGCTCGCCAGCAGGCTGTCCACGTAGGCCGCCCGGTCTTTCGGTGCCCCTTCGGCTGGCGGCAGCCCAGTCAGCGAAAAACTCACCCGCCGCGCCCACGCCCCGTCCGCCACCGGCGTCCCCTGCGGCTTCAAAATCTCGTCGATCGACCCCGTGGCGGGCTCCAGCGGTTGAAACGCCCAGAACTTCTTCTGCCCCCACGCGGTCATCGCCAGCAAGAAAAGAAAGGCTAACCGCATGGCCATATTCTATAATCACGGCGTGAGTCTTGCTTCCTGGATTAAGGGTCTGTTCGCGTTTGCGCCCGGCGACCCGCTTGTATCGATCGTGTTTTTGCTGCAGGACCATCGGGAATTGCCCCAGAACACCGTCACCTCGGCCGCCACGCGGGCCTGGGGCGAAGGTGCCTTCACGGTCGAATGGCCGCGCTTAGTCGTCGGCTCCCGGACGTTCGTCGTCCAAGCGATGCGGGGCATGTTCGTCGAGGACCTGGCTTCGAAAGTGACGTCGGCCGATATCGGCGCCGCCGTCCGGCGGCATCGCGGCTGGTGGTCGATCGATCTGCAAAAAGGCGCCGCCGACGATGAGGCCTACGCTCTCATGGGCAAGCTGATGGCCATCCTGCTCAACTCCAATTGCCTGGCCGTCTACTATCCGCAGTCCGGCACTCTGGAACTGGTCGATCAGGAAACCGGCACGAAACTAGTCGCGGGGGGTTAGCCGCAGCATGCTGATGGTCACCGTGAACCGGCGTTCATCGGTCGGCACCTGCCAAAGTGGCCCCGCGAGAATTTCCACCTGATACTCTTCCGCCGGCGGCAGGTCGGCTTCGAGAATAAACAGGCCCGTACGCTCCGCCTGCCATGCCACGACCTCAACGGCGTTCACTCGAGCCTTCACAAAGGCGCCGGGCTTCAAGAAGCTCGCGCTCACATGGCCGCGAATGCGGATGCGCTGCAGTTCGGTGTTCACCGGCTTCAACACGGCCGTCGCCCGCTCGCCTATCCAGCGGTACTTATTGCCGTAGCTGCCCTCGATCGCAAACCAGCCTTCGCGCAACTTAGTCTCGTGCCCGGGCAGCGTGAAGTCAATCACATCGTCCCGGTCGCCCGGATAAAGCTGCTGCTTCTCGTGCGAGCGGATCAGGTTGTACACGCCGCCTTCGTTGGGCGCCGCATACGTGCATGCCACGCAATGCAGCGTCCCGGCTTCGTCCACGCGCATCCCCGCGTAGCAGTCCGGGCAGCGCAGCCGCGACTCAAACGGCGCGTGCGGGTCCACCTCCGCCTCGCCGTACTTCTTGCACATCGCCGCCAGCGTGCCCCCCAATAGCCGCGCCGGCACCCAATCCGAACCGGCCTTGTCGATCCGCTGGCCAATCCACCGCGTCAGCTTCTCGCCCCATCCGCGCTGCGGCAGGAACAGGCGGAACTGCATGTCTTCAAAATGCTTCACCATCAGCGCGTGCCAATCCCGCAGCTCCAGCCGATGGTTTTGCCGGATGCCAAAGCCCTCTTCCTGCGCCGCGCCGATCACGTCCTGCACAAAGAATCCCAGCAGGCCCCAGTCGTACAGCTTCCGCTCCCACCACTTCATCGTGTCGTAGTAGGGGCAGCGATAAAGGCGTAAAGACAGCTTCCGCCGCATCGGCTCTTCGGCAAAGATGAACGTGCCGCCAGGTGCCAGCACCCGCTTGGCTTCGACGAAAACCGCCTCGATGTCCTGGAACTGCGAAAGCATCTGATAGGCGATCACCGCCCGTAGCGAGTTGTCCTGAAACGGCAGATTCAGCGCATCCCCGGCAATCCGCACCGGCGCTTTCACAAGGCCCCATTCGTCCATCAGCGCAATGCCGTGGCGCAGCGAATCGGCCGAAATGTCCAGCGCGAAGCCGTCGGCGCCAAACTCGTTGCAAAGCATATAGGACGAATGCCCGGCGTTCGCGCCGATCTCTACGAACGGCGTCATTGAGCCGATAAAGCTAGCATGACCATGCAGCAGCGCACCGCGCCGCACGTTCTCCTCTCGATACACCCGCTGCGCCCGTTCCGGTTCGCCCAGCGAAGCGAAGTTATGAAATTCTACCTGGGCGCGCTTTACGGCCAGCGTCTGCGATTCACTTTTGCTCAAAGGGATAATTCCTGCCAGGGGAAACTGCGAAGGTCATCAATTAAAAAATCCGGATTCAGCTTGGCCAGGTCCGCCGCCGGCGAAACCCCCGTCGCCACCGAAACAATCGGAATCCCGTTGGCCTGCGCCGCCAGGATATCGTTCTCGTGGTCGCCCACCAGGGCCACCGTGGAATGCCGTGTTATCCATCCCTCCCGCCGCGCCATCCGCAGGGCATGGGCCACCAGCTTCCGTCGCTCATCGGCCAGTTCGGCGAACGCCCCGAACTGCAGATACTGCTTCAGCCCCGCCCGTTCCATCTTCATCCAACCGATGCGCGACAGGTTGCCGGTCACCAAACCCGCCCGCACCTGCTTGCGCGCCAGCCGGTGCAAGACACTCCGCGCTCCCGGGCAAACCTTCTTCGTCAGGTCCGGGCAGCGCTCAACGTACGAATTTTGCGCGCTCTCCATAATCGCCGGCAGCGCCCGTTTGATAGCGGCCAGGGACAGGCCGGCTTCGCGCAGCATCAGCGTGATGATCTGCCCATCCAGCATTCCCTGCGTCGGAATGTTCGCCGTCGTGGCCGCCACTCCCGTGACAGCTCGAGCGGCTTCCTCGAGCACTTCACGGTGCAGCGGGCCCGCCCGGCGCACGAGCGTTCCGTCGATATCAAATAGCAATAGCGGGGGATGCAACCTTTCATGATACCCTGTGGGCCAGTGGACAAGGATAGCCCGAAGTCAGGAATCACCCCCCTAGAAGTGTTTCTCCAACAGGTCCGCAGCGACCCGGACTTTCCAGCGTGTGCCGAACATGTTCGCGCCATTCTCGCCCTTGCCAGCGACATGAACGCCACCATTCAGAAGTTCGCCAACACCATTCAGCGGGATGTCGCCCTCACTCTGCGAATCCTCCGGACGGCGAATTCGGCTCTCTACAACCGCTCCGGCCGCCCGGTCCTCAGCGTCTCCCATGCGGCCTCTCTGCTGGGCCTCGATGCGTTGACCCATATCGCCGCGAGCTCGAGATTTCTTGAACACTACGCGAAAAAGTCGCCCGGTATCGTCGAACTGGTGACGCTCTCGCTGCTCTCCGCCAACGTCTCAAAACAACTCACCACCAAGACCGATGGCCGCCTGTCTGAAGAGGCCTACCTCGCCGGCATGCTCGCCAACGTCGGCGAAATCGTGTTCGCCTATCATCGCCAGGAGCAGTACGCCAAGATCATCGCCGCCTGCGAAGGCAAGCTGATGGCGGAAAAGGTGGAGTGCCGCAAAGAGACCGGCTTCACCTTCGATGAGGTCGGCCGCGGCGTGCTCGCTAGCTTCGGCCTCCATGGCGCACCGCAAATGGCGGTAACCTCCGAGCCCGACATCCTCAAGTCCCAAGCCGCGGACGATCCCGAAAGCCGCATCGCCCTGGCCGCCAAGCTCGGCAATGTCGTCGTGGGCGCCTCCCAGCGCTGCGACGACGTCGAGAAGCAGAAGATCCTCGACCATTGGGTCACCACCTACGGCGGCGTCTTCGGCCTGACGATGCAGCAGGTGCCGAAACTCATGGAACGGGCCATCGAAGAGGCGCAGGACAACCTCCGCCATTTGGGCGTCCGCGCCGACCGACTCCAAATCTCGGACCGGAAAATGAAGGAGCCGCTTGAAGAGATGCTCGTTCGCGCCGACGGCGGCGTGGACCGGCAAAGCGCCGTGGCCCTGGCGCTCGAAGCCGTGCTCGATACCAACATGTTCGACCGCGCCGTTTTCTGCGAAGTGAACAAAGCGCTCGACAACATGGAGGCCACCGGCGTTCTGGGCATGGACGCCGCCGCCGCCCGCAAGCTATTCTCGTCCTCGGTCGCCTTCCCCAAACGGCCGCCCCTCTCTCTGGCCGTCGTCATGAAGCAGGATCTTCTCGTTGACCTGCTCACCGATGGCCGCTTTCGCGAGTCGCCCTTCGTCAAGGCGGTGCAACCGGCCGTATTCGCCCTGCTGCCGGTCGTCGTCAATCGCCAACTCGCCGGCATCCTCTACGCCGACCGCAAAACCACTTGCCAGACCGATGGCCTGCTGCCCCGGCTCGGCAAGATCCGCGACGGCCTGGCCCACGCCCTTACCCTCGTTCGATAGCCCGAATGCTATAGAGCAATGCCCGCGGCACGTGGAAGCAGCACTTGTACGCCCCGCCCTTAAGCTCCGTCGCCACGCGCCCGGCCCGGTCGCAATAGCCGAACCACTCGCCGTACTTGGAGTCGGGAAAGGTGGAAAACGTGTACTCGTGCACCCGGTCGAGCCAGCGCTTGTAGCGCTCGTCGCCGGTTTTCGTGTATGCCAGCACCAGCGCGTACAGCGCCTCCGTGTGCGGCCACCAGAGCTTCATGTTGGCTTCGAGTTCCGGGCGCGGACGGCCCTCATGGTCCATGAAGTAGTACAGCCCGCCGTACTCCCCATCCCAGCCAAATTCCAATGCGCCGAGAATGCAGCGCAGCAGCATCCCCTCCAGTTCGGGGTTGGGCACCCGCTCGGTCGTATGGAGCAGAAACCAGGCCACCTCGAGAATGCTCCCGGGGCAAACCATGCGCCCCTCGGGTAGTTCGCGCGAGGCTACGTTTTCGAGCAGCAGCCAGTTGGCCGCATCGTAGTGCGCCCATACGGCGTCCTGGCAACGCGCAATCGTAAGCCGATAGCGAGGATCCTCCTCGACAGCGAGCAGTTCCATCGCCAGCAGCGCCAGAACCATGATGTCCGCCAGTTGAGAGGCCGGCCCGGCCGGGCGGCCCAGCGCGGTGGGCTCCTGAATCCAGCCGTCGATCTTCCAGAACAGCTCTTTGGCCTCGGCAACTCGGCCCTGCGAGAGGTAAGCCAATGCCACGAACACCGCCGAATACGGCTTCCGTTGAAAGTACCCCGGTGACCCGTCCCGGCCCAGCGAAAACCAAACGCGCGGTTCCCCGCGGCGCGCGAAGCGGTCCACAAAGCGAAACACGTTGGCGGCGAACTCGGCGTACTCTGGACGCGCATCGAAAGTGCTATAGAGCGTTTGGAACATCCAGACCGCCCGGCCCTGCATCCAAACGTACTTGCGCGGATCAAACACCTGCCCCTGCCGGTCGACACACGAAAAGTAACCGCCGTGCTCCCGGTCCGGCGTATGGTTCAGCCAGAAGGGAAGCACGGCGTTGGTCAAGTGGTCGCGGTAGAAGCTGGCGTAGGCCGCGAGCGTCATAGCCCCACTCAGATTTCGAGCTGCGGGCGGCCCGGCTCCGGCCAATCGAGGTGGAAGAACTTGCCCCGGGGGAAGTCCGTCCGCTCGTAGGTATGGGCGCCGAAGTAGTCGCGCTGGGCTTGGAGCAGGTTAGCCGGCAACCGCGCCGAGCGATAGCCGTCGTAGTAAGAGAGCGCCGAGAAGAACGTCGGGGCGCTAATTCCATGGCCCGCCGCCAACGCAATCACCGTCCGCCAGTTGGACTGGCAACGATGCACTTCCGCGCTGAAGTAGGGATCAAGCAGCAGATTCGCCAACTCGGGGTTCAGCGTGAAGGCTTCGGTAATCTTCTGCAGGAAGCCTGCGCGGATGATGCAGCCGCCGCGCCAGATCTTGGCAATCTCCCCGAAATTCAGCGTCCAGTTGTACTCGGCCTGCGCCGTCCGCATCAGTTGGAAGCCCTGCGCGTACGAGCAGATCTTCGATAGATACAGCGCGTCATGCACCATATGGATCAGCTGGTTGCGGTCGCCCGAGTAGACCTTGTTCGGGCCCTGCAGAGTAGCCGATGCGGCCACACGCTCTTCTTTCACGGCGGAGAGGCAGCGCGCAAAAACGGCCTCCGCGACGGTCGGCGCCGGCACGCCCATGTCGAGCGCGTTCACGCTCGTCCACTTGCCCGTACCCTTCTGCCCGGCGGTATCGAGCACGATATCGACAAACGGGCCGCCGGTCATCGGATCTTTCTGCTGCAAAATATCGGCGGTAATCTCGATCAGGAAGCTATCGAGCACGCCCTTGTTCCACTCGGAGAACACTTCGCTGCACTCGGCCGGGGTCAATCCGCCCAGCTGCGTCAGAATCGAGTACGCTTCGCAGATCATCTGCATGTCGCCGTATTCGATACCGTTGTGCACCATCTTCACATAGTGCCCGGCGCCGTTCGGCCCAATGTAGGTGGTGCAGGGAACGCCGCCCGTAATCGGATTACCGGGCGTCGCGCCCGTCAGCGGCTTTCCCGTCTCCGCGTCCACTTTCGCCGCGATGGCGTCCCAAATCGGTTTGATCTCTTCGAAACTCGACAGGTCGCCGCCCGGCATCAGCGAAGGGCCGAAACGTGCGCCCTCCTCGCCACCCGACACGCCGGAGCCCACGAAGCGAAGGCCCTTAGCCGAAAGCTCTTTTTCGCGCCGGATGGTGTCGGTCCACAGGGCGTTGCCGCCGTCGATGATGATGTCGCCCTGCTCAAGCAGCGGCTCGAGCGAACTGATGACGGCGTCGGTGGGCTTGCCCGCCTTCACCAGAATGATGATCTTCCGGGGCTTCGAGAGCGAAGCCACAAACCCTTCGAGCGTAGCTTCGCCCACCACGCCGCCCGGCGTGTTCGGGTTCTCGGCGACGAACTTTTCCATCGTCTCCGTGGTCCGGTTGTAGACCGAAATCTGGAAGCCGTGATCGGCAATGTTCAAGGCTAGGTTCTGGCCCATTACCGCCAAGCCAACCAAGCCGATGTCAGACAGTTTTTGCGACATAAGAATCTCTCAGTGTATGGTACATCGCCGCCTGCTCGGCGCCGATGCGGTCCCAGCCGTAGCGCTCCTCGGCCGTCCGCCGCGCCGTCCGCTCCATCGTCTTGCGACGGTCCGGATGGTCGAGCAGCAGGTTGATCGCGGTGGCCATCTCAGCGCCGGTCCGGGCGATCAGCACGTCCTCGCCGTCGGTCAGATCGAGGCCGTTGATGCCCGCCGGTGTCGACACAATTGCCTTCTGCATCGCCATCGCCTCCATCACTTTGATGTTGGTGCCCGCCGAAGCCACCAGCGGCGCCAGAACCACCGCCGCCCGCCCGTAGGCGCCACGAACGTCCGAAACGAACCCATCGAGTTCAATCCCCGGCCGGTTGAAGTCGCGCCCATCGAGATACCGTTCGTGGTTCTTCCCGGCGATGATATGCAAGGTAACGTTCTCGAGCAGCGGCCACGCCTCGGCCAGGAAAAAGTCGAGCGCCAGCAGGTTGGGTAGATGCGCGAAGGAACCCAGGAACAGCAGCCGCCGCGGCTCCGGCTCCGCGTCCACCGGCTGAAACCGTTCGAGATCCACCCCATTCCGGATCACGACGGCGTTGGGCCGGCCGATCCGCTCCCGGTCTTTTTCGCTCATCACGGCGATGGCGTCCACCTCGGCCCATGCTTTTTCTTCGAAACAAACCCAAAGCCGGTGCTGCCGCCGGGTCTCCCAGTCGTCCTTGTGGGCCAGCAGCTGCTCATAGAGATCGAGCGTAATATCATGCTCCACCAGCACCGTCTTCGCCGGCCGGCAGTCCGGGGCGTAGAGGGCCATCTGGGTAAATTCCAACTGAATGATACTGGGAGCCCATTTGCGAATCGACCACCGCAACGCCGCCCGGAAGTCCGCCCGGTCAAAGTCCTCCACCACGTCCGGCCGCTCCGGGCTCGTGTTCAAATGCGAACCCTTCCGTTGCACCAGAACGACTTCCGCGCAAAGCGCCAGCAACTCCGGCGGCGGAGGGGCCAGTTCTTCGACAAACGCCAGCAGCACTTGCCGGTGCGTTTTGGCGGCCTCCCGCATCAGGTTGAACATTCGTACCGCTCCGCCGTGCGACAGCGGGAACGGCAAGTACGGCGTCGCAACGAAGACCGTTGGCTTCGTTTCGTAAAAACGGTCGCCGGGGAAGACGGCGACCGTGCCCTGGTTCAGCGCCAGGATCTCCGCTTCGTCCACCTCCGCCGCCTGTTGGGTTCGTTTCGTAATAACGAGTTTCCATGCCTCGCCCAATACCACCTCGGCGCTGCGCACCGGTTCCTGTTTGGCCGCCTGATGGTTTAACTGCGCCAGCGCCTGCGCCCACAGGGCGGGGAAGTGGGGGCCGGTGCCGGTCGCAACGAACCGGAGATAGTTTCGTTCGACGGCGCAAGCCAGCTCAAACGGGGTAAACACCTTCGACGTCGTCGACCGGTGCAGATGCAACACCCTCGCCCCCGCCACGTAGACCGACGGCCAACCCCGCAGCCAACCCCGGTAGCCCACGTCCAGATCCTCGACATAGGCCGGCACAAACGTCTCGTTGAACGCCCCCAGCGCGCGCAGTTTGGCCGTGTCATACAGCGTACAGCCGCCCGAGCCATACAGCACCCACGTCAGATCCTCGCCCTCCAGCGGTTCCACGCAGCGCAACGGCAGATGGTCCAACGCGGCGGGGTAGTACATCGCCTTGCCGGTCTCTTCCCGCCGCTGACCCTCCGGGAAAAAGATCTGCGCCGTGGCCGCAAACAGCTCCGGCACCCGGTCGAACGCCGCCCGTAGCGCCGCGAAGAACCCCGGTTCGAGCACCATGTCGTTGTTCAACAGGCAGACGTGCGAATACCGCGCCGCCGCGATGCCCCGGTTCACCGCCGCCGCAAACGAAAGCGGTTCGGTCGAGACGATCACCTTTGCGTCCGGAAACGCATCCGCCGTACCATCGGTGCTCCCGTTATCGACAAGAATTACCTCGCCGCCCGCCGGCAAGTCCAACGTCGGCCACAACCGTTCGAGAAGGTCGCGGCCGTTCCGCGTCGGGATGACGACGGAGAGGCCGGGTGGCAGCGGCGCGAGAATCTGCGGGGCTGCCGCCCTCCCGGCTGCCAGCTTGCCAGCCCACCGCCCCAGCGCATAATGAATCGGACGCCGGAGCGACCACGGATGGAACGCCCGCCAAACCCAGGTGTAGAGCGTGCCGCCGGGCCGTGTCTCCCAGCGGACGAAGTTCTTCGTCTGCCACCAGCAGTGCCGGAGGATCACCGGCAGAGAGCGGGGCCGGAGCATGAAGTGGTCCAGGTTGTCGTTGTAGAAGACCACTTGCAGCCCGAAAGCGCGGAGCGCGGCCCACCGCAGCCCCCAGTAGGGCATGTTCGGTTGCAGGATAATACCGGCAAATACGACCTCGTCGCCGCCCAGGTCAGCCAGCAGCCGTTCGTAGTTATCGGCAAACGAGCGGGCGGGATTCCAGGGAATCCACTTGCCCGCCGGAGGAGGGAACTCACTGACCACATGGATCGGCAGGTCGCCGGGAAGCTTCGCCATCTCTTCGAGGAGGGTCGGAATGAGATCCTCGGATCCGGTGGCGAAGGCGACCTTGCACTGGCGTTTCAAATCAGTTCCGCGATATCGCCGGGAAACTCGCCCGCCTCAAACTGCCGCCACTGTTCGAGGGCCTGCAGGCAGAACGCGGTCGAGACCGGATTCATGAACGGCATCGGCTGCCCGTCGCGCCTACCGAAGCAGAACCCGCCGTTGTCCATCGGCGCGTCGCCGAACATCTGGTGGGCGCGGCAGCGGGCGGCCTCATCGGCCGCGAGCACCCGGTCGACGTCGCCAGTGTAAAGCCGGGCGCGGAGCAATTGGGCGCAGACGTCGCTGCGCTCAAAGCGGGGCGAAATCTCGCGAAGGTAGTCGCTCGTCCGGTCGATTGCGGCCGCCAGCGTGGCTCGCACCTCCGGCCGGTGTTTCCGCGGTTGCATGCCTTCAAGGAAGTAGCAGTGTGCGTGCAGCCGGTCCATCACCTTTAGCGGATCGGGGTCGCCGGGCAGGAAGCTTTCCCACGTCGATAGCGCATAAGACAGCGCCTCTTCGTACCACTCAAGAAACGGGTCCGCCGGGAAATGCGTGGCGAGGGCGTCCCAGGCCATTGCGGATTTCAACTGGAGGCAGCCCGGTTCGCGGGACCAACGCTGCTCATACGGCCACGGTTCGAGAGAAGGGAGCGAAAGGATCGGATGACACGTGCCGTTCGCCCGAAATGCCTTGCCCATGAACAGGCCGATCTCGCGAGCCCGGTCCAGCCAGCGCGCTTCGCCGGTCATGCGATAGACCGTCAGCAACCCGCGAATAATGATGCCGCAGTCGAAAAAGTACGCTGGCGGCAGCGGGTCCCCAACCTCAAACGGCATCGCGGCGATGGCCGGCTGCCAGGCTTCATCGGCCAGGAAGGCGGCAGCGCGGATCCCCGCTTCGCGATAAGCCGCATCGCCGGTGAGCCGGTAAAGGTAGGAGTAGGTGCTGCAAGCGTAGCCGGTGATCTCGGTCGAGACCGGCAGATTCCGTCCCTCGGCGGAAAGATAATACCGGGCGACCCCTCCGTTGGGCTCCTGAATCCCCGAGTGTAAGAACCATGCGCCGGCGTGGGCAAGCGAGTCCGAAACAGTTGAGTGCAAAGCGTGAAGATCCTGCAAAGCAAAACAGTGTAGCATCGGCATATGCGCTGGGTCTTGCTTTTGGTAGTTCTCGCCCCGGCTTGGGCCGCTGAAGACGAGTTGCCGTTGGGGATCGTGCGGGGGAAATTATCGGAGCCAAAGTCGAACGGCCTCCGCGGCGGATTCGTGTTGACCGCCGAGTCGGGCCGGGCAACGCCGTGCACCTACGACGAGCGAACCTGGTTTGAGTCGCAGCGCGTGCGCGTTTCCGTCGACGCCTTCGGGCCGGCTGATCCGGTGGAAGTGCTGGTCGATCAACGGCTGCACTCCGATGGGACCCGCCGCTGTTACGCCCGCACGGTGCGTCTGATCGAACCCAACGCCCCGGCGCCCAACCCGCGGCGGCCCGTTTACCGCAGCGTCACCGAGCACATCATGCCGCGGGGCGACCTCGCCTTCTCGGGTGTCGTCACCGGATTTACCGCCGATGCAGTACTCGTGAAAACCCGCACCGCGCCCGCCCGCCCCTTCCTGATGCGGCCCGATACCCGCTTCCTCGAGCGAGGGGTCATCTCCGACCGCGCCAATCTTCCCGTCAACCAGATCGTTTTCGTCCGGGCCGGCAAAAACATCGAGGGCCACCTCGAGGTTTATCAGGTCATTTGGGGCGAGATTGTGACGGGGAAGTAAAATTAGTACAAATGGGCAACGAAACGGATGCGGCTTACGTCGGCTGCTATACTGAAAGATTGTGTATTCGATGATGAAGTTCTTCCGAATGAAGCCTTTCGCAATTCTGCTGGCCACCGCTACGGTGGCCTTGCCTGCTGATTTCTTTACGGGTCAAGCGGCCCGGCTCGTGATTGGCCAGGAGACCTTTACCGCACAAGGGTCCAGCCTGAATTCCAACACGTTGGGAGGAGTTGGCGGAGTCGCGTATGCAAACAACATGTTGTTTGTCACGGACTCGAACCGCGTTGGCGCCGGCCCGATCAACCATCGCGTACTCATTTACAGGAACGTCGCCAGCGACATCACCCTGCCGGTCAGCGCCGAAGTGCCGCAAACGCCTCAAAAGCCATGCCCGGCCTGCCGCGGCACGGCGTCCGTCGTCTTGGGGCAGACCGACTTCAGCGTCAACGAGTTGAAGCTGATTCCGACCAACGCCTCCATGCGGCAGCCCAATTCGGTGGCCACCGATGGGGTGCGTCTGGTGGTCTCCGATACGGACAACAACCGCGTGTTGATCTGGAATAGCATTCCGAGCCAGAATAACCAACCGGCGGACCTGGTCCTGGGGCAAGATAGCTTCACAACCAACCGCGTAGTCAATCCGCCTACTGCGAGCAGCCTGCGCGGCCCGCAGGGCGCGTGGATTCAGGGCAACCGCCTAATGGTCGCCGACACCAGCAACAATCGCGTGCTGATCTGGAACACGTTCCCGACGAGGAACAACCAGGCCGCTGACGTCGTTTTGGGCGCGCCGGACTTCACGACCCGCGTCGAGTTGGACCTCGTGGTGACCCGGATCGACCCGAAGGCAGACAACCTGCTGAACCCGGTCTCGGTGACCAGCGATGGGCAGCGCGTGTTTGTCTCCGACCTCGGCTTTAACCGCGTGCTGATCTGGAACACGATCCCAACCCAGAATGCACGGGCGGCCGATCTCGTACTCGGTCAACCCGACTTCACGTCGGCTGTGGCCAACAACAGCCCCAGGCTTTGCCCGGCCAGTGGAAAGGACGCTGCGGGGGCCGACCTGTTCCCGCGCCTCTGTGCCGCGACGATTGAATTTCCGCGCTTCGCGCTCAGCGACGGCAAACGTCTTTTCGTAGCCGATGGCGGCAACGATCGAATCCTGGTGTACAACGACCTTCCGCTTCAAAACGGTCAGAAGGCCGACACCATTCTGGGTCAGGTCAGCGAGTCGACCAACCGGTCCTCGGACAACGCTTTCCCACTCCTCCGCGCGGCGACCGATCAGTTGCGTACGCCGATGTCGCTGGCCTTCGACGGTACCAACCTCTACGTCGCCGATCCGTTTAACCGGCGGGTGATGGTGTTCTCCACCCACGATCAGCGTGTTCCCTACACCGCGGTCCGGAATGCGGCCAGCCTCGATGTCTTTGCAACCGGCACCATTGGTCTGTCGGGGACGATTCGCGAGAACGATCAAATCACCATCTCCGTCACCAAAAGCGGCAATAAGAACGACTACGTTTACAAGATCGCTAAATCGGATACCGTCTCGACCTTACTCTCAAATTTGGTGGCCCTGATCAACGCCAAGCCCGACCCCTACGTCACGGCCAGCATCATCCCCGACCTCAGTACGCTCCTGATGACTGCGCGGGAAGGTGGCGAGGGCGGCAATACTGTCGAAATCGCAACCAGCACGTCGCCCGCCGATGCGACGATCGTGCTGACGACCGGTGGTGCATTCCTGACTGGTGGTCAGGACGCGGCCCGCGTGGCGCCGGGATCCATCATCTCGCTGCTCGGGGACAATCTCTCGGAAGTGGTGGCGGCGGCCCCGGACGGTGCCGAAAATTTGCCGACCGAACTGGGAAACGTGCAGCTTTATCTCGATGGGAAATTAGCGCCCCTGTTCCTGGTGTCGCCCAGCCGGATCAACGCCCAAATCCCTTGGGAGTTTTTCGATCGCAACAGCGTGAGCGCCTATGTCCGCATCCGGCATTCGGACGGCCGAATCACCACGACGATGCCCGTGGCCGTACAGATCATCTCGGAGAACCCGGGCTTGTTCGCGATTGAAGGCACCGACCCCCGCGTGGGCATCGTCCAGCACTTCTCCTCCCGCGCAACGGGTACCGTCTCCGTGGACGGCAGTGTAAAAGCGAACGACGTGGCGACGGTGCTCATTGAAGATCGGGAGTATGCCTACACGGTCAAAGACACTGACAGCCTGGCCGACGTTCGCGACGCACTCATCCGCCTGATCAATCAGGACGAGAAGGTGGAAGCCTTCGCCGCTGGCGTCTTCACCCGTATCCGCCTCCGGGCCAGGGTCCCTGGTGAAGCCGGAAATGGTATCCCCTACTCCACCAAAACCAACGATACGGCGCAGGTCATTTTGACCGCTACGACGCCGAATCTCTGTTGCGCCAATACGGAAGGCGCTACGGTGACCGTGGCCAACCCCGCGTTACCCGGTCAGACCATCGTTGTTTACGGCACTGGCCTCGGCCGGTTGAAGGAGTCGTTCTCGCAGAACCTGGCTGTCACAGGAGCGGTTTATCGCGGCCCGATTCTGAACGAGCCGAGTGCCTTCGTCTCTTCGCTCGCCGGTGGCAAAACGGCCAACGTTCTCTACGCCGCCCTCCGGCCGGGGTCGATTGGACTGTACGAGATCCACCTCGAACTGAATTCCGATCTGCCGACCAACTCCGCTACCCAGTTGACGATTGCTCAGGACGTTTACGTGAGTAATGTCATCACCTTCCCGCTGCGGAACCCAACCGAAGTGGTTGTGGAGCCGGCGGCCCCCTAGTATGTTGACGCGCCGGCGGTGGATGCAATCCCTGGCCGTCAGGCCGCCAGCTCCCAACGTACTGGTGTTCATGACCGATCAGGAATCTGCCCTGCTGCCGGGTACGGCGCGACTGCCCAACCGGGAGCGGCTGCTCCAGCGCGGCGTCCGCTTCCCGAATGCCTTCTGCACCACGCCCCAGTGCTCGGCGGCCAGAGCATCCTTTTTAACCGGCTTGATGCCCAAACGCACTGGCGTCCGGACGAATGTGGACAGCTCGTCACTCGGCAAGCCCCTCTCGCCCCAGTTGCCCAACCTCGGTCATGTCTTTCAAAAAGCGGGTTACACCACGGCCCTCTTTGGCAAATGGCATCTGAGCCAGCCGGACAAAGACCTACGGGCGTTCGGCTTCGATGTCCGGGTAGACGGCAGCGACCCGGCGGTGACCGCAGCAGCTGTAGATTGGGTGCGAGGACGCACCGGGCCGTGGTTGGCTTGGGTTTCGCTCCTCAATCCGCATGATATCTATGCCGTGCGGCGTGAAATGGAAAACACCGTACTGCGTCCCGATGTGCGCGGGCCGGCGACGGGCCTCGAGAACCTGGCCGCCAAGCCGGTCGAGCAGCAGGAGTACGTCGACCGGGATCAAGGCAAGATCACCGCGAAGTTCACCCCGGAGCAGTGGAAGCTGTATCGCAGCTACTACCTGGATCTGGTTGAAAAAACCGACGTGCAGCTGGGTCAAGTCCTGGACGCGATCGACCTCGAGAAGACGATTATCCTGTTGACCTCCGACCACGGCGACCAACTCGGTGAGCACGGCTTGCCGTTCAAGGGGCCGTTCGTCTATGACGAGTGCATGCGGATTCCGCTGGTGATTTCGGCGCCGGGCCGGATGAAGCCGGGCGTCCGCCTCGACCTGGTATCGACGGTGGATTTCGCGCCGACTCTGGCGGAGGCGGCCGGGCTGCGCTGGCCAAGCCCGGTGGACGGGCAGTCGCTGTTGCGGGTTTCCCGGCGGGATGCCGTCTTCTCCGACTATTACGCCAAACAGAAGTGGGTCAACCCCATTCGGACGATCCGGACGCGCGACGCGAAGTTGAACATCTACGACCAGACCGGCCACCGGGAGTTTTACGACCTGCGGCGCGATCCCGGTGAAGCCATCAATCTGGCGGCGCAGAAGCCAGCCGCCCTTGCGGCTCTGGAGCGGCGCCTCAACGCTACGATTCCGCCAGCGGCTGGGGTTTAAAGCCCATCGCGGCCAGCTTCTCGCGCACCGCATCGCCCTCCGCCCCGCGCACATAAAAGAACGCACCGGTGCGGACCGTTTGGAAGAGGAAACCGCCCCGGTACTCGTCGGGCTCAACGAGATAGTCGATGCCCGCTGCGGTGAGTTTGTCTTCGAGTCCCTTGGCGTCAAGCAGGCGTTTGGCGATATAGACGAGGTCGAGTTCTTCGTCCTCGCCGAAAAAATCCGGTTCCCGGCGCATGACTTACTTCGGAAGGATCATGCCGCGCGTACGCTTCTTGAAGCCTTCCCAATTGCCGGGGGCCTGCGCGTCAAGGAATTCGCCGTACTGTTGGGCGACAATCTCCAAGTTCTTAAACATGCCGGGGTGGCCGGTGGCGGCCCGGAGGTCCTCGATGACGGGCTCGACACGGGAGTAAACCAAGCCGAGTTCTCCGCCGGAGGCGAAGTAAAGATCGGTGCTCAGAACGCCTTTGGTGATGAAGCTGGCCACCATCTCGTAGTAGCTCACTACCATCCGGACGTATTCATCTTCATCGGTGCCGGGGGTGCAGATGGCACGGTACTCGGCAAGAGTGGAGGGCCCGAAGTTGCGGGCAAACCAGCGGCGAGCTTCCCGCATCCGCTCCTCCCGCCGGATTTCATACAGGCGGAGGATGAGATTGGCGTCGTCGAAGGTGGCATGCTGGCTCATATCCTTTCAGGGTATCGCAAACGTCTGAGATTTCCGACTTGCCGCAGCCACCCCTCTCTTTTATGACAGCATCCGCTCCCACCCTGGCCCCTCGGCTCTCCGACGAGGAACTGTTGCACTGGCTTGCGCTCCGTCTGATACCGGGCTTGGGCACCCGGAAGGCCGTCAGTATCCTCGAACGGTTCCGGACGCCTTTGGCCCTGTTCCGCGCGTCGGTGACGGAACTGGAGGCGGCGGGTCTCTCGCCGGGAGTGGCGCGGGCGATTCAGTCCGGCTGTACGTTTGAAGATGCGGCTACGCAGGCCGAACGGCTAAAGGCGACCGGCTCGCAGTTGGTCCCGGTGACCGACCCGGTCTATCCCGAGAAGCTGCGGGGCATCCTGGACCCGCCGACGGTCCTGTTCTGCCGGGGCGACCTGTCGCTCCTGTCGGCGATCATGGTGGCGGTGGTAGGGACGCGGAAGCCGACGCCCTACGGCATGGCGGTGGCGGAGAAACTGTCCGGAGATCTGGCTGCGCTGGGCGTAGGGGTCATCAGCGGGATGGCGCGAGGGATCGATACGGCGGGGCATCGCGGCACCCTGCAGGCGGGAGGGAAGACGATTGCGGTCTTCGGGTGTGGCGTCGATATGGTCTATCCGTCGGAAAACCGGAAGCTCTACGACGAAATTGCGGCCAAAGGGCTGCTGGTGAGCGAGTTCCCCATGGGCGCCCCGGCGTTCCCCCAGAATTTTCCGATCCGGAATCGGATCGTGTCCGGCATGAGTTCGGGGGTCTTGATCGTCGAGGGGGCGCAGTATTCGGGTTCGGCGATCACGGCCCGGCTGGCGATGGACCAGGGGCGGGAGGTTTTCGCGGTTCCAGGCAACATCACCTCGAAGTTGAGCTGGGCTCCCAATCTTTTAATCCGACAAGGCGCCAAGCTGGTCATGGACGCCCAGGACATCGTCAGTGAGTTGCCTCCGGATGAACGTTACCGCTTGCAAACTATTGAAAAAGAACAGCGGGGCGATCTGACGCAACAGTTGCTGCCGCTAGGGCCGAACGCGCCGCTAGGGCGGGCGATTCTCGAAAACCTGCTGATTGAGAAGGCGACCCATATTGACGAAATGCTGGATCGTCTGGAAAACTATTCCTCGTCTGAGGTCGTGGCGGCCCTGTTTGAATTGGAGCTGCTCGGCTTGGTGAAACAGCTTCCCGGCAAACAGTTCGTCAAAGTCTGGTAATCTGGGCTATTCGCCCGAAGAGTAAAAACCCTTATGTCCAAATCCCTCGTCATCGTCGAATCTCCGGCGAAGGCGAAAACCATCGGAAAATACCTTGGCAATCAATTCGTCGTCAAGGCTTCGCTCGGTCATATTAAAGACCTTCCGAAGAGCGACCTCGCCGTCGACGTCGATCGCGGCTTTGAACCCACCTACGAGGTGATTGAAGGCAAGAAGAAGCTGATCGGCGAGCTCCGCGCCGCCGCCAAGGGCGTCGACTCCATCTACCTCGCAGCCGACCCGGACCGGGAAGGCGAGGCGATCTGCTACCACCTGCAAGAAGAGCTGGCATCGAAAAAAGCCGACGGGCCGAAGATCTTCCGGGTGATGTTTAACGAAATCACGGCTTCGGCCGTGCGTAAGGCGTTCGATAACCCCTTGCAGGTGAACACGAATCTGGTGGACGCGCAGCAGGCGCGCCGCGTCCTCGACCGGCTGGTGGGCTACAAGATCTCCCCGTTGCTGTGGGATAAGGTTCGCCGTGGCCTGTCCGCGGGCCGGGTGCAGACCGTGGCCTTACGGCTGATCGTGGACCGGGAACGCGAGATTCAAGCGTTCCTTAAAGAAGAGTATTGGACGATTGACGTCGCTCTGAACGCCAAGAAAGCGCCGGTGCTGAAGGCCCGTCTGGCGAAGATCGACGGCGAGAACCAGCCGATTCCAAACGAGGAGCGCTCCTCGGCGATCGTGAAGGACTTGGCGGATCGCCCCTACATCGTGCAGGCCGTGGGAACGAAGGAGAAGCGGCGAAATCCGGTTCCTCCTTTTATTACGTCCACGCTCCAGCAGGAAGCGTCCCGCAAGCTACGGTTTTCCGTGAAGCGGTCGATGATGATCGCGCAACGGCTTTATGAAGGCGTGGAGCTCGGGGCCGAAGGGTCGATCGGTCTGATCACCTACATGCGTACCGACTCGGTGCGCGTTTCCGACGATGCCCTCGGCGAAGTGCGGCAGTTCATCGGGGACCGGTACGGCGCGCCCTACCTGCCGGAGAAGCCCAACCTGTACAAGGGTAAAAAAGACGCGCAGGACGCCCACGAAGCCATCCGGCCGACGGCCGCGATGCGGACGCCGGAATCGGTGGCGCCGTTTCTGCAGGAAGACGAGTTAAAAATGTACCGGCTCATCTGGATGCGCTTTGTCGCCTCGCAGATGACGAGCGCCGTGTTCGACCAAACGACCATCGACGTTCTGGCGAAGGGCCAGTCGAAGACGGAGTATATGTTCCGGGCGACGGGCTCGGTGCCGAAGTTCGATGGCTTCCTGGCCGTGTATGAGGAAGGCAAGGACGTTAAGGACGAAGACGACGACGAACTGAAGCAGAAGCTGCCGCTGGTGACCCAGGGCGAAGAGCTGAAGCTGAAGTCACTCGACGCCGAGCAGCATTTTACGGAACCGCCGCCTCGCTTTAACGAAGCGACGCTCGTCAAAGAGCTTGAAGCCAAGGGCGTCGGCCGGCCGTCCACGTACGCCTCGATCCTGTCGACGATTCAGGAGCGGGAGTACGTCAAGAAAGAGGGTGGCAAGTTCTACCCGACCGAGCTGGGCACCGTGGTGACGGACCTGCTGACCGAGTCCTTCGGCGACATCTTCGATATCCGCTACACCGCGCGGATGGAAGAGGAGCTCGACGAGATCGAAGACGGCAAGGTCGACTGGCGTCACGCGATGGGTTCGTTCTACGAGCGTTTCGCCGTGGATCTCGAACGTGCGGCGACGCAGATGACCGACATCAAGCGGATGGAGAAGCCCACCGACTTCATCTGCGAGAAGTGCGGCAAGCCGATGGTGATCAAATGGGGCCGGCACGGCAGCTTTATCGCCTGCACCGGTTACCCCGAATGTTCGAATACGCGGGAACTGCCTTCGTCGCAGCCGGAAGAGATGGGCGAGCAGGGCGAGGAGGAGTACTGCCCGAACTGCGGCCGCCCGATGGTGCTGAAGAAGGGCCGGTTCGGCCAGTTCTATGCCTGCTCGGGCTACCCCGATTGCAAGACCACCAAGCAGTTGGGTCAGGCGGCCAAGCAGGCGGATGTGCCGCTTGATGAGCCCTGCCCCACCTGCGGCAAGAACCTGGTGAAGAAGTTTGGCCGGTTCGGCGAGTTTATTGCCTGTTCGAGTTACCCGACGTGTAAGTACGTCAAGCAGAAGACGGTGGGCGTGAAGTGCCCGACGTGTTCGACGGGTGACATTATTGAACGCCGGTCGAAGAAGGGCAAGACCTTCTACGGCTGTAACCGTTATCCCGAGTGCGACTTCGTGGCGTGGGGCAAACCCGTCGCCAAGGCGTGCCCGGAGTGCAACAATCCCTACCTCATTGAGAAGTTCCTCAAATCCGGGGCATTCGCCCAATGTCCGAACGCCGAGTGCAAATACAAAGAAGCACTCGCAACCGAGGAAGTAACCGCTTAGCGCGGTTACTTCCTTCTCCCGCTCCTCTCTCGCTCTCTTTCTTGTTTTCTCCCAACTTACAAAGGATTTTTTGTCATGTCTGATACCGATCAGTTTTATCGCATCGCGAAGCTGCCCCCCTATGTGTTCGCCGTCATCAACGAGATGAAGGCAAAAATGCGCGCAGCCGGCAAAGATGTGGTCGATTTCGGTATGGGGAATCCGGACGGCGCGACGCCGCAGGCCGTGATCGATAAGCTGTGCGAAGCCGCGCAGCAGGCCAAGAATCACCGCTACTCGATGTCGCGCGGGATTCCGCATCTCCGGCAGGAGATCGTCAAGCGCTACCAACGGAACTACGGCGTGGAGCTTGATTCCGAGACCGAAGCGATTGTCACCATCGGCGCCAAGGACGCCCTCGCCCATCTGCTCTTCGCCATCATTGCGCCGGGCGATGTGGTGGTTTCGCCGAATCCGGCGTACCCGATCCATCAGTATGGCGTGATCATGGCCGAAGGCGAGGCGTGTATGTTACCCATGCCCGACCCGGCCACCTTCCTGCAGGGCCTCGAAGATGTTTATAAGGGACCGAAAAAGCCGAAGGTGATCCTGATCAGCTTCCCGCACAATCCGACGACCACGTGCGTCGATTTGAACTTCATGAAGGAAGTCGTGCGGCTGGCCCAGGTGAACGGGTCCTTGATTGTCCATGACTTCGCCTACGCCGATCTGGGTTTCGACGGGTACAAGCCGCCGAGCATCCTGGAGGTGCCCGGAGCGAAGGATCTGGCCGTTGAAATCTTCTCGATGTCGAAGAGCTACAACATGGCCGGATGGCGCGTGGGGTACTGTCTAGGCAACAAACGGATGATCTATGCGTTAAGCCGGATCAAGAGCTATCTCGACTACGGAACGTTTCAGCCGATTCAGATCGCTAGCATCATCGCGCTGCGGGAATGCGAAGCGAACACGACCGAAATCTGTGACATGTACCAGGAGCGGCGCGATGTGCTGCTCGAAGGGATGGCCGCGGCCGGCTGGCCCTGCCAGAAGCCGCAGGGGAGCATGTTCCTCTGGGCCCCGATTCCGGAGAAGTTCCGGGCGATGGGGTCGCTCGAGTTCGCCAAGCTGTTGATGGAAAAGGCGCTGATCGCGGTCAGCCCGGGCATCGGTTTCGGCCCGCTCGGGGAAGGGCATGTGCGGTTCAGCTTCATCGAGAACGCCCATCGGACCCGGCAGGCGATGCGGGAGTTGAAGCAATTTCTCCGTACGGCATAGGCGCCCGGAAATAAAGCGGATGTAAGTGCCGCGCCGGGTGAGAGTTCCGGTGGCGCGCCCCCACTAATCCACATACAGGATTAGTTTGCGCCACCTGCTTTCCATTTTCTTCCTTCTGGTGACTGCCTGGGTTTCGCCGGCTGCGGAGATTCGCATGGCCGGGCTTCCGCGGGACGGTTTGTTGACGGTGGACGGCCCCGTGGTGACGTTGCGCGGCGAGACGTCCGCGCCACGGTTGTGGTGGAGGGATAGCCGTGGGGGCAGTGGCGAGGTGGCGGTCGAGGACGGGCGGTTCACGACTGGGGCGTTGGGGGTGGCGCCGGGCTACACGGGAATCGTCCTGACGGACGGGGAGTCGACGTCGGCGTTCGTCGGGGTGGTGGCGCAATATCGTGCCGATCCGGTGGCAGGAAGCGACATTCTGCCCTCGAGTCTCGAGGGCGGCAAGGCGGGCCGGGAGCGGCAGGGGCTGGCGATTCAGTTCCCCAGCGGACTATGGCCGCGCGACGGGGCGACCAACATCGTTCGGATTCCCTATACGCTATCGTCCGGTGGTGGGGCGGCAGCGGCGATTGCCGCGTTCAACCAGCGATTTTCCGGGCAGATCCAATGGGTGCCGCGGGCGGCAGAGGCCGCTTACGTTGATTTCGCCCTCGACCCCGCGGATCAAAGCCGGGTGTGCCGGGCGAACGTGGGGCGGACGGGCGGGCAGCAGAAGATCCTGGGCTCGATCGCTTGTACAACCGCGGGTCTGCTGCACGAGATGGGCCATGTGCTCGGCCTCTATCATGAGCATCAGCGGCGCGACGCGGCGACGTGGTTGAACGTCAATGCCGCGAATGCGGATAAGCCCAATCTGGCCGCCAATTTCGCGCCGCAGTCGAGTAATGCGGGGCCGGTGGGCCTCTACGACTACGCCTCGCTGATGCACTATCATCCGCTCAATTCCTCAAAGAACCGGCGGCCGGTGCTGAGCGCGACCACGCCGGGGATCCCCTTCGGGGAGGCAATAGATTTTTCGCCCGGCGACGTGGACCAAATCCAGCGCCTGTACGGCTTCGCGCCGGAACTGGTGACGATCACGACGCATCCCGCCGGGCTGCCGATTGTGGTGGACGGCGTTCTGGGCACGGCGCCCCAGTCCTTCTCGTGGGCCTTGGGCAGCCAGCATACGGTCAGCGTCCCCGGCGAGTTTCAATCGCTGGGTAGCAGCCAAGGCCCGCGCTACCTGTTCACCAGTTGGAACGATGGGTTACCGCAAACGCATTTGATTACAGTCACCCCGGGAACTGGCTCCTGGACGTCGCCGTCGAACCGGCCCGCGGTTACCGTGTATCAGGCAAGCTTCATCCGGTACAACCGGGTCAACGCGACGGTCAATGGCGCCGGCAGCCTGCAGTTTTCTCCGCCTTTGACCATCATCGAGGGTCAGACCTTTGCTCCCCACAACACCACCATTACGGCCACGCCCGTGGCCGGCGCCGGTAGCCGGTTTCGGCGGTGGGCCGGGACGGAGCCCTTCCCGCAGGGACAGAACCCAAAAGAGATTCTCGTTTGGTCCCATCCGTGGACCGTTCAGGCGGAGTTCACCACCGATCCGGCGGTGTATCAGGTCCGCGCGGCGTTTACCAACCCTGCTCCCCCGGCCAGTCCGGCGAATCCGGCGGTGTCCGTGCAAGTGGACGGCTCCACCCATCTGGCGCCGCAAAACTTCAGCGCGCAGGACGGCTGGACGCCCGGGAGCAGCCACTCCCTGGCTGCCACTTCGCCGCAGTCGCCCGAGACACCGAATGTACGGTATGTCTTCAATGGCTGGACGACGGGCAGTCCGCAGATTGCCAGTTTGCCCGCGACGGCGGCGAACTGGGTGGCCGAGTTTACGCCCCAATATCGTGGCTATTCGCAACTGGCGCCGGCCTGCGCCGCCGTGCCCGGGACGCCGCCGGTGGCCGATGGATTCTACGCGGACGGGTTGACGGTTCCTTTTGCCGTGGCCGCCGCGAACGGATGGTTCTTCACGGGATGGTCCGGCGACTTGAGCGGGACGGGGAATCCGGCCACCTTGTTGATTCGGGATCAGTTCGTCGTGAATGGCGCATTTAACACGACGAACGTCCCGTTGGCCGTCTTCGGACTGTCGCCCAGTTCGGCCGTGCGGGGCGGGACAAGTCAAGTGGTAACAGTCAACGGCAGCGGGTTTACCCCCGGCAGCCGAGTGGTGGTGGACAACTCGGTGCGAACGACGACTTACTTAAACTCGTCGCAGTTGCGAGTTACTTTGAATAGCGTCGACCTGTCCGCGGTGGGCGGCTTGCCGGTCGGCGTGTATAACTTTACCACCTCGCCATCGTGCGGCGCCTACGCCGAAACCGCTTTCGATGTGCGCAGCGTCGAGGCCCGCTGGGCGATCACCAAGACGGCGAACGGGCCCCTGACGCAGGGCCAGGCGGCATCCTTCACCATCACTGTGAGTAACTCCGGAGGAACGGCAACCGCGGGCCTGGTTACTGTTACAGAACTGCCGCCCGCTAACTTCACGATTACGTCGCTGTCCGGCGCCGGGTGGAACTGCGGCGCCGGCGGGGTGAGTTGCACCCGGCAGGAGGCGCTGGCGCCGGGGGCTGCGTTCCCGCCGATTCAAGTCTCGTTGAACGTTCCGCTGAACGCGCCGCCGCTGGTTACCAACCAGGCGACGGTGAACGGGGGATCTGTGGCGCTGAACGGGACGGCCGCTGCGCCGGCGCCGGTGCGGCCGGCGCCGGCTAATGTCGTGGTCAACGGGGGGAACGGCCAGGCAGCCGGCGTCCAGGCGCTCTTTTCGACTCCCTTGGCTGTGATGGTGCGGGATACCAACGGGGCCGGGGTGAGCGGCATCACGGTGTTGTTCACGGCCCCTTCCTCGGGGCCCAGCGGAACATTCTCGAGCGGCGCGGCCACAACGACAGCGATGACCGGCGCGAACGGCATCGCCATCGCGGAGGCCTTCCGGGCCAATGGTCAGGCCGGCGGACCGTACGTGGTGACCGCCACGGTGGCCGGGGTCACCAGCACGGCGAGCTTCACGCTGACAAACACCCCTGGCGGACAGACGATTCAATTCGCGCCCTTGAGCGGACAGTCGTTGAGTACGGGTTCAGTGACGGTGGCGGCGACGGCAAGCTCGGGCTTGCCCGTCAGCTTCTCCGCCGCGCCCGCGGGGGTTTGTGTGGCGAGCGGAACCGTCGTAACGCTCCAGTCGGCCGGCACTTGTACCGTGACCGCTACTCAATCCGGCAACGCCAACTTCGCGCCCGCGACGCCAGTGGCGCGGGAGTTCTCGATCAGCCAGGCTAACCAGACCATTCTGTTCGATCCGTTGCCGGACCGTGCGCTCGATGCGGGCGCCTTCCCGGTGGCAGCGACGGCAACCTCCGGCTTGCCGGTGGTCTTCCAGTCGAATACCCCGCAGGTCTGCAGTTTGAGTGGGGCAACGGTGACGCCGCTGGTCACCGGTCAATGCAGTATCCGGGCCACGCAAGCCGGAGGCGCGGGCTTTACGGCCGCGCCCGACATCATCCGGACCTTTTCCATTTTGCAGAGTGGGCAGACGATCAATTTCACCGCGATTGGCGGGCAAACGCTCGTAACTCCAACGTTGGCGTTGACGGCAGTGGCCACCTCAGGGTTGCCCGTGAGCTTTCAGTCCCTGAGTCCAGCCCAGTGCAGCGTCTCGGCGTCGACGGTCACGCTGTTGGCGGTGGGAACGTGCACCCTTCGAGCCAGCCAGAATGGGAACGCGACGTTCGCTCCCGCGCCGCCGATCACGCAGGGGTTTGCGATTACGCTGGCGACGCAGACGATTACCGTCGGCGCCCTCTCGAACCAGATATTTGGCGCAGGATCGGTGACCGTTAGCGCCAGCGCCACTTCCGGGCTACCCGTGGTGCTGACGGCGGCTCCGGCGGGCGTCTGCGCGATCAGCGGCAGTGCGGTGCAGGTACTGGGAGCCGGGCAGTGTGCCGTTTCGGCGAACCAGCCGGGAAATGCCGCGTACTCTCCGGCGGCCGAGGTGGTGCGCACCTTTTCAATTGCTCCCGCGGCGCAGACGATTTCGTTCCCCGCGGTGGGATCGCATTCGCTCAGCGTGGGTTCGATTCGTATTTTGGCGTCGGCGACATCCGGGCTGACGGTAGAATTCGCGACCGAGACGCCGCTCGTCTGTTCCGTCGCCGGGGCCAACGTGACGTTTCTACGCGCCGGGAGCTGCCAAGTGCGCGCGTCGCAGCCGGGTAGTGCGAACTATGCGGCGGCGGCCAACGTGTCGCAGGCGTTTGAGATTACCCGGGCGTCCCAGTCAATCACCTTCGGGGCGCTGCCGAACCAGGCGTTGATGGCCGGCACGCTGAACCTGGCCGCGTCCTCGACGTCCGGGTTGCCGGTGACGCTCTCTACCCAGACGCCGGCCGTCTGCTCACTGAATGGCACGGCGCTGCTGCTCGCCGCCGTGGGCCAGTGCCGCTTGGAGGCTAACCAGGCGGGAGACGCGAACTACCTGCCGGCCGCGACGGTGGTCCGGGTGTTCGACATCAGTCCGGGCGTCCAGACCATCTCGTTTCCTGCGATCGAGAACAGGACCTTCGGGACGGGGCCGGTCGCTCTGAACGCAACGGCCAGTTCCGGTTTAGCCGTAAGCTTCGCCAGTTCCACGCCGACGGTCTGCGCGGTGGCGGGCTCGACTCTCAGCATCCTGGGCGCCGGACTGTGCGTGGTGCAGGCAAGCCAGAGTGGCGACGCCACCTTCGCCCAGGCGGCCCCGGTCGTTCGATCGTTTACCGTGGCGCAGGCGTCGCAATCGATTGCGTTTGCGCCCTTGCCGTCGATCCAGTTCGGCGGGAGCCCCCTCCCTTTGACGGCTACGGCGACCTCCGGTTTAGCGGTGAGATTCGTCAGTATCACGACGACCACGTGCTCGGTGGCGGATGGGATGCTGCGGGCCTTGGCCGGCGGAACCTGCACGGTGCAAGCCCAGCAGGGCGGCGACAGCAACTACCTGGCGGCGGATTCCGTCCTGCAGACGGCGTTGATTTCACCAGCCGAGCAAACGATTCTGTTCGCGCCGATTCCGAGTACCTCGTTTAACTTGGGTTCGACCACGGCGAACGCAACGGCGAGTTCGGGGCTAGCGGTGACTTATGAGGCGAGCACCACCACGGTTTGCCGGGTAAGCGGGACGACCGTGTTCTTCCTGGCGGCGGGAGCCTGCCGCATCGTGGCCTCGCAAGTGGGGAACGCTTCCTACCGGCCGGCGACGGCGGAGTTGAGTTTCCTGATCCTGCAATCGACGCAGGAGATCTCTTTCGCGCCTTTACCGAACGTTTTGCTGAACGCGGGTCCGCTGGGCCTGTCGGCGACGGCCAGCTCCGGGTTGCCGGTGACGTTCGTCTCGCTGACGCCGGCCGTTTGCGGGGTTTCCGGCGTGCTTCTGCAACTCGCCCGGGCCGGACTGTGCACCGTGGAGGCGCGACAGGCTGGGAACTCGAACTACGGTCCGGCGGTGGCGAGCCAAAGCTTTTCGATTGGCCAACTCGCGCAGACCATCTCCTTCGCCCCGCTGTCGCCGCCCTGGACGTTAGTAGCAACGGCCACTTCGGGCCTGCCCGTATCGTTCGCCTCGCTCACGCCCGGCACCTGCGGAGTGGCCGGGAATCGGGTGGTCCTTGGGAACCCCGGGCAGTGCACGATACAAGCAACCCAGCCCGGCGACGGCAACTTCTTGGCGGCGCCCGCCGTCACCCAATCTTTTACGGTTTCAGCGCCTGCCCAGACGATTACGTTCCAGACGCAGCCGCCGGGGTTGCCGTTGGAAGTGAACGGGCTTTCGATTGTGGGCGGAACCTCGCTGAGCCTCGTGCCGGGGACGTATCCGATAACGGCCCGGAATCCAACGCCGGCCAATGGCATGCGGCAACAGTTCGCCAGTTGGACGCACGGCGGGGCGCAGACACAAACAATCACGGTGGGCTCCGGCCCGACGACTTACATCGCAATTTACTCGACCAGTTACTTACTGACGACGGTGGCCGGGCCAGGCGGAAGCATCACCCCGGCGACGGGCTACTATGCCGCGGGCGCGGTGCCGGTGGCGGCGTCGCCCAACCTTGGCTTTACCTTTCAGGGATTTACCGGCGCGCTTACGGGCAGCGCGAATCCGCAGACGCTCCAGTTGACCGGGCCAGCAAGCGTCCAAGCGGCGTTCAGCCAAGTGATCGCGCCGCCGGCGATCGAAATTGGAAGCCTTCCCCCCATTCTGCTCGGCCATGTTTCGCGCTTCCGGCGCGACAGCGTAACCGGAGAGCTTTTGGCAGAATTGGTGATTCTGAACTTCGGGGTTGGCGCCGCCGAGAACACGGTGCTGCAGAGCTTGGCGCTGGGGGGGACGCTGGTGAATCCAAACCAGACGCTAGGCCATCTGCGAAAAGGCGAAATGCGGCTGTATCTCGTGCGCCTGCCGGCCAGCGCGACCGGGGCGGTGCTGAGCTGGAGCGGGGCTTACGCTGGAGGGACGTTCAGCGGCTACCAATCGGCCGGCTGGTAGTCCTTGTAAAACTGTCCCCAGGCGTGCACTCCGGTATTGAATCCGGAGATGATGGGATCGACAATGCGGGCCGCTCCGTCGACGATATCGAGAGGCGGATGAAAGCGTTGTTCCGCCGTTTTGCGAGCCGCGATCTCGATGGGGTCTTCGTCGGTGACCCACCCGGTATCGATGCTGTTCATATGGATACCGTCCTGCTGATAGTCGGCGGCGGCCGTGCGGGTCATCATGTTCAACGCCGCCTTGGCCATATTGGTGTGGGGATGGCGGGTCGTCTTCCACTTGCGGTAGAACTGGCCTTCGACGGCGGAGACGTTCACGATGTGCTTGTCGCGTTCGGGAGTGCGCAGCATGAGCTGCTTTAAGCGGGCGTTCAGGACAAACGGAGCGACTGCATTAACAAGCTGCACCTCGAGCAGTTCGACGGTGGAGACTTCGGCCAGCAGCAGCCGCCAGGAGTTGCGGCCGCGGAGGTCGACTTGCTGCAGGTCCTGGTCGAGTTTCCCCTCTGGGAACAGGTGCTTCTGGCTCAGGAGCTCTTCCGGGAGCAGCGGGAGTTGAGAGAGTTCGGCCGAGGGTGCGGCTACGGGGCCCGCCGGAAGGAGTTGTTTCACCTCGTTCGGCATGCCGATCAGCGCGGCGCGCTCGCCCTCCATCATGTGGGAGTAGAACTCCGGGGGACGGCGAACGGTCTGGCAGGCGTTATTGATGATGAAGTCCAGGCGCGAGTGCGTGTTGACCAGTTCCTGGCAGAAGGCCTCAACGCTGGGGGTATGCCGGAGGTCGAGGCCAAAAATTTCACGCTTGGCGGAGTCGCGGGGGAAGCGGGTCGTGACGATCAGGTGGGCGCCGGAGCGGAGGAGCTTGAGTCCGGTCTGGTAGCCAATCTTTACGCGGCCGCCGGTGAGCAGGGCGACGCGGCCGGAGAGATCGGCGAGCTCGGTCCGCTTGTAGAAGTTGAGTTCGGCGCAGGTGGGGCACATCTGGTCATAAAAGTGATGCACCTGGGTGTATTTTTGCTTGCAGACGTAGCAGTGGAGCGGTTCGGGCGCCTGGCGGGCGTCCTGTTCGGCGTCGGGGGGAGGGAAGTAGTTGGGAGTGGTGAAGACGGGCTTCCGGCGCAGGGCGCGGATCCCGGTTTCGTCGAGAACGGCGGTGGTGCGTTCGATGTCGGCGGCGCTGCGTTCGCGTTCGAGGGCCTTCAATCGGGCCCGGCGCGCCACGGGATCGGGGTTGAAGATCTGGGCGACGACGCGATGGAGCCGCTCCCGTTCGGGAGCCGGAAGCCGTTCGAGCAGGGCGCGATCGGCGTCTAATCGTTCGAGGAGCTCGATGGCAGAGCGGAGATCTGAGAGGAGCGAAGGATCGGCAGATTCGGAATGCAAAGTCTTTCTATCAGTATCTCTTAGGAGACCGCCGGTGGGATGATATCGGGATGGCAATCGACGATGAGCTGGAGGAGATGCTTCGCGCGGCGGAGGCATCCGGGCAAGCCGTCGCGTGCGATGCGAATGTGTTTTTGTATTGGTCTGGCCGCTGGGTGGCATTTCTGCCGCGGCAGGAGGTGATCAAACGGGCGCGCCGGGGGAAGCCGCGTTTGGCGGTGGCGCCGCTTGAGTTTGCCGACCGATTGCTCGGAACGCCGGAGGAGTACTTGGCTCTGTTTCGCTCTGGGCAGGTACGCCTGTATGGCGGGGTGACCTCGGACAATGTCTTTTCTCCGGATACCGAGGCCGAATTTCTGCGGCTGACCACATACATGATGGTCAAAGGGACGGGCCAATACTGGCTGCAGTTTGCCGGCTAATGCGGGAGGCGAGAGCGCAAGTAGCCGTAGGTCCAGGTGCCGGCCAGGGCGCTGAGGACGGCGACGATCATCACCGAGACCCCTCCGCCGATGAGGATGAATAGCGGGCCGGGACACGCGCCCGTCAGGGCCCAACCAATGCCGAAAATGCCGCCGCCGAGCCAGAAGCGGTAGCCTCGGCCGGTTTCTTCGTCCGCGAGCGGTGCCGGCTCGCCGCAGAGCGTGGGTGCGGGTGGCCGCTTCAGCAGCAGACGGGCGATGGCGGCAACGGCGATGGCTGACCCGATGATGCCGAACATGTGGAAGGCCTGAAAGCGGAACATCTCCTGGATGCGGAACCACGAGATGACTTCGGCCTTGGTCAGGATGATGCCAAAGGCGGCACCGAGAAGCAGATAGCCGAACAGGGGGAAACGACTGGTCATGGAGTTTAGAAGAGAAGGGGAAGCAGCAGGTGAGTCGCGAGGAGGCCACCAGCGAAAAAGCCCAAGACGGCGAACAGCGAGCGGAGTTGGAAGTTGGAGAGGCCGGAGATAGCGTGGCCGGAGGTGCAACCGCCCGCGTAGGCGGTACCAAAGCCCACGAGGAAACCGCCGGCGACCACGGAGACGAATCCGCGGACCGTAAGCAGGCCTTCCCAACTGATGATTTCGTGGGGAACCAGGCCGGAAAGGTCGTGGACGCCCAAGGCGTGCAGGGACGCCTGCGTGTCCGGCGAGATAGCGATCTCCCCGGTCCCCAGCAGGTGAACGCCGATCCAGCCGCCCAGCAGCGTGCCGAGAGCGAAGATCAGGTTCCAGGCGCCGGCCCCTCGCCAGTCGTACCGGAGGAAGTCGATACGACGCGGCAGAAGAGCGGAGCAGAGGTGGCGGAGGTTGCCGGAGATGCCAAGTTGCTTGTCTCCAACGAGTTGGAGGAGCGGTACAAAGAGGCCGATGAGCGGGCCGGCGATGTACCACGGCCAGGTGTGGGTTAGCGCTTCGAGGAGCATTCCCCCCTATTGAAGCAAAGTACCGTGCGGTTACGGGGCGACTTGAGAAAGCGGGAATGCGGGACCGATGTCGGTTTTATCCTTCCGGAAGTTTTGATGGGTGGCGATTCCGCTGAAGGATTTGAAAAAGTCCATGTCGAAAGCCGGCTGCTGAGCGGACGGCGGCAGCACGCGCGGAATAGCGAAGGACGTGCAAAGGTGCTCAACGAGGGCGACGACCGCATCGGACTGCACCGTGGGGAAACTGGCGAAGTGGGTGAAGCCGCGGTAGGGGGCGGCAACGTACTTCGCCGTCTCGGCCAGGGTGCAGAATTTCGTTTTGAACTCGTTGGGCCACCAGTTCAGCTGCTGCGAATTGGCGGCGTCCACGCGCAGGGGGCCGACGTTGGCGATCTCGATGCCGATCGATCGCTTGTCATGCTTCCAGTTGGCCGAGGCGGCTCCGGTCACGCCAAGGTGGTAGGCCCAGAAATTGGGCGGGAAGCACTCGTAGATACTGCCGTCGGTATCGACGAGGTAGGCGGTCGCTACCTGCAGCGGAGTGCCGCGCCAGGAGTCGAACGCGCTGCGGGCGGAGCTACCGGCCGTGAAGTGAAGGACAATCAGGTCCTTCGGGAAGGTTTCGGCGAAGTACTGGCCCGGAGCCAGCGCAAACTTTTTCCGGTCAATGGCGATGGGGGCCGCAAGGGCCGGTACGGGTGCGGGAGCCGGGGGGAGCGTCGATTGGTCGGTGTCGGCGCTGGGAATCCGGAGTGTTTGACCAACCTTAAGCTGGTTGGGGTCGGTGATCTGATTGGCGGCGATCAGAGCCGAGAGCGGAATACCGAACTTACGGGCAATCCCGGAAAGGGTATTGCCAGACTGCACGATGTACTCAAGCATTTAGGGACAGTATCATAGTTGCGCCGGTCCGTCGAGATAGCGCCAGAGATACCAAGACGCCACCGAGGCATACGGGCGCCAAGGCTGGGCGATCAACTCAATTTCGGTGGGGCTCGGGGGCGCCGGGAGTTGGTAGGCGCGATGGATGGCGTTACGGATGCCTAAGTCGCCGGTAGGTAGAACGTCCGGGCGTTCGAGAGCGAACATCAGAAACATATGAGCCGTCCAGACGCCCACTCCCTTAACGGCGGTAAGCGTAGCGATGACCTCTTCGTCCGGCAGGTTGGTCAGGCGCGCATAGGGAATTCTCTGCGCGGCGAGGTTTAACAGGTAGTTCGCCTTCTGTTGAGAGAGACCCAGAGGGCGGAGGCCGTCCACCCCGAGCGCGAGGATGCGGTTCGGGGACAGGCGGCCGTTTCGCGCGGCGGCGGCTTCGAGAACGCGGCCGAAGATCGTATCCGCTGCCTTGCCGCTGAGTTGTTGCGAAACAATGGAGCGAGCCAGCGTCGTAAAGTCTGGGGCATGGTA
>LNFE01000116.1 GCA_001464575.1 Acidobacteria bacterium Ga0077553 | reverse complement strand
AGCGCCCCCGCTCCCGGCGTCACCAGCAACGCCGTCCCGCACAACCCAATCGCCAACCCCACCGTCACCGCCCATGTCAATTTCTCCCCGCCCGGCACCAGCGCCTCCAAACCCACCAGCCAGAACGGCGCCGTCGTTAGAAACAACGCCGCCAAGCCACTCGGAATCAGGGTCTCGCTAAACGTCAGGCAGGTATTCGCCACCCCCAACAGCATCAGTCCCACCGCACACGTCCGCACCATCGCCCGGCCGCTCGGAAACGCCATCCCCTTGTACCAAGCCCAAGCGAGCAGGATGGAACCCGATAGCAGAAACCGCAACGCCATCAGCACCAACGGCGGAAACGACTCCAGCGCCACCCGAATCGCCACATACGTCGTCCCCCAAAAAATGCAAACCGCGCCCAAGGCGAGGTAAGGAAGCAGGAGCGGACGGGAGCCCATAGACCAGACTAACACCGTAGAATAAAGGATTGATCCTGACTCTGACTCTGAATCCGGCCGTAGACCAAAACGTGCAAGCTGACCGTCTGGTGTTCGAAGACCGGGCCTACATCCTCTCGACCAACGAAACCCCCGGCGGGCGCGGCATCAACGCCTCCATGGTGCTCCAAGCCTTTGGGGCCAGCACGAAAGCCATCACCGCCGCCGGCGGCAAGAACGGCAAACGCTTTGAAGAGCTGCTCCACGACGAGTCCTTCCCGGTCGAGTACGTGAAGATCAAGAACAACGTCCGCAGCAATCTGACCATCGTTGATAAACAAGGTCTCGCCGTAAAGTTGAACGAGCGCGGACCGGTGATTCAGGCCAACGAACTCGCGAAGTTTGAAAAGGCCGTTGCCGAGAATCTGGTTGGAGCCAAGTGGCTCATGATCTGCGGCAGCCTGCCTCCCGGGGTGCCCGCCGATTTCTACGCCCGCATCATCCGCCAAGCCAAGCAGCAGGACGTCTATACGCTCCTCGATACCGACGGCGACGCGCTCCTGCATGGCCTCGAAGCCGGCCCCACCGCTGTGACCCCCAACCAGGCCGAGGCCGAGCGTCTGCTCAACCGCGCTCTCATTACCCGCCAGCACTTTCAGGACGCGGCCCGCCGGATCCTCGCCATGGGGGCAAAGTGGGTGGTGCTGTCGCTGGGCAGCCGGGGAGCCGTCGGCGCCTCAGAGAACCAACTCGTCGAAGCCATCCCGCCCATTGTCGATGCCGTTTGTCCCATCGGCGCCGGCGATGCGTTGGCCGCGGCTTTCGCCTGGGCTATTTCGATGGGGAAGCCGTTCGAAGATGCGGTTCGCTGGGGTGTAGCCGCCGGGACCGCCTCGGCGACCCTGCCGGGTATCTCGTTTGCGAATCTCTCGCAGACTGAGCAGATTCACAGCCGCGTGGAACTGCGGATCCTCTCCGCCTAGTCCTCGTCCTTCGACGGCTTTTCCTTCGTGAAGATCTGCTTTTTCGTACCCACCGTCTGGGTCAAAATCACAAACAGCACCAGCATCGAAACGAACGTCGCAATCGCCCCCACCACCAGATAGTCCGTCGATTTTAACGGTCCGGGCATGAGTTGCAACGCGATGGCGATCGTCACGAGGAAGACAACGGTGATCCCGCCGGCGGCGATGGCAAAGCGCTGGTTCATTCTCTACCAGTGTACTCAGTCGTACTTTTCAAACACGATCTGCTTGCGGTCAAAACCGAGCTCCTTGCCCATCTCTCGCACGCTGTCTACCATCTCCTTCAACCCGCAAGCGTAGAGATGAATGTCCCGGCGGTCTCCAATCGCGGCCAGCACGTGCGGCTGCACCCGCCCCGTGGCGCCCTGCCAATGCTCGGTGGGTCGCGTCACTGTCGGGATAAAGCGAAAGTTCGGATACTGCGCTTCGAGCGCGCGGAACTCGTCGACATAGAGCAAGTTCTCTTCGTGCCGCGTCCCGTAGATCAGGGTGAACTGCTCTGTCGCCCCGCCATGCAACGCTTCGAGCAGCATCGGCCGGTAGGGAACCACGCCCGTTCCGGTCGCCACCATGACGGAGTCGGCTTTCGGCTGCTTCCACACGAAAACGCCAAGCGGCCCCTTCATGTCCACCGTTTCGCCGGGCTGCAGCGCAAACAGGTGCGGCGAAAACAGGCCGCCCCCCACGCGGTTCAGGCAGATGGAAAACCGGTTGCCTTCGGGCAGCGTCGCGATCGAATAAGCGCGCGTCACTTTCTTGTCGTGCAACGTTTCCGAGAGCGAAACAAACTGTCCCGGAAGGAACTTCAGTTCGGCCACCTCGGGGACGGCGAACTCAAACTGGCGGATTTCGGGCGCCATCTGGCGCGAAGAGACAAGTTCAGCTTTCATGCGGTTTTCAACGCGGCGCTAGCGCGCGCCATCACAATTTCAAGCAAGGCCGGATGGCCGTCGAGCGGCTCCGTCACCCGGATGCTTACCCCCGGATGGATGCTTTCGAGCTCCTCGACGATGCGCGGCAGATCGCGCCGTAAGTGGATGCCCAGGGTCAGGAAATAGGGAATCACCAGAATGTGGCGCGCGCCCTGCTCCACCAGCGAGGCCACCGACGCGGGCAGGTCCGGCTCGGCCAATTCAAGAAACGCGGTGGCGGTTAACGCATAGCCGCCTTGTTCCCGCATCGCCGCCGTAACGGCCATCACCGACTGGTTCGCTTCCGGTACACGAGACCCGTGCCCGAACAAAATTACCCCGACGTCGTTCATTGCCCTCCCATGGTGCGGTTGAAATGGTCTTCGAGGAATGCGACAAACGCCCGTCCCCGGCTTCTTCCATTGTCGCGCCCCACGGCCAGCCGTAGGAGAAAGATCTGCAGTTTCTTCAGGGCCTCGTCGCTCCAGAAGCGCGTTCGCGCCTCCGGCGTCAGCCCGGCGAGTACCTCTTGCAGACGCGCGGAAAAGGCCACCGCAATCGGGTGCGCCGCCGCGCCGTTGATCAACTCGTCGAGCGCCGTTCGCACATCCGCGTCCGTATGCTCCTCCGCCGCGGCAGCAACGAACACGGCATTCGTCAGCAGGATGAGCTGCGTTTGGTGCAGTAGAAGAAAGCGGTCCGTGATCTCCTCGGCGGGGTAAAGGGATTCCGCCGCTGTCATCGGTACCAGCTTCTCGTGCTGCCGCGCATCGCGCAGATACGCGCAATCGAGCGGGCAGGCGATCGTCTCCTCCCGCTCCGTCCCGCAGCACTGCGGGCAGATATCCAACTGCAGCGCCGGACAATGGCGCTTCGCCTTGCGGCTCCGGCAACGCGGGCAACTCACGCCCAGCCGTCCGCTTTCTGATACTGCGCGAACCCTTCCACCATCCCGGCAATGCCCGGCTTGGTCCAGCCGTGCTCCATGCCAATGATGCCCTGGTAGCCCATCCCGTGCACGGCCTTGAACACGTTCTGGTAATTGATCTCGCCGGTCCCCGGCTCCTTGCGGCCCGGCACGTCCCCCGCTTGCAGATAGCCGATCTGGGACCAGTGCTGACGCATGTTGTTGATCAGGTTCCCTTCGGAGATTTGCTGGTGATAGATGTCGAACAGCAATTTCACGTTCGGATGGTTCACGTTGGCGATGATCTCGGCGCCGTGCTTCGACATCACGACGAAATAGCCGGCGTGGTCCACGCGCACGTTCAGCGGCTCGAGCACGATCACCATTTTGGTCTTCTCGACCAACTCGCCGGCCCGTTTCAACGCTTCAATGCAGTTCGTCGTCTGCTGCGTGTAGCTGAGCGTGTCGATCCCCAGGCCAGAGGTGGCTGTCGCGCACTCGTTGCCGATGATCTTATGGATCTCCACCGCCCGCTTCACGTCGGCGAGGAAGTCCCCGTGCAATTTGCGGTCCACCAGGGCGCTCGGCTTCCAGCCGCCCCGGTTGATGACGAAGACGCCCATCGCCAGGCCCAACCGCTCTTTGGTCTTGGCGAGCGCGGTGATCTCGGCGTTTGAAAGCTTCGGTAGGCCATTGAACTCAAACGCTTTGAATCCCTCCTCGGCGAAAACCTGCAATTGCCGGTGGTGGTCCACATCGCGGTTGCTCACATGCGGAGCGTAGCGGAGGCGATAGGAGTACTTCGGCGCGGCTGCGGCGGCCGGGGCGAGTGCTCCGGCGGCGAGAAAATGTCGGCGCTGCATAAGCGCCAGAGTATCATGGGCATTATGCGGGAGATGCAGATTTACGTCAAAGTGGTGGTGGAGTTGCCGGATGGGGAGCAGCCCCAACGGATGGGGCGGGAGATCTGTCGCGTGGTGAAGAAGCTGTACGGGGTGCGCGAAGCCGAAGTCAGCAGCATCATCGCGCCGGACGAAAAATGAAACGCGTTTTGCTCACCTATAGCGCGGAGTACGCTCCGCGGATGCAGCCTTATTTCGAAGCGGTGCGAAGTGTCGGCCTGGAGCCGGTGGAGCCGGGCGCCGAGGAGTACGACGCCGTCATCCTCGCCGGGGGCAACGATATCGACCCGGCCCATTACGGGCAAGCGCCGGATCCCCAACTCGGTGAGCTTGACCCTGCCAGGGACGTCTACGAGCTCGACATCGCCTGGGCCGCGCTGCAGCGCGACATGCCGATCCTCGCCATCTGCCGCGGCATGCAACTGCTCAACGTCGCCTGCGGCGGCACGCTGAAGCAGCACATCGACGGCCATCGGAATGTCTTTCATGCGGTCACCGTTGAGGCTGGCTCCCGCCTGGCCCGGGTCACGGGCGAGACCGAGTTCGAGGTCAACTCGCGCCATCATCAGGTGCTGGACGAGTTAGGCGACGGGCTCGTGGTGACAGCGCGTTCGGGCGACGTGATTGAAGCCGCCGAGATGCCCGGCAAGCGATTTGTCCTGGCCGTCCAGTGGCACCCGGAAGATCTCGTCGGCACCCACCCGCCGCACCGGGCCCTCTTCGCGGCGCTGGCCGATACACTGAAATCTTGAGCGGGAAGTCCACCAGGGCGGGGGCGGTATCAGTGCGCAAGTTCTTCGCGCGCAATGGCACCCTTTCGCAGTGGCATCCCAACTACGAGTTCCGCGCCGGGCAGTTGGAGATGGCCGAAGCGGTCGAGCAGGCGTTCAATGACCGCCGCCACCTGCTCGTCGAAGCCGGCACCGGCACCGGGAAGACCCTTGCTTACCTCGTGCCGGCCATCATGTCCGGCAAGCGGATCGTGATCTCCACCGGCACGAAGAACCTGCAAGAGCAGCTCTACCTGAAGGACATTCCGTTTCTCCAGCAGCACTTCGAACAGGAGCTGCGCGTCTGCTACATGAAGGGCCGCAACAACTACGCCTGCCGCCAGCGCATCTACGACGCCGAGAAGGAACCCGTGCTGACCGGTCTCGAAGAGGTCGCCGATTTCCAGGTAATCCGCGACTGGGAGAGAACCACCGAGTTCGGCGATCGCGCCGAGATCAAGACGCTCCCTGAATCGAGCTCCGCCTGGGCCAAGATCGACGCCCGCCGCGACCTCTGCACCGGCCAGAAGTGCCAGCAGTTTGACCGCTGTTTCATTACGCAAATGCAGCGCCGGGCGGCGGAAAGCGACATCATCATCGTCAACCACCACCTCTTCTTCGCCGACCTCGCCATCAAGGACGGCGAGTTCGGCAGCATCATCCCGGACTATGAAGCCGTGGTCTTCGACGAGGCGCACGAGATTGAGGATGTCGCCGGCCAGTACTTTGGCCTCTCCGTCAGCAACCTACAATTCTCAGATGTGCGCCGCGATATCACGGCGCTGTGCAAGCGGAAGGAGATGGGCCGGGTTGAGCTCGACCGGATGTTGCAGGGAATGGAGGAGGCCGCGAACTTCTTCTTCTCCCTCTTCCCGCCCGGCGAAGGTCGCCGTGGCTTCACCGAGCACGCGGCGTTCCGCGAACGCAATGCCGAGGCCTACCAGGACGTGCTGAGTTCGCTCGAGGCCGTACACGTCCAACTGCAGCTGCTCAAGGAAAACCTCGGCGAGGTGATCCCACTGGCCGTGCGCGTCCAGGGCCTCGCCGACAACCTGCGCCGCTGGGTGGAGGGTGTCGCTCTGCACTATGTGTACTGGATCGAACGGCGCAACCGCGGCGTCTATCTGCAGGCGACCCCCATCGATGTCTCAACGCTTTTGACCGAAAAGCTCTTCGACAAGGTTCCCTCTGTCACGCTCACCAGCGCGACGCTCGCCGTCGCCGGCGGGTTCGATTTCGTTCAGCAGCGCCTCGGCATCGCCTACGCGCGGCAGTTGATCGTCAGCAGCCCGTTTCAATATCCGGAGCAGGCCCTGCTCTACGTCCCCCAACACCTCCCGGACCCCCGCGGGATGGACTTCCTCCCCCGGGCGGCAGAAGAGATCATCAAGCTGCTCGAACTGAGCCAGGGCCGCGCGTTCGTGCTCTGCACGAGCTACCAGTCAATGAAGCAACTCCACGACCGGGTCGCCTTCGACATCCTCTATCCCACGCTGATCCAGGGCACTGGCCCACGCAGCGCGCTGCTCGAAGAGTTCCGCCGGACGAAGAACTGCGTCCTGTTCGCCACGTCCTCCTTCTGGCAGGGCGTGGACGTGCAGGGAGAGCAGTTGAGCTGCGTGATCATCGACAAGCTGCCGTTCGCGGTGCCGTCCGACCCGGTGGTCGCGGCCCGAACCGACGCCTTGAAAAAGGCCGGCGGCGACCCCTTCCGCGAGTACCAGATTCCGCAGGCCGCCATCGCGTTGAAGCAGGGCTTCGGCCGCTTGATTCGCAGCCGGACGGACCGCGGCGTCCTGGCCTTGCTCGATCACCGCATCACCCGGCAACGTTACGGGCAGATTTTTTTTGACAGCCTGCCGGACTACGCGTTTACCACCAAAATTGAAGATGTAGAGGAGTTCTTCCGTGTTTGAAGTGAATGTCGAAGCGATTTTTCCCGCGGCCCACGCCCTGCGGAACTATTACGGCAAGACCGAGCCGATTCATGGTCACAACTGGAAGATGCGGGTGACGATTGAGGGGCCGGAGCTCGATTCGATGGGACTGCTCGTCGATTTCATTGGACTCAAAAAGTCGATCGCGCGGGTGCTGGGCCGCCTGGATCATACGTTCCTGAACGAGGTGCCGCCGTTCGATGTCGTGAACCCTTCGGCCGAGAACGTCGCCAAATTCATCCACGACGATCTCAACACCGACCTCCCGGCCCTGCAACCGGAGACGGCTGTGCGGATTGCGCGGGTGGAAGTCTGGGAGATGGATCAGTGCAGCGCGGTGTATAAGCCGTGAACTGCCGGGCGGGATGCGGGGCGTGCTGCATTGCGCCCTCCATCTCGACGCCGATGCCGAAGATGCCGCAAGGCAAACCGGCCGGCCTCCGTTGCGCCCATCTGACGCCCGACAACCTTTGCGATCTGTTCGGGTTGCCGGAGCGTCCGGCCGTCTGCGTGGGCCTACGGCCGCAGCCCGAAATGTGCGGCGACAGCGCGGCCGAAGCCCTGGTGCGGATTACACAATGGGAGGTTCAGACAGCGCCTCTTCGAACAGGTGGCCCATCCGGTCGCGCTTCGTCTTGAGGTAGAAGTCCCGCTGTTGCATGGGCTCGGCAACCATCGGAACCCGCTCGGCTACCTCGATGCCGCCGGCTTCGAGGGCGGCGATCTTTTCCGGGTTGTTCGACATGAAACGAACCGACTTCAAACCGAAGTGCTGCAGAATGGCGACGGGCAGTTCGTAGTTGCGCAGATCGGCCGCGAAACCAAGCTGTTCATTCGCCTCGATGGTGTCCGCGCCCTGGTCCTGCAGCTCGTAGGCCCGGAGCTTGTTCATGATCCCAATGCCCCGACCCTCCTGATGTTCGTAGAGCAGGATGCCGCCCCCGGCGGCGGCGATTTTCTCGAGCGCCATCTCCAACTGATCGCGGCAATCGCAGCGCAGGCTATGGAACACGTCTCCGGTGAGACACTGAGAATGAATGCGGACCAGCGGAGGCGGCCCGGTCAGGTCTCCCATGACCAGAACGACGGCCTCTTCGACGTGGTCGGCGAAATGTCCTTCAAATCCAAAGATCCGGAAATCGCCGAAACGGGTAGGGAACCGGGCGTCGGCTATTTTTTCCAAACGAAACACACTCATAGTATAGGGTTGAATGCTCGAACAACATTTGGCAGTGCTGCTGATGAAGCTGGCCGTGGCCGCGTCGCTCGCCAGTATTCTGGGGCGTTCGAGCCTATTCGTTAAGATGCTTTTGCGCGAAGAAAGAAACATGGAACAGCAGTTTCGCTTCGCGGCGATTCTGGCGTTGTTGTTCGGAGCGGGGGTGGCGGGACGGGTTTTGACGGAGAATGCGTACCTTGCCGTCGATTTGGGGCTGGAGGGTGCGCTGCTTGCCGGGGTGTTGGGCGGCTATTTCACGGGGCTTACCGGCGGGGTGCTGATGTCGCTGCCGGCGATGTTAACCGGAGAGTACATGAGCATGTTGCTGTTTGCTGGCGTCGGCGTGCTCGGCGGGCTGCTGCGCGATTTGGCGCCTTTGCCAGATAGTATCTGGAGCTTTTCTCCGTATTTCGACCTCACCATCTCCCGCTTGTTTCGCCGCAAGTACGACACCCGGGTGACGGCATTTCATTTGATCTTTCTCCTTACCATCCTGTTTGCGGAGGGCCTGCGCTGGGGCATCGACCGGATTGTCGAAGACCGATTGTTCTATTCGATCTACGCCAGTTGGACCGACCCGGACTGGGGGTCGGTGGTGCTGATCTGCGCGACGACGGTTTTCGCCGTGGCGCTGCCGTTGAAGATTTGGAACACCATCCGGACCGACCTGCTCCTGCAGGAGCAGCAACGATTGGTTACCGAAGCCCGGCTGCACGCTCTCACGAGCCAAATCAACCCCCACTTCCTGTTCAACACCCTGAACACGGTGAACTCGCTGATCCGGATCAACCCGGACCAGGCGCGAGGCGTCGTCGTAAAGCTGTCGAATATCTTGCGGCGGCTGATGCGGAAGACCGACAACATGACGCCGCTGCGAGACGAGCTTTCGTTTATCGATGACTATCTTTCGATTGAGATGACCCGCTTTGGCGACAAGCTCCGCTTCGAACGGCACGTGGACCCGTCGATGCTTGATCAGTTGGTGCCGGCGATGTTGATCCAGCCGATTATTGAGAACAGCATTAAGCATGGCTTGGCGGGCAAGATCGATGGCGGCAAGATTCGCCTGACGGCGGAGTACGCCCAAGGCCGGATCAAACTGCAGATCGAAGATGACGGGGTGGGGGTGCCGGAGTCGAAGCTCGCGACCCTGTTCGAAAGCGGCATCGGGATTAGCAATGTGAACGAGCGGTTGAAGGTTCTTTACGGAGATAAGTACCGGATGGTGATTGATAGCCGGGAGGGGGAGGGGACCCGCACGGAGATTGAATTTCCGGCTTCGCGTTGATGTTGGTAAGATTTAGCGACGAGCATCATTGAATGCAGCCGCCAGTTGACGAGTTGGAATTTGGACGTCTGCGTTCTCCGGGGCGGGAGCGGCGGCAGCGATTTCACGAAACGATAACCGACCGGACACGCCGGGTTTACGATCTGCTGTCGGGAGTTTATCCGGCTTCGACTTATTTCTTTCACTCGCGAGGCCATAAAGTCGCCCTCGAAATGAGTGGGGTGAAAGACGGGATGCGGGTGCTCGAGATTGCCACCGGCTCCGGAGAGATGTTTGGACGGCTGACGGCGAAGAACCGGAACGGACAGACGTTAGGGATCGATTTGTCGCCGAACATGGCGGCCCGGACGCAGCGGCTGGCAAGAAAGAATTACCCCGCGGCTCGGGCGCACTGCCAAGCGGTGGATGCCCGGTATCTGCCCTTTCGCGATGAGTCGTTTGACGCCGTGTTTTGTTGTTACTTGTTTGAACTGCTGGGCACGGACGATATCGTGGGCACGCTCGAGGAGATCCGCCGGGTGCTGCGTCCGCGCGGCACGTTTACGACGACCTTAATTGGACAGAATACGGAGATGTTCAATAAGGCCTATCGAGCGGCGAGCCGGGTGATCCCATCGTTTTGGGGCCGGCAGGTCGAAGCTGGGATGCCAGCTCTATCGGCAGAGCTTCTATCCCTCGCGGGTCTTGTGCTGCCGAAAGGAGTAAGGGTCATGTGGAGCCGGAGAGAGTGGTTGGGTGCGGCGACGGCGACGGCTGCCGCGGCGCAGGTTGCAAATCAGGAGATTACGTTTGGCGTGATTGCCACCGGAGGCCGCGGCCGCTATCTGCAGGAGCGGTTCCAGCGGATGGGTGCGCGGTGCGTCGCCATCTGTGACATCTATTCGCCGAATTTGGACAAGGCCGCGGCGATTTCGCCCGAGGCCCGGCGTTTCACGAAGTATCAGGAGCTTCTCGGGCAGAAGATGGACTGCGTCGTAATCGCTTCGCCGGACCATCAGCATTGGCCGATGTTGCAGGCGGCGTTGGCGGCGAAGAAGGACGTTTATCTCGAAAAGCCGTTGTCGAAGTCGCTGGAGCAAAGCAAGATCATGGTGGACGCGGTGCGGGCGTCCAAGCAGGTGGTGCAGGTCGGCATGCAGCGGCGCAGCGCCCCCGCACTCATTGAGGCGAAGCGGCTGATGGACGCCGGGATGCTGGGGCAGGTAACGCTCGTGAAGCCGCAGTGGCACTGGAATATTGCCAAGGAGCTGAACAACGGGCCGTTGCCGGGCGAATTGGACTGGCGCGCGTTTCTGGGCGAAGCGCCGGTGAGGGAGTTGGAGCCGATGCGTTTTCGCAACTGGCGATATTTCTATGATTACGCCGGCGGGAACATGACGGACCAGGGCACGCATCTGATGGACGTGACGCAGTGGTTCACCGGGCAGACCGCGCCGGTGGCGGCGCAGGCCTGCGGCTACGTGGCCAAGATGAAGGGGGCGGAGCATCCGGACGTGTTTTCCGCGATCTTTGAATTCCCCAAGATGCTGGTGACGTGGACGCTGGACTACGCCAACTCGTACCAGAACGGATGGTCGATCACGTTTTTGGGCGATGAGGCGACGATGGTGCTCGATGATGCTGGGTACGCCGTTTATAAAGAGCCGTGGAAGCGGGATGCCGCGCCGGTGAAGCAGGCGCAGGCGCCGGTGCCGATGGAGCCGCACATTCAGAACTTTTTTGACTGCATGAAGACGCGGCAGGACCCCAATTGCACGGTGGAGATCGCGGCGACGGCGGTGGCGGGGCCGCACATGGCAAATCTGGCCATGATTTCGGGCAATAAGTTTACTCGCCAACGGTAGGTCCGGCGGCGTCTACACTGGTAACAGCTTTATGACAAGACGAGAGTTGCTCGGAGCGGTCGCCGGCGCCAGCTTGGCCCAGGCCGCGGACATGCCCAAACCGCGCGCTGGACGCGTCGACATTCTCCCGATTGGCCAAGTGAAGAAAGGGATGCAGGCTACCGCCTGGACCGTCTTCGAAGGTTCGGAGCCGGAGGCGGTGCCGATTGAAATCATCGGGGTGTGGAAGAACGCGTGGGGTCCCAAGCAAGACATTATCCTCGGCAAGATGGGGGGCAAGGCGCAGCGGACCAACGTCGCCGGTGGAATGTCGGGCAGTCCGGTCTATATTGACGGCAAGATGATGGGGGCGGTGTCGTTGCGGCTGAGCGTGTTTTCGCCGGACGCGATCTGCGGCATTACTCCGATTGAGCTGATGCTCGAGATCAACGACTACGACCAGACGCGGCCGAGCGATGCGCGGGTGCCGCAGGGCGGGTCACAACAGGCGCGGCTGCCGTTGCCGCAGGAGTATCAGCAGGTGATGAGCGCGCCGTACATGGTGCCGATCGAAACGCCCCTGACGATGAGCGGCTTCCACACGGAAGTGCTGACGCAGTTTGGCCCTATGTTCCGGCAGATGGGACTGAACCCCGTGCAGGGTGGCGCCTCGGCGGCGTTGCATGCGGCCAAGCCGGCGCTAGGTTGGGAGCAGGCGCTGCAACCGGGCGAGGCGATCGCCGGGGTGCTCGTGAGCGGCGACATGAGCATGACCGGTTTGGGCACGGTGACCTACAACGACGGCAAGCGCGTATTGGGCTTTGGGCACTCGTTCTTCAACCTGGGTCCGGTGAGCATGCCGATGAGCAAGGGCGAAGTGCTGATGGTGCTTTCGAGCGCGTTTCAGCCGAACAAGTTCGCCAACGCCACCGAGATTGTGGGCGCGCTGCGGCAGGACCGGCACAGCGGCATTATGGGCGTGCTCGGAGAGGAATCGCGGATGATTCCCGTCTCCGTGAAGGTGAACACGTTGGGCGACACGGGTAACGCCGTGAAGAACAAGGTGCTGAACTTCAACGTGTTTGTGCAGCAGAAGTGGACGCCGTACCTGATGATGGTGACGCTATTCAACTCGATTTCGGGGATGAACGACTTTGCCGAGGATACGACGTACCGGTTGAAGGGCCTGGTGGAGCTGGGCGGCGGGCAGAAGCTGGATCTCTCGACGATGCAGTCGCCGAGCGAGGCGCCGGTGCCGGCGTCGATGCAGTTGGCGGGCTGGTGGGGCGACAAGTTTAACCGGCTGTTCCTGAACCAGATCTCAGTGCCGGACTTGAAGCGGGTGGACGTGAGTGTGGACCTGATCCCGGAGCGCCGGTCGGCGACGATTGAGAGCGCGTGGTTGCCGGTGAGCGAAGTGGAGCCCGGGGCGGAACTGCCGGTGAAGGTGTATCTGCGGCCGTATCGCGGTGGCCGGTTGGAGCGCGAGATTAAGCTGCAACTGCCGAAGAGCATGGCGGGCGGTCAGTACCGGGTGGTCTTGAGCGACGCGGACACGCTGAACCGGATGCAGAACATCGCCGGGCAGATGAACCGGTTCCTGGACGTGCCGGAGATCGTTTCGTTGATTAGCCAGGAGCGGCCGAATAACCGGCTGTACGCGTCGCTGGTGCAGAGCCGGCCGACGATGTACGTGGACGACAAGACGATGCCGAACTTGCCTTCGTCCGTCTTGAATGTAATGCAGAACGGGCGGAGTTCCGCCCGGAGCTATTTGGCTACGCCGGAGACGGCGCTGGCGGAAGTTTCCATTCCCTTTGACTATATGGTCAGCGGCAGCCATTCGCTGCGCGTGACGGTGAAATAACGCATGTTTTCTTCGCATCCTGTACTGCGCGCGGGCGTGACCGCGGCGCTGATGGTGACGTTCGCCCTGGGGGTGGAAACCCAGTTTTGGGTGAACAACTCCCGAGGGGACTATGAGAAGGCAACGCTGAAGCGGCTGGCGCTGCGGAGCGACGGGCGGGTGATGCTGGCGCCGGCGGTGAAGGAGTTGTTTGATCCTTCCGTGTCTTACCTGTGGGCCGCGGCGCGCGACTCGAAAGGGACCGTTTACACGGGCGGCGGCAGCCCGGGTGGGACAGCGGCGAAGGTTTACGCCGTGAACGCGCAGGGCCAAGGCCGGGTGGCGGGCGAAGTGCCCGGCTTGCAGATTCAGGCCGTGGCGGTGGATTCGCGCGATCAGGTGTATGTCGCGACTGCGCCGGACGGCAAGGTTTACAAGCTGGGCGCGGACGGGAAGGGAACCGTGTTTTACGACCCGCGGGCGAAGTACATTTGGGCCTTGGCGTTTTCACCCGCGGGCGATCTTTACGTCGGGACCGGCGACCGGGGCGAGATCCATAAGGTGACGGCGGCGGGCGCGGGGAGCATTTTCTTCAAAGCGGACGACGAGAACATCCGGTCGTTAGCCGTGACGCCGAGCGGTGATGTGATTGCGGGGACGGAGCCGAGCGGACTGATCCTGCGTGTGAATGCAGGCGGTGGCTTTGTGCTGCACCAATCGTCGAAGCGCGAGATTACGGCGTTGGCGGTGGCGGCGGATGGGACGATCTACGCGGCGGGGGTAGGGAACAAGACGGCCGCGTCGGCTCCGCTGCCGCCGCCTGCCCCGGTGGCCGCTCCGGTGCCTGCGCCAGCCGCGGGCGGGGCGAATGTGTCGGTGGTGACGCGCGTCTTGACGCCGGTGCCGCCACCTTCGGCGACGCCGAGTTCCGTGAGTGGGGGTAGCGAACTGACCCGCATTGCGCCGGACGGCTTCCCGTCGAAGATGTGGTCGGACGGGACGGAAGTAATCTACAGCATCTGCCTGGACGGGACCGGCAAGCCGGTGCTCGGCACGGGGAATAAGGGCAGTGTGTATCGCGTCGAGTCCGAACTGGTTTCAACGAAGCTGCTGACGCTGGCGCCGACGCAGGTGACGGCGCTGGTGGCGGTGCCGAAGGGGCCGATTGTGGCGGTGACGGGGAATATCGGCAAGGTGTATTCGATTGGGCCCGAGCTTGAAAAAGACGGCACGCTCGAGAGCGAAGTGATGGATGCCGGGGTGTTCAGCGAATGGGGCCGCGTGGAGCCGAAGCTCGTGGCCAACGGGGGCACGGTGAAGTGGGAAACCCGGAGCGGCAACGTCGACCGGGCGCAGAGCAACTGGAGCCCGTGGGCGCCTGTGGGCGAGCGCGTGGTTTCGCCGGCGGCGCGCTTTCTGCAGTACCGGATGACGTTGACGGGCGGGGCGGAGCTGGTGAATGTGGAGGTGGCGTATCTGCCGCGGAACATTGCGCCGCTGGTGGAGGCGATTGAAGTGACGCCGGCCAACTACCGGTTCCCCATCTCGGTGCCGGGCGTATCGCCGGCGAGCACGCTGTCGCTGCCGGGGATGTCGGGGTCGAGTTCGTCGAGCTCCTCGGTGCCGTCTTCAGATCCGGGGGCGGTAACGTTGAACTATTCGAAAGGGTCGCAGGGCGCCCGCTGGAAGGCGGGGGACGCAAATGGCGATTCGCTGGTTTACACGGTGGAGATCCGGGGCCGGGGCGAGAAGGATTGGAAGCTGTTGAAGGATGAGGTGACGGCGCGGCACTTGTCTTGGGATAGCCAGGCGTTTCCGGACGGGGAGTATCAGTTGCGGGTGACGGCGTCGGATTCGCCGTCGAACGTACCAGCGAAGGGGCAGCGGCATATGCTGGAGAGCGACTGGTTCCTGATTGACAACAGCGTGCCCCGGATTACAGAGTTGCGGGCGCAGGGCAGTACGGTGACTTGGACGGCGACCGACGACGGGTCGATTCTGCAGAAGGCGGAGTACTCCCTGAACGGCGGCGAGTGGACGATTGTGGAGCCGGTGAGCCGGCTGCAGGATTCGAAGCAGTTGCGCTATTCGCTGCCCGTGACGAAGGTGGCGGGGAAGGAGACCGTGGTGGCGGTGCGGGTAACGGATTATGCGGACAACGTGGCAGTGGCTAAGACATTGGTGCCGTAGCGGCGTGTTGCTGGCCGCGTGGGGGACGGTGGCCTGGGGGCAGCCGTCCGCCGCACTGCGGGGGCTGAGTAAGCAGTTTGAAGACTTGGTGGACCGGGTGGATCCGGCGGTCGTCCAGATTGTCACGCGGGGCTTCGGCGCCGCAGGTGACGGGCCGACGACGCTGCTGCGGACGCAGCGCGGGAGCGGCAGCGGGGTGATCGTCGATCCTTCTGGATACATTCTGACGAACGCCCATGTCGTGGGCGGGGCACGGAGCGTGCAGGTGTTGTTGCCGCAGCCATCGGAGGACACTTCGCCGGGGCACAGCCTGTTGAAGCCGACGGGGAAACTGCTTGCGGCGACCGTGGTCGGGGTGGATCGGGAGACCGATGTCGCGGTGTTGAAGATCGCGGGGGAGAACCTGCCGGCGTTGCCGTTAGGCGATTCTGAGCGGCTGCGGCAGGGGGAGATCGTCTTTGCGTTCGGGAGCCCGCTGGGGTTGGAGAACTCGGTGACGATGGGGGTGGTGAGTTCCGTGGCCCGGCAAGTCCGGCCGGACGATCCGATGATCTACATCCAGACGGACGCGGCGATCAACCCAGGGAACAGTGGGGGGCCGTTGGTGGACACGGAAGGGAGGGTGGTGGGGTTGAACACCTTCATTCTGTCGAAGGGTGGGGGGAGCGAGGGGATTGGGTTTGCGGCGCCGTCGAATATCGTGAAGTCGGTTTATGAGCAGATCCGGGAGTTTGGCCGGGTGCGGCGGGGGCAGATCGGGGTGGTGGCGCAGACGATTACGCCGATGATGGCAGAGGCGATGAAGTTGCCTCGGGACTGGGGGGCGATTATCGCGGACGTGGCGCCGGAAAGCGCGGCGGCGGCAGCTGGGATTGAGGTGAAGGACATTGTCTTGAGCCTGAACGGGAAGACGATCGAAAACGCTCGCTAGTTGGGGGTGAACATCTACCGGCAGGCGGGGCAAACGGTGACGATGGAATTGCTGCGCGGTGGGCAGAAGGTGGAGAAGCGGGTGGCGGTTTTGGAGCGGCCGCGGGATCCGGACCGGATCGCAGCGTTGGTGGAGGGGGAGTCGGCGCGAGTGGCGAAGTTGGGTCTTTTGGTGGTGAACCTGGACGAAAAGGTGACGCCATTGCTGGGGCCGCTGAGGCGGTTGCGGGGGGTCGTGGTGGCGGGAGTCGTGTTGGATCTGGCGGTGGAGGAGAACCGGCTGATGCAGGGTGACGTGATTTACGAAGTGAACGGGGAGGCGGTGGGAAGCGTTGGGGAGTTGCGGCAGAAGGTGGCATTTCTGGGTCATGGGCAGGTGGTGGCGCTGCATATTGAGCGGCAGGGGCAGTTGCAGATTGTGTTGTGGGAAGTGGACTGAGACGGCGCTGGCTTCGTTTGCCATTTTCGCGAAAAAAGAGGCCGGAATTCGTGGATCGATCGGCAGTTGTGCTTTAGTTTCATAGAGTTCCGATTTTTTGCCGTGCGGAAAAAGTGGCTTCGTTTGAAGGCGGAGGATGGTTCATCCGCCCCAGATGGCGCTTTCGCTCGGCAGAGATCTCCCGATAGTGAGAGTAAGGCGGGGCTGGGGTGGTTGGGAGGCGGGGTTGGTGTATGTGGTTGATTTGGGGGGTGATGTTTTTCGGGATGGCCGGTGGACGGGGCTGAGACCGCGAAAGGTTTTTCCCATTGGCCCGCGACGTGCAGGATAATGGCCTATGCGTTATCTTTTATTAATCGTTCTGGTCGTTCCGGCTCTTTCCGGGCAAGCGGGTCCCGGGGAGTTGGACCGCAAGGCGTGGGTGCTGAAACAGACACTGGGTCCGGCGAGCTTGGCTGGTGGCGTCTTCAGCGCGGGGCTGGGAACTTGGCGGGACCGGCCCGTGGAGTATGGGACGAACTGGGACGGTTTTGGTCAGCGCTACGGGTTGCGACTGACGGGCGTGGCGACGCAGAACGTGTTGGAGGCGGGATTGGGGGCGGCGTTGGATGAGGATCCCCGGTACAAGAAGGCGACGGGGGGATTCAAGGCGCGGCTGGCGAGCACGTTAAAGCAGACCGTGTTGGTGCAGCGCGAGGACGGGAGCTATGGGCCGGCGTTTGCGCGCTATGCGGCGATCACCGGCGGCAATTTTGTGTCGAACGCGTGGAGGCCGGATAGTGAGGCGACGGTGAACGGGGCGCTTTCGCGAACGGGGTATGGGTTTCTGGGCCGGTTGGCGGGGAATGCATTTGCGGAGTTTGGTGGGGAGTTGTGGAAACGGATCCGGAAGAAGTAGGGAGTGGACTGGGGACGAGGTGCCTGTTTTATTAGGCAAGGAGGCTTTTTCGGCGAAGTATGCCTGGTATACTGGGCAATGTGCTGGATTTGATCACGATTGGCGAACTGATCGCGGAGCGGCGGCGGGCGTTGGGGCTGAGTCAATCGGAACTGGCGGCCCGGGTACGGCTGAGCCGGGCCACGGTGGAGGCGCTCGAGAATGGACGGTCCGGGGAGGTGGGGTTTGCGAAGGTCAGCAGGCTGCTGGCAGCGGTAGGCTGCGAACTACGGGTGGGGGAGGCGCGTCAGCAGCGGCCGACCCTGGAGGAGCTGATGGAGGAGGAGCGCGATGCTCAACGTCTGGGCCGACGGGGCTGAGGCGGGTTTGTTGGATCGCTATCGGGAACGGGGCAGCACGTTCGCATACCTGCCGGACATGCCGGCTAGCCGGGCCGTGTCGGCCACGATGCCAGTACGTCTTCCGTCCTGGAGTGTGAGCTTCGGGCTTCCGCCGATCTTCGAGATGAACCTGCCGGAAGGCTTCCTGCGGGAACGCCTGCGCCTCGCGTTTGCGAAAGCCGCGGGTTCGTTCGATGAATTCGATCTTTTAGGGATCGTGGGTCGTTCGCAGGTTGGGCGCCTCCGCTACACGGGGCGGAAGGACGAGCGTCTCGATGAGGTTCCATTCCAATCGATCGACGAGATCCTCGCCCATCAGCGCGATGGCGAGTTGTTTCGCTACCTGTTGGAGAAGTTCGCTTCCTTCTCCGGGATCAGTGGGGTGCAGCCCAAGATTCTGGTGCGGGATGAAGGCGCATTTCCCGATCGCGCAGCCTCGGCCCAACGGCTGTCGCAGAGCTTCCGCGGAGCAACCCACATCGTGAAGTTTTGGGACCCCAATGAGTATCCGCAACTGGCCGCCAATGAGTACTTCTGCCTCACTGCGGCGCGGAGATGTGGACTTGAGGTACCGCCGTTTCGCTTGGCAGAAGACGGAGCGGCGCTGGTGATCGACCGCTTCGATCTGCGGATGAATGGGACGTATCGGGGATTTGAGGATTTCTGCGTGCTCAACGCCCGCCGGACGGACGAGAAGTATCGGGGGAGCTACGAGACGCACGTCATGAAGCGCTTCGCTCAGTTTGCGAGTCCATCCCATTTGAGTCAGGACCTGGAGAGCCTATTTCTGCTTATAGCGCTCAATTGCGGCCTTCGCAATGGCGATGCGCATTTGAAGAACTTCGGCATTGTTTATGGCGATGTCGAGGGGGAGGCCCGGCTTGCCCCGGTCTATGACGTGGTGACGACGGCGGTGTACCTGCGGAACGATTCGCTGGCGCTGACGCTCAACGGTTCGACCCGATGGCCCCATCGGCAGGAGTTGCAGCGGCTCGCCGAGACCCGTTGCGGGCTCAGTCCGGCGCGGGTGGGTCAGCTTCTCGATCGCGTAGCGACAGGGATTCAGGAGACTCGCGTCGATGTGGAAACCTATGCGGCGGCCCATCCGGCGTTTCAGGATGTTGGGCACCGGATGCTACAGGAGTGGGCAGACGGGGTACTCGCTTTGGCTGGTCGGTGAGTCGTTGCTCACCGACGGGTGGCCAGTCGAGGCAAGGGCGTTGCCACGGCCAATCACCAGAACCCCCAACCCCGATTGCCATTGCCGGTAGAAGCATTCCTCAGCATGGTTGCTCCGCAGTGCATCCCCCATGGCGCCTGATGAACACGGGGCGGCAGGGGTCTCCCCAATGGCTTCCGAAGGCGTTGGGACGCGCCGAAACGCCTCCGGGGCGGGGTGGCTAGCGTGTTCGGGTTCCGCTACTGCTTGCCCTTCCACGACTCCTTTTTCACGAGCCAGCGCCCACCCGTCTGCATCATCGTCACTTTGCCCGTCTGCGGCCGCCCGTTCAGTGTTCCGGTCGCCAGCAGCACCGCTTCGTCACCGGTCACGGTCGCCTTCTGCACGACGATGTTGATCGGCTCCATGCTTTGAATCATGGCGAGGATCTGCGGCCACTCCTTGCTCTCCCTGGCCATGGCGGCCTTCTCTGGGTCTACCGCGCTCAAGATCCCTTCCTTGTCGCCGCGGCGGAGTGCGGCCAGATATGTCAAAAACGCCTTTGTCACCGGCGAGTTCGCCGCGGCGGCCCGATCCGCAGCCGTCGGTGGCGGTTCGACGACGGGCTTCTCAATGACGGTATCGACCGGAATGTTGAACTGATACGAGTGGTCGCCCAAGGTGGCCGGCTCCGGGAGCGCGAGAGTTCCCGTCACTTTGGTCTCCGTGATTTGGAGGGTGAACGGGTTCGGAGAGCGCGAGGTCGAGATGCCGCCGGCGAGCTTCGTGCGCAGCGTCCAACGCGCGCCGTCCGCCGAGAGCTCAAATTCAATCGCATTCAGCTTCCCGTCGAGCGACATGCTCCACACCTCATTCTTTTCGGTGCGCACGCTGGGAGAGAGTTCGCGGTCTGCCGCCAGCACATAGAGGACGGTTTTCTTCGGGTCGAATGTGTCCGGCATGTTGCGGGCATAGACAAACGGCAGGTCAACGGTCGTGCCATTCACGATCATCTTCCCAGCGCCGGGCAGGAGCGAGGCGGAAGCGAGGAGGAGGTAGACAGAGCGGTTCATATGCTAGAAGAGCGCAAATGGAGGGCGAATCTGATCACGCCGTTTGCGGACGGGGGTATATTGAGAGTAGTTCGGCATGCTCGGCTGGCTGCGCTGTCTTTTCGCGGAGTATGAACCACAAAACTCTCTGGCTACTTCTCCAGCGCACGTTCGACGCATGGAGCAAGAACGAGGCGCCTCGGCTGGGAGCAGCGCTCGCCTTCTACTCCACGCTGTCGCTGGCGCCGCTAATCATGATCGTCGTGGGGATCGTGGGGCTGTTTCTGGGCCACACGGCGGCCGAAGCTGAACTGCTGGCGCAGGTGGCAGGTACCATCGGCCCACAGGGCAGGGACGTCGTCTTGGGGCTGCTCCGGGCTCAGCGGCCTGCTTCGGGTGCGCTCGCTTCGTTGATTGGCATTTTGACGCTGCTGTTTGCCGCCTCCGGCGTTTTTGGTGAGCTGCGGGCCGCGCTGAACATGATGTGGAACGTCCGGCCGGAGTCGCAGGGCGGCCTGTGGGAGATGATCCGGCAGCGGTTCTTCTCGTTTGGAATGGTGCTGGCGGTGGGGTTTCTCCTGCTGATTTCGCTGGTTATCAGTGCGGTGCTGGCGGCCGTGGGGAAGTTCTTCGCGGAGATTTTACCGCTGCCGGAGCTGATTCTCGAAGGCATCCACTTCGTGGTTTCGCTGGCTGGTACGGCGGGGCTGTTTGCGTTTATCTTCCTCTATGTCCCCGCGCGCCGCATTGCGTGGAACCCGCTGTGGATTGGCGCGACGGCCACAGCGCTGCTGTTCACGCTCGGCGAGTTCGCCATTGGGCTGTATCTGGGCAAGGCGGCGATCGGATCGGCTTACGGGGCGGCGGGTTCGCTGGTGGTGGTGACGGTGTGGGTGTACTACTCGGCGATGATCTTCCTGTTCGGCGCTCAGTTCACGCATACGCTGGACATGGCCCGCGGCGAGCGGACCAAGTCAGCGCGGGCGTAACGCGCGGTTCGTTGTCACGATTTCCGCTCGCTCGCATCTTTTCGCTACAGACCGCGAAAAGCGAGAGGACGACATGACCAAAGACGAGATGATCGAAGCGTTGAATGGCGACCTTGCCGATGAGTTTGCCAGGGCCATCCAATACATCAACCACGCGGCGTTGATTACCGGCGCGCGCTTCGGCTCCATTCAAAAAGAGCTGCTGGTGCACGCGACCGAGGAGATGCAGCACGCCACGACGCTGGCCGATCAGGTCGCCTTTCTCGGCGGGAAACCCAATACGGCCGTGGACGCCATCGCTACCTCGGACGATTCCGAAGAGATGCTGCGGCAGGATCTTGCCGGGGAGCAGGCGGCCGTGGCGCGGTACAAGATCCGCATTCGGGATGCCATGGCCATGGGAGAGTATGGCTTGGCGCGCGTTCTGCAGGACATTCTCGTGATGGAAGAGGAGCACGTGAAAGACCTGGAGAACGCGCTGGGGCTGTAAGAACAACTGGCGATTAGACGTCGACGCCGTATTCGCTCCACTGGATTACCCGGCCCTGCTCGCAGACCTGATTGCCCAGGATGGCGGTGAGCGCTCCGGTGACGCCGACTTCAATGCCGGCGGGCGAGGGGGCTCCGGTGAGGATGGAGTTGAAAAATGCCGTCGTGTGGGCATCGCCCTTCTGCTGCACCTCCGGCGATAACAGCCGCTGCTCCTTGCCGTCGAGCGAATAGAACTTGGCTCCGTTCATCAACTCCACCGCGCCCTTCGTGCCGTAGACGTTGATCGTCTGATTGCCGGCGGGCATGGAACGGGGATGGAACACCATCTGCGTGAACGAGAGCTTCACCCCGTTGGCATAGTCGTAGGTGATGCTCTGGTGGTCCATGATGTCGCGGCCCTTGGGATCGTCCTTGTACATGTTCGTCCCGCCAAATCCAGCGGCGCGGGTGGGGTGCTGGCCGATCGCCCAGTTACAGGCGTCGAGATTGTGAACCGACTGCTCGACGAGATAGCCGCCGGACTTCTTCTTGTCGAAATACCAATCGGCGGAGCTGGCATCGTGCGGATGATCCGACGTGGCGTGGCGCTGGGCTTTTACAAAGAGCACCTGGCCGATGGCTCCTTCGTGGATCAGCTTGATGGCGGCGCCCAGTTGCGTGTAGGACCGCAACTGCTGGCCCACGACGAACACCTTCTTCGTCTGCCGAGCCACCTTGAGCAACTCGCGTATCGATTCCGGGGTGGTGCCGATGGGCTTTTCGCAGTAGACGTGCTTGCCGGCCTTCAAGGCCGCAATCGCCATCTCGACATGCATGTGCGGTGGCGTCGCGATGTACACGGCATCGACGCTCTTGTTGTCGATGATCTTGCGCCAGTCGCTCGTGGTGCTGGGGTTGGTGGCGGCGGCTCTGGTCGCGGCCTTGTCGAGGCGGTCGGGCTTGTTGTCACAGAGGGCGACGACGCGCGCCGTGGGCTGCTGCATCACCTCGCCAAGCAGGCTGGAGCCGCGGCTGCCGACGCCGATGACGGCCGTCGCGACCTGGGTGCTGGCGCCTTGTCCGAAAGCGGCCTGGGCGGCGGTGGCCGCGGTCAATAGAAAATTGCGTCTTTCCATGTTCATGCTCCTTGTGTCTGTAAACCGCGCAAAACCGTGTCGATGTATTCGCGGGCGCGACGCGCGAGGGCGTCGATTCCCGCCGCGTCCGCCGGCCGGGGGACCAGCGGTTCGAAGATGTTTTCGAACGTTAGGGGGATGGTGAGGCCGGTTCGCATAACGGGCGCGAATAGCTTGTAGTGGTCGATTTCGCCGAAGCCGGGGCCGCAGTCCTCGTCCTTGGGCGTGTTCCGGTGATCCTTGATGTTAAAGGCCCGAATGTCGCGCCAGCAGGTTTGGATATCGGCGATGGGATCGTGGTTCTCGTAGTCGAGGACGTTGCCCGCGTCGTAGCAGATTTTGACGGACTCGTGAGCCACCTCGCGGACGATGCGGGCGCAATGCTCGCCGGTGGCCGTGTTGCCGCCGTGCTGCTTGATGACGACCAGGACGTTGGCTTGGCGCGCGGCGGGGGCCATGCGTTTGAGGTTGCTGACGAAGGTTTCGTACTCGCCGGGCGTCGTCTTGCCGAAGGTCAGCAGGAAGGGGATCTTCGCGGCCGCGGCCTGTTCGATGCGACGGAGGTGGGCGTCGAGAGCATTGGCGGCTTCAAGGTTAACCGTGCTGAACATCATCACGGGTTCGAGGCCGAGGTCTCGGCAGCGAGCGGCGAGCGTGGCGGATTCACGGGCGGGGGCATCGACGGCGAGGGCGGGCTTGGGCCGGCCTTGCGCGTCCCGGTGATTGACCCCCCAGGCGACATGGTCATAGCCGGCCCGCTTGATCCCTTCGAGAGCCCGCTCCAAGGGATGGGCGGAGTAGGGGAGGGTCATACACGCCAGCGGGAACCGGGTGAGTGCGGGTGCGGTTTGGGCCTGGGCGAGCGGGGCGAGGGCCGTGGCGAGCAGGTCGCGGCGGGTCATGGTAACTCCTTGACAGAGACGTTGCGATACTCGACCGGCCAGCCTTCCGACTGGAGACAGATGTTGCCTTCCGCAGGCCAGGCGCCGGTGCCTTCGTTGACCAATACGCCATTCAAGACGACAGTCACCTTGCCATCCTTCACGGTGACTTCGTAGTGATCCCAATCGCCGAAGGCCGGCCGGTTCTCCTTGACGAAGGGGCCGCGCTTGGCGCCGGTGATCTTGCCGCCGCGGACGCCGAAGACGCTGCCGACTTCGCCGAAGTAGCCTTGCACCTCCAGCGACGTCGGCCAACCGTCCTTGGTGGGTCCGGCGAGGATGAAGAAGCCGGCGTTGGGCCACTCCTCATCGCTGCCGGGCTTCTGTTTGAAGCCCTTCTGGAACCGCCAATCAGCGCGGAGGACGAAGTTGCGGTACCTCTTCTTGCTGCGGAGGAAACCGTTGGGCTGGCCGGTGGTGCCGATGGCGCCATCGCGCAGGAACCACGCTTCGGGCGGGGCTTCGCCGTCGACGGTCCAGTGTTCGCTGATTTGCCGTTTCGGCATCAACGATTGAAAGCCGTCCTGGGCGAATAGCGAGCTGCAGAGAAACAGAAGGTAGGCGATTTTCATTCCGAGGCTACTCCACACCATTGGCAAACGAAGGCCAGGAGGGCCTTCGTGGATTCGACGAGCGAGCCGATTTCGACGTATTCGTCCCCCATGTGGGCGTTGCCGCCGTGCGGGCCCCAGAGGAGGGCGGGGATGCCGAAGTCGTGGAAGACGAACAGGTCGCAGGGCCCTTCAATGCCGCAGACCGCGGGCGAGTGCCCTGTCGAGCTGTGCGCGGTGGCCGCGAACTCCTGAACCAACGAATGGTCCGCGGCGATGGCGGAACTGGGCAGCCAGCGGATGGGATGCTCGACGGCGGGGCGGGCGCGAAAGGCTTCAGGATGGGCGGCGATCAGGGCGTTCAGCCATTCGGCGAACTGCTGGTCGATGGTCTCCACGGTCTCGCCGGGCAGGGTCTGCCAGAAGAGTTCGAGGCGGCAGACGGGCGGAACATTAGGCGGCTCGTCCGTCCCCCAGGGAGCGGTCTGAATCCGCGCGACGGTGACAGGGACCCGGTCGGCGAGATGCCGGTAGAGGGCGTGATCCGGGGCGGTGAGGCGGCGGACCTCGACGAAGTCTGGGAGGGCGTTCAGGAAGAGGCGCAGTTGGTCGATGACACCGCCGGAATTGGTGGGGCACAGGATGCCGCCGTTGGGGGAGGAGAAGGTGAGGTGGACGGTGCGGCCGCCGCGCTGCGCGGGGCAGACGCGGAGGCTGGAGGGCTCGGAGATGACGGCGGCGTCCGCGCTATAGCCGGCGAGCCGTGCGGCAAGGGTGCCGTTGACGCCGCCGAACTCTTCGTCGACGACGGATTCGAAAGTCAGGTCGCCGCGGAGGCGGATGCCGAGTTCGGCGAGGGCTTCGAGAACAAACAGATTGGAGGCAATGCCGGCCTTCATGTCGAAGGCGCCCCGGCCGTAGAGGCGGCCGTCGAGGACTTCCGCGCCAAACGGCGCGTGGCTCCATTCCAGGGAGCCCACGGGAACGGTGTCGATATGGCCGCTGAGGATGAGGGAACGCCCGCCACCTTCGCCGGGCAGCGTGGCGCCGAGGTTGGGGCGGTCGTCGTAGTGCCGCCCCGGCCAGAAGAGGGGATGGGCGGTGATGCCGGGGACCTCGGCGGGGGTGTAAAGCGTGGGGTCCCAGCCGGTGCGGGCGAGCCGGGCGGCGAGGTAGCGCTGGCAGGCGAGTTCGGCGCCTATGGGGGCACGGTTTTCCGAGGGCAAGCGCACGAGGTCCGAGAGTACGGAGATGAGTTGCTCCCGGCGGGCGTCGACGAAGCCGGAGAGGCTGCGGGCGGTGGCGGCCTTCAAGCCGATTCCCTGGGCCAGGCTGCGGAGTAGGACATAAGAAACAGCATAATCGTGTTTTGATGTTCTGTTACTTGCGAACCGCAAATATTGTGGCTAAGAAGCGCCGGAGATTGGGGGGTATTGACTCAGCGGGCGGTGGATGGGTAGACTTGCGGGCGGTCGGAAGCAGACTAAGTTTGAAGAGCATGAATCCACACCGGCGCGGTATTCTGCGTCCGAAGCAGGTCCGCTGCGCCAACAGCGCTGTGGTTTTGCAGCTGTTGCGGCGGTTTGACCGGCTTTCCCGAGCGGAGTTGGCGCGGCGAAGCGGTTTATCCGAGGGAACGGTCTCCCGGATTGTTTCCGGCCTGCTCGAACAGAACTTAGTGGGCGAGGCCGGGGCGGAGAGCTCCACCGGGGGCCGTCCGGCGACGGGGCTGCAGCTTTCGGACGCTCCCTGGGCGATTGGGGTGGAGATACAGAATTGGGAGACGCGCTTTGCCGTGGCCAGCACCCGCGGCGTTTTGAGGGAGACCACGGCGCTGCGCACTCCGGCGACACCCGAGGAAACGGTGGCGATGATCAGCGAGCAGGTGGCGGAGTACTGCCGGGCCCATGGCCAAGCGTTGCCGCATGGGGTGGGGGTAACGGCCCGCGGAATTGTGGATAGCCGGGAGGGGGTGGTGCGGTTAGGGAACGCTCCGGGCTGGGTGGATGTGCCGCTACGCGCGATGTTGGCGACGGCGACGGGGTTGCCAGTGGCCCTGGAGCACGATGTGCGGGCGGCTGCCGCGGCAGAGTACAACTACACAGACGCCGGGGAGTTGGCGCCCCACTGCCTCCTTTACGTCCGCGTGGATGAGGGTGTGGGCGTAGGTTTGGTCTTGGACGGCGAAGTGTATACGGGCCCTTCGATGGCGGCGGGCGAGTTTGGGCAGATGGTGATTGCCGACGACGGCAGCGAACTGCGGCACGACCGTCCGGGGTGCCTCGAGAAGCTGGTTTCGAACATGGCGGTTTGTGACGCCTATGCCGAAACCCAGGGACGGGCCAATTCGGCGAGTCTCGCGGACAGCGCGGCCCAGGTGCGCCGGATCTGCCAGGACGCTACCGACGGCGACCCGGCGGCCATGCAGGTGGTGGCGCGGGCGGCCCGCTATCTGGCGATTGGCATCGTGAATATTGCTTGGGGGCTGGACCCGGAGGTGATCGTGCTGAACTCGACGCTGAATGCGACGTGGCCGATTCTGTCCGGAGCGATTGAATCTCAGTTTCCTGATTCCGCCGAGTGGCCAGCGTTCCGCGGCCTGCGGGTGCAGCCTTCGGGCTTGGGCGAGCACGGGACGTTGGTGGGCGCGGCGACGCTGGCGTTTGCTCCGCTCTTTCAACTGGACCGCGCCGGGTAGTCCGTGTTGACGCGGCTGGGGTACGGTCGCTAGACTTTCTTGCAAATTGCACGAATGAAGATAACCCCCTGGCTCGTTTCGTACTTCCTGCTGTTTGCCATGGCCGCCGCGGGGCAACCGACCCCGGTATCCCCGGTGGTGCGCAAGGTGGCGGAGGCGGTTGACTCCAGGCATGCCCTCGAAACAGTGAAGCGGGTTTATGCCAACGACCGGTGGTTTACCTTCCCGAGGTTCCAGCGGACGGTGCAGGAGTTGAAGACTCTGCTCGAGAAAAGCGGCGCGGCGCAGGTCGAGATGGGAGCGCTGCGGGCGGACGGGGTGACCAAGGCGGGGTTCTGGACGGCGCCGTTGGCTTGGGATGTGGAATCGGCCTCACTCGAAGTGATTGCGCCGGAGCCGATGGCGCTTTGCGACTACGCGCAGACGCCGACGTGTCTGGGCATGTGGAGTGGCCCGACGCCGCCGGCCGGGGTGGAGGCGGAACTGGTGGATCTTGACACCACCCCGTGGAGCCAAGTGCGGGGCAAGCTGGTGCTGACGAGCCAGAATGCCGCGAATTTGAAGGATAAGCTGGCTCAAAACGGGGCGCTGGGGGCCGTGAACGGGTTTAGCGAAAACCCGGAGCTGGGAGACGACCGCCAGTGGGTGAATGCGTGGGGCGACCATGGATGGGGGTTTCTAAAGGCGAGCACGCCGCTGCTTTCCTACTCCGTCACGCCGAATCAGGCAGCTAAGCTGCGGGGGCTTCTGGCGGGGGGGCAGCGGGTAGTGTTGCGGGCGCGGGCGGCGACTCGGCTGTACGAGGGCGAGTACCCGTGGGTGACGGCAATTCTGCCGGGCACGGATCGCACTGGGGAGGAGGTGCTGGCGCTGGGACATATCGCCGAGCAAGGAGCGCAGGACAATGCGACCGGCGTGGCGGCGACCGTGGAGGCGCTGCGGACGCTGCACCGGCTGATCGAGTCCGGTCAGCTACCCCGGCCGCGCCGGAGCATTCGCGTGCTGCTGATGCCGGAAGTATATGGTTCGCTCCACTACATCGCGGGTCATTCGGAGAGGATGGCGCGGACGGTAGCAGCGATCACAGTGGATACCCCGGCGGCTTCCTATGATCTGGCCGGGACAGAGTACACGGCGTACAAGAACCCGCATGTGGCGAAATCGTGGACGGACGTTCTGATCCAGCGGATCGCGAGGGCGACGCTGCCGCGATTCCGGCCCTTCCGTTCAGCCGAGCATGAGACGGGTACGGACGCTTATCTGGGCGACCCGACGATAGGCGTGCCGAACGTGTGGCTGTATAGCGGTACGGGAAAGGTAACCCATCACAACAGCGCGGACGTGCCGGCGACGGTGGATCTACGGTCGTTAGGCGATTTGACGGCGATGGTGGCGTCCTACCTGTATATCTCCGCCAACGCCGGCGAGGGTGAGATTCCGTGGCTGGCGAGCCTGATTGTGGACAGCGCGGCCGAGGATTTGAACGCCGCCGGGGCGGCGGGTATGGATGCGTTGTTGGCGGGGGATCAAGCCGCGGCGGCGTTCGCCTTGGCGCGCATTCCTTACTTGGCGGAGCGCAACATTGCCGCGTTGAGCAAGCTGCGGAAACTCGGCCAGCATTCCGCCATCGGCTCCGCCGAGGGGTATATCCGGGGACTAGAGAAAGTGCAGGCGGCACGCCTGACCGAGCAGGGCGTGCGGGCCTACCGGCGGGCGGGGGATACCGACAGCGGGGCGCTGGTGGTGCGCCGGAAAGGAATCGGGACGATTCCGCTGGATGATCTGGCGCCGGAGAAGCGCGAGGGGTTTCCATCTGGGGCGTGGGACAAAATGGTGACCGTGGCTCTGTACTGGTGCGATGGCAAGCGCACGATTGACGACGTGGCGCGGCTGACTGAGCTTGAGATGGGCCGGCCGCTGTCGTTCCGCTTTGGCGGGTATTTCCGATTTCTGGAGCGGAAGGGATATGTGGAATTTGTTCAGTAGGTTTGTGCTGTTTGCGGCAGTAGCCAGCGCGGCGGAGCTGCGATTGCTGCCGGAGTATCAACGGACGGATCCGTTCGGGTCGATTGTAGAGGCGGACCGATCCGGGGCCACCTTTACGGGGAAGTTGACGACAGCGCGACGGGGATACGCCTCGGTGCAGGTCTTGGTTTCAACGGATCGGCCGCTGACTTACCAGATGGCGGTTTCGTCCCCGTTCCCGGTGGAGATATACCGGGAGTGGTTCCACCGGACGAAGGCGGACGGGAAGTATTTCCCCGACGCTCTGATCCCGATCGAGTCCGGCGCTGCCTCGTCGATTCCGGATTCGGACAATCGCATTCCCAATCAGACCGCGCAAGCGTTCTGGCTCGATTTTTGGATCGCGGAAGATACGAAGCCCGGCGCCTATCGGGCCGCGGTGACCCTGACGGAACGTGGCCGCACGCAGAACGCCACCATCGAAATCGAAGTGCTTCCCGGCTTGATCCCGCAGGAGGATGCGATTGTCCTGGACCATAACTCCTACGGCACCGGGTGGTTGTTTGGCCAGTATCCCAAGACGCTGCCGCCGGAGAACGACGAGAGACTGTTTCAACTGATTCACGCCTACCACCGGCGCTTCTACGAGCATCGCGGCGTCTATCATCAGCTTGGCTACGGCCACGCGGGAAAGGTGGGGCCGGAGTTTGCACCGGAGTTGGCAGGGTCCGGCAGGAATAAGCGGATTACGAGTTGGGACCGGTTTGACCGTCACTACGGGCCGTTACTGGACGGAAGCGCGTTTGGCAAGACACGGCGCGGACCGCGGCCGATTCCGTATATCTACTTGCCGATCAACCCGGAATGGCCTGCTTCGCAACTCTGGTGGGGGGAGCCGGGCTACGAGGTGGAATTCCGGAACGTAGTTTCCGCCATGGAGCGCCACTTCCGCGAGAAGGGTTGGACGCGGACCTACTTTGAGCTGTTCTTTAATCACAAGAAGCGCTACAAAGGCTTCTCCTGGGACGGCGATGAGCAGCGGTTTGCCCGGGACAACGAGTGGCTGGTCGCGTACCGGCTGCTCTTCGATCAGTCCGTGCCGGCGGATTCGCCGGTGAAATTCCTGACGCGAATCGATTCCAGTTGGACGATGGAGGAGCAGTTCCAGAGCCTTGCCAAGGTTGTGAACTTCTGGGTGGTAGGTGAGGGGATGTTGAGTTGGTATCCGGGTTCGGCGGAGCGGTTGCGGGCGCGTGGCGATCAGATCTGGTCGTACGGTGGTACGCCGACGGTGGACAAAGCTGCCGCGATGATGACGTTGAATCCGCTGCGCTCCTGGGTGACCGGGGTGCAGGGGTTCGTGCGGTGGCAGACGGTGGACCCGGGACCGGATCCGTGGTTCCAGTTGGAAGGCGGCGGAGAAACGCTGGTGTACCCTGGGGACCGTTTCGGGATCGGGGAGCCGCTGGCGTGCATTCGGCTGAAGGTGCAGCGGAACTGCCTGCAGGACCTTGCTTTGCTGGAGCAACGGGCGGCGAAGGGGAACCGGGCCGCGGTGACGGCAGAAGTGGTGAAGCGGTTCAACGGGAGTACGCTGGCGGATTGGCGCAATGTGGCGCCGCCGCTGGCGAAGACGCCGGTGCTCGAATGGAACAATGTGAGCATTGGGGCGGCCCTGGATCCGTTTGAGGCGAGGTTTTCGAAGGTGCGGCCGGAGGCGTGGCAGCGGGTGCATGAGTATGCGGTGGGGGGTGAACAATGAGATGGCTGGTGTTGGTTCTTGTGCTGGTGAGTCCGCTGGCGGCCCAGCGGGAGCAGGAGTTGGATGCCATCGCCCGCACCGCCAGCGTGATGGTGGACGGCGATGTCTGCCAGCGAATCGTCACGCCGCGGGCGATGGAGTTTATGTTGCGGAATCCATCGCCGGACCGTTGGGCGGACGCGGACAATTACGACGTGAACGATGCCGCGTTCTTGGCGACCAAGAAGACGCTGATGCGGTTGGCACTATTGGCGGATTATCCGGTGGATGTGAATCTGTGGATGCCCATTCGGCCGGATATAGTACACGTGGTGATTCGGAACCGGCATGAGATGAGCCAGTTTTGGCCGTGGGGAAAGCTGTTTCAGCCCGCGCCGGCGGCGATGCTGGACGTGTTGAAGACCGGCCGGCGGCGGACGGTGAAGGAGAAGCCCGGCTTTATTTCGGTGTTGGCTCCGGTGCGAAATAGCTTGGACGAGATTGTGGGACTGGTAGAGGTGGTGACGAAAGCGCCGCCGGACTTGCGGGAGAACGTGAAATGAATCGCCGTGATTTTGTTGCGGGCTTGCCGCTGCTGGCACGGGCGCAGACCGCGCCGCCTTTGCCGCCTTTGCGAGGGCTGAGCCGGACCAACCTGCTCGAGTACCGGGATGGCGGGAAGATCCGGGTGGCGAAGAGCAAGCGGGAGTGGGAGGTGCGCCGGCGGGAGGCGTTGGCCGGAATGCACCAGGTGACGGGGCCGCTGCCGGGAAGCGAAAAGCGGTGTCCGTTGGACGTGAAGGTGCTCGACGAGACCGACATGGGCAGCTATGTGCGGCGGTCCATTTCGTATGCGGCCGAGCCGGGATCGCGGACGACGGCGTTTCTTTGCCTGCCGAAAGCGGCGCTGGCGGGGAAGCGGGCAGCGGGGGTATTGTGCCTGCATCCGACGGACAACGAGGCTGGGTACAAGGTGGTGGTGGGGCTGGGCGGGCGGCCGCACCGGCAGTACGCCGCGGAGCTGGCCGAGCGCGGCTTCGTGACGATTTCGCCGAGTTATGTGCAGTTGGCGGAGTATCAGCCGGACGTGCGGAAGCTGGGCTACGAAAGCGGGACGATGAAGGCGATTTGGGATAACGTGCGGGCGCTGGATCTGCTCGACAGTTTGCCGCAGGTGCGGCGGGGCAAGTATGCGGCGATCGGGCATTCGTTGGGTGGGCACAACGCGATCTATACTGCGGTGCACGAGGAACGGATCGGGGTAGTGGTTTCGAGTTGCGGGTTCGATTCGTTTTTGGATTACTACGGCGGGAACATCAAGGGTTGGGTGCAGGAACGGTACATGATGCGGATGGGCCAGTATTTGGGCGCGCCGCAGAACGTCCCGTTTGATTTTTATGAGCTGATAGCCGCGTTGGCGCCGCGGGCGGTTTTCGTCAATGCGCCGCTGCGCGATGCGAACTTTCAGCACGCAAGTGTGGACCGGATTCGTGAGGCGGCGCTGCCGGTGTTTCGGCTGTACGGGGCCGAGGATCGGCTGCGGGTGGAGCATCCGGATAGTGAGCATGACTTTCCGGATGCGGTCCGGTTTGCGGCCTACGACTGGATTGCGCGGTACCTGTAATCGAGGAACTTCTCCGGTAGGCGCGGTGTCTTTGTCAGCTGTGTTGCGTGTTCGTCGTCTAGTGATGTGGTCCGCGGGAGTGTCGGCGCTGACCGGCGCGATTTGTCTGCTGGGCGCGTGGTGGTTTCTGCTTGGGGTACGGGCGGAACAGCGGGAGATGGTGGTGCGGGATCCGGAGGGTCGCGTGGCGGCTCGGCTGTTGACGAGGGGAAAGATGACGGAACTGGTCTTTTACTCCGCCACCGGAGTTGAGGTGGCTACGTTGGGCGTGGACCGATTTAGCTAAAGGTGAAACGGTTGGCGGATGGGTGCATGCCCTGGAGGACGGGGCGGGGGCAATCTATCTCGGCGATAACGATAAGGCGGCGCGTGTGGTGCTGGGAGCGGAGTATTCAGATATCGTCGGAGCGCCGCCCGACGGCTGGGGCTTACAGATCAGGCCCGCATCGAGGTTGACCAGTCAAGTGGAGGCGGGGGCCGTGCGGGACGCCAAGACGGGCACCTGGATAGGGCGGGTCCGGGTGAATGGAGAGAAGCGTTCGGCGACCTTGATGCCGTAGTGCCTAGGCCAGTTGCGGCTGCCCGGGATCTCGCCGGATCCACTTAAACGCCGGGATCGAATTCTTCCAGAAGAACTTCTCGGCGGCCCCTTGGCTCTTGGCGGAGAAGTACGAGCGGAAAATCTCGATCGCTACTTTGTTGCGGCCGGCGTAGACGAGGTAGTCTTCGCCGAAGATGTCCCAGATGAAGTCCATGACGGGTTTGTAGACGGCAGGGTCGAAGGGCTTCTCCGCGGTGGCGCGGGCGCGATGCAAGCCAGAGAGTTTGACGAACGAGTTCCGCTGCCGGAGGCCGCGGAGATGGCCGGCATAGGTCTTCAGTACCCCGGGATCGGTGGGCAGGGCGAGGGCCTGGAGATGGCCGAGGACGATGCGCAGGTTGGGGACCTTGTCGGTGAGACGGAGTGTAGCTTCGATGAGATCCAGGCGGGGGTTGGCTACTTCGAGAGTGAGGCCGGTTTGGGCGTACGCCTTCATGTTTTCGATGAAGAGGGGCTGGTGGATGGCCGTGACGAGGTCCTGCCCCTTCCAGACATTGCCGTAGCGGATGCCGAGGAATAACTTGTTGCGGTGATAGCGTTCGAGATACTCAAGGAACTGCGGGATGGTGGGGTCGAGGTTCCCGATCATGCCGGTAATGATGGGTTCCTTTTCGATCATCATCAGGACCCAGAGGTTGTCTTCGACCCAGGGGCTGGCTTCGACTTTGATGCCGCCGACGATGCCGAGGGGGACGGCGGACTCGCGATAGTGATGGGCGAGGAAGGGCGGGTTATTGGGGGTGAACGGAAACGGCGCGCCTTGGGGACGGGTTTGGTCGTAAAGATGGAAGTGGGTGTCGATGATCGGTATCGAGTCCGCGGGGGCGGCAGCAGCGGTGGCCGCGGCGGCAGTGGCGGCGATCCAAGCACGCCGGGTGAGGGAGGAATGAGAACGTTTCTCGTCGAGCATGGGGAGGGGCTCCTTGTCGGCTCCCGATTCTATATCACGTCTATGGTGCGGCGGTTAGATGTAAACTCGGAGCAGACGGGAATTCAATCCGGGCAGAGACTCCATGAAGAGACCGACTGGCTATCTCCTTACGCTGCTCCTGGCGGTATGCTTTGGCGCAGTTTTGTCCGCTCAGCCGGAGAGCCGGGAAGCCTTTACGGGGCGGTATTGCCTCGGCTGTCACAGCGAACGGGCTAAGGCCGGCGGCTTTGTGCTCGAAGGGGTTTCGCACGCCGATGCGGCGCTTCGTCCGGACATCTGGGAGAAGGTGGCGAAACGAGTCCGCGCACGGGAGATGCCTCCGGCGGGGATGCCGCGTCCGCAGGAGGCTTCCGCCCAAGCGTTTCTCAAGGGATTGATCACCGAGCTTGACCTCGGGAGGCGCCGGTCGACATTTGCGGGTTCGCCGGTGATCCGCCGGCTGAATCGGACGGAGTATACGAACGCCGTCCGGGATTTGTTGGACATTGAGCTTCCCCTGGACGCCGAACTTCCGCAGGACCAGACCGCCGCCGGGTTCGACAATATCGGCGACGCGCTTTCGATGTCGCCTCTGAGTGCGCTTGCCACGGGTACGGGAGAGGCCTCGCCGGTGGTGGAGATCTTCCCGGCCACCGGGACGCAAGCGGTATGGCAGGGCGAGGGCATGCCGTTTGGTACACGCGGTGGCATTCGTGTCACCCACTATTTTCCGAAGGACGGGGACTACGATCTGCGAGCCTTTCTGGCGAAGGAGAGCTTGACTCCGCTCGAAGGAGTTCGCTTCTTCCGAATGCGCCTGACGAGGGTGAAGGCGGGCTCCCACACGGTGATCGTGACGTTTCCGGATGAGTACGCCGAGCGTGAAGGGCCGGTGTTGAATGTCGGCGGTCCGGGTGGGCAAGCGATAGGGGGGCCACTCGACGTGCTAGGCAGCGCGGTGCGCCCGACGATTGAATTCCGCGTGGATGGCCGCCGCGTGAAGCTGTTTGAGATTGGAGGGATGACGGCGGGGGAAGCAGCTTTTGATGGCTTGCCCGGACCGCCGGTGCTGGGGCGCATCGAGATTGCTGGGCCATACAACGCGACTGGCCCCGGGGAGACGCCGAGCCGGGCGCGAATCTTTGTGTGCAGGCCTGCTGAGGCTGGAGCGGACGAGGACGACTGCGCCAAGCGTATCCTGGCGCCGCTCGTCCGCCGTGCGTTCCGGCGGAACTTGGCGCCGGCGGATCTGAATCCGTTCCTCAAGACGTTTCAGGCGACCCGTCGCGCGCGTAAGCCTTTTGAAACTGCTATTGCGGCAGCGGTCCGGGACGTCCTGCTGGCTCCCGATTTTCTGTTCCGGCTGGAGTTTGATGCCGCACAGGGCGCGCCGGGCAGCGCCCAGCCAGTGACGGAGTTCGAACTCGCCTCCCGGCTTTCGTTCTTCTTGTGGAGCAGCATTCCCGACGACCAGTTGCTGGATGCGGCGGCGGCCGGGAAACTGCGCGAGCCGAAGATGCTGGCGCGCGAGGTGCGCCGCATGCTGGCCGACCGGCGCTCAGCCGCGGTGATGGACAACTTTGCGGCGCAGTGGCTGGGGCTGCGGGAATTGGCGGGAGTGGCTCCGGATAAGGAGCTCTTTCCAGAGTTCGATACCGCGCTGGCGTCCGCGTTTCAAATGGAGACCCGCTTGTTCGTGAACAGTCTGATCCGGGAGAATCGCAGCGTCCTCGATCTCCTTCGCGCGAACTACACCTATCTGGACGAACGGCTCGCCGGTCACTACGGGATCGCTGGCGTAACGGGACCGGGGTTTCGCCGGGTGCAGTTGGATAGCGCCTCCGGGCGCGGTGGGCTGTTGGGACATGGAAGCATGCTGTTGCTGACCTCTCATTCCACGCGGACGTCGCCGGTATTGCGGGGCAAATGGATTCTCGAGAACCTCCTGAATTCGCCGCCGCCCGCGCCGCCGGCGAACGTGCCTCCGCTCGAAGAGAAGGCGGGAGATGGGCGGAAACTGACGGCGCGGGAGCAGGTGGAGCGGCACCGGGCTAACCCCAGTTGCGCTTCGTGCCATGACCGCATTGATCCGCTAGGCTTCGCGCTCGAGAACTATGACGTGATTGGCCGTTGGCGCACCAAGGATGAAGGCGGACCGATTAACGCCTCCGCGAAGATGTTGGGTGGAACGGAGTTTGCAGGGCCGCAGGGGCTGAAGACAATGCTGTTGAGCCGTGCGGATGAGTTCGTTCACGCGACTTTAGAACGCCTGTTGACCTACGCCTTGGGCCGCGAGTTAGACGCCCGGGACCAGCCGACGATTCGCGCGATTATGCGCCAGACCGAAGCCGCCGAGTATCGCTTTCATGACCTGGTTCTTGCCATCGTGAGAAGCGCACCCTTTGAAATGAGACAGAAGCAGGAGCGCTGAAATCATGTTCATTCAGCAGAAGTATCTTCCCCGCCGCACGTTCTTGCGCGGTGCGGGCGTGTGCCTGGGGCTTCCCTTGCTGGAGGCGATGGTCCCGGCTTTGACCGCCGAAAAGCTCACCGCAGCCGCGCCGGTGCGCCGGTTGGGTTTCGTGATCTACCCGCTGGGCGTGGACCAGGACCGTTGGCGGCCGAAGGGCGAGGGAGCTGGCTTTCAATTTAGCGAGGCGTTGGCGCCCCTGGCGCCGCATCGCGGAAAGATGGTGGTGATGAGCGGCCTGTCATCCGACCCGGACCGGAGCAAGGCGGGGTTTCATGACCGTGCGTTGGCTTCCTTCCTGACCGGTGTGGAGCCGGCGAAGGGGAAGGTCCACGTTGGCATTTCGGTGGATCAACTGGCGGCGCAGACGCTGGGCAAGGATACGCAGTTTGCTTCGCTCGAACTTTCGACCGAGAACAACAATGGTGGCGCCGCGCACGTTGGCCCGGTGTTCAAGAGCGCCACGACGCCATTGCCGTTTGAGTTCAATCCGCGGCGGCTATTTGAGCGGCTATTCGGTGAAGGGGGCCGCATTGATCCTGCTGCGGCTGCGGCGCGGGACGCGGCGGACCGGAGCAGCCTGGACAGTGTGACGGAGCGGATCACTGAACTGAAGGCCAAGCTCGGGGCGGGCGACCGGCGCGGCGGGTTCAGGTGGCATCGCGGAAGCGGCCAACGGATCTGCCGGAGATGTCGCGCCCCGCGGGCGTACCGGACTCCTGGCCTGAGCATGTGAAGCTGATGTTCGACTTGCAGACGCTCGCGGTGCAGGCCGATCTGACTCGAGTCTGGACCTTCATGTACGCACGAGAAGCGACATCGATCAATTACCCACACCTGGATATCTCGATGGGGCACCACGAGATTTCGCACCACAACTTCGAGAAGGACAAGCTGGATGCGCTTGCCAAGATCAACGTGGATCAGTCGCGGTTGTTTGCGTATTTCCTGAGTAAATTGGATTCGATCAAAGAGGGGAACTCCACGCTGCTGGACCACTCGTTGATTTTGTATGGGAGCAACCTGAGCGTCCCGACGTCGCATAGCCAGCGAGACCTTCCGATTATCCTTGCCGGCGGGGCAGCGGGCAGAATTGCGGGTGGACGGTATTTGAAGTTCCCGGGCGACGAGACGCCGTTGACGAATCTCTATTTGACGATGCTCGATAAGGTGGGCGTGCCGACCGAGAAGTTGGGAGATAGCACGGGCCGGCTGAACCGGCTGGAGGTCTAGCGGCGATGCGGTACGTAATCCCTGTCTTGCTGACTCTGTCGTTTGGGGCGGTGGCGTTCGGGCCGGAGGGTAGCGCCTTATTGAACGCGGCGCGTGGCGATGATCGCGATGGGGTGCGGCGACTCCTCGGGGAAGGGGCGGATCCGAATGAGCGGCAGAGCGACGGGACGACGCCGCTGGCCTGGGCCGCCGTGCGAGCGAATGCCGAGATGGTGGGTGTACTGCTGAAGGCTGGAGCGGACCCCAATCGGACCACCGAGATTGGCCTTGGTCCGCTGGCGTTGGCGATCGCGAATGGTTCGTTGGTGATCGTGGAGCAACTGTTGGCTGGCGGCGCGGATCCCAACGTTGCCCGCGAGAATGGCGAGACGCCGCTGATGACTGCGGCGCGCATGGGCCGGGTCGACATGATGAAGCGGTTGCTGGCCAAGGGTGCGGCGGTGAATGCGCGGGACAAGAAGTTCGGGCAGACGGCTCTGATGTGGGCAGCGGGGCGTCCGGAGGCGGTGCGGCTACTGCTCGAGTACGGTGCGGATATTCGAGCGACGACGAAGACTTGGGACGTGAAGTACACGATCTATTTGCCGACGACGGCGACGCTGGGGAAGACCGGGATTCCCTGGAACAATGAGGGCGACTACACGGCGAAGAAAGGCGGGTTGAATGCCTTGTTTTTCGCGGTGCAGAAGAACGACCTGGAATCTGCCCGAGTTCTGCTGGATGCCGGGTTGGATGTGAATTCGACGGCCGCCGATGGCACGACTCCTTTGCTGGCCGCGCTCTACAAATGGGACTCGCCGGCGGGTACGTTCGTTCCTGGCCGGGGCGCTCCGGCGACGGCGGGGAGTTCGCAACGATTTCGTCCGGACCTCGCGCTGGCGAGTTTGCTTCTCGACCGTGGCGCGGCGGTGAAGGTGGCGGACGGCGCGGGGTATACGCCCCTGCACGGCGCTGCTCTGGCGGTGGCAAAGGCTGCCCGTAGCGGGGCCAGGCAGCAAGGCGCTTATGGGCAGACGGCGGCTGCGCTGGCGCTTGGCGCGGACGACGAATCCTTGGGCGCGACGGCGTTGCCGGAAGCCTTGACGATTGTCCGGAGGCTGCTCGATGCGGGAGCGAATCCGAATCAGCAGACGGTGTATCCCACCGGAGGCCCGGCGGGGGATGTGCGGATCAATCCCGCACCGCCGGGATCGTCGGCGATGCATATCGCCGCGAGTTCGGGGAATGTCGCTCTGGTGAAAGTCCTGGCTGACCGGGGCGGCAACCCTAACCTGGTCCGCAAGGATGGCCACACACCGTTCTCGGTGGCGGTGCTCGCGGGCGACTTGGCGATCGTGCGGGAACTGGTGGAGCGTGGGGCCGACGTTCGCGGACGGTGGAATCCTCAGGACAAGATCCCGGATCCGGTGGAGGCGATTACTCTGGCGCGGAAGGAGCAGTCGATCCTCCACTTGGCGGCGATTCAGGGGCGGCCGGAGATGCTTGAGTTTTTGCACGCAGAGGGTGCGGCGCTCGAGGCGAAGAACTCGATGGGGGAGACCCCGCTGGACTTGGCGGATCACCAGGAGCGGTACCGGGAGGCGATTCAGAGGCAGGGGGCGGAGGGAGATGCCGAGAAGCTGAAGAAGATTGTGCGGGGGAGGGCGGGGTCGGATACGTTGCGGCGGCTGGCGGGGAAGTAGAAGATTGGCCGGCCCTCCGGGTGGAGAGCCGGCCATTGGGTTGCGGAGTTACCAGAGCAGTTTGAGAGCGAACTGCGTTTGGCGGGGGGCGTTGGCGGTGCTGGTGACCCGGCCGAACTGCGCGTTGCCGACCGTCGTATTCGGCGAGCCGAATACGGGGTGGTTGAGAGCGTTGAAGCTCTCGCCGCGGAGTTCCAGCGCGACTCGTTCGCCGACGATGTTGAACCGCTTGAAGACCGAGAGGTCAAGAAGTTCGACAAAGTCGCTGCGGAGGCTGGGGTGCATGCGGCCCATGTTGCCGAATGTGAACTGGGCCGGCAGGGTGAAGGCGTTGATGTCGAACCAGCGGTCCAGGGTGGGGTTGTCGAGAGTGGCGTCTTGGCCGGTGGAGTCCGGGCGCTGACCGCCACCAAAGGACTGGCTGGTGTTGCCGGTGGTGAGCATCTGCAGGGGCGACCCGCTGCTGAGGGTGGCGATGCCGTTGACCTGCCATTGGCCGAGGACAGCGTTCAGGAAGCCGTTCCACTGGGTTCCATATTGCTTGCCTTTGCCGAAGGGCAGTTCGTAGGTATAGCTGGCGACCAGGCGGTGCCGGTAGTCGTATGGCGAGATGGAGCGTTCGCAGGCGCGGCAGTTGAAGTTGCGGAAGCCGGCCGAGTCCCAGGCGTTGTCACCGCCATCGGCGATGAGCTTGGACCAAGTGTAGGCGACGACCGCGGAGCCGGCTTGGGAGAAGCGCTTTTTGAAGCTGACCTGGAGGCTGTGGAAGTTGGAGTTGCCCCAGGAGGTGCCGGCGGTGGAGACGCCGGGGATATGGGGATAGGGCGTGAGAAGTTGGCCGCGTTGCACGGTGCGGGTGGACATCGGACCGACTCTGATGATGCCGAAGAAGGGGTTCGGCACGGTGTCGAGCAGCCCGGCGTCGGGGCGGATCAACGAGTCGGGTAACTGATCCATTTGCCAGCCGAGGGGCAGGTGGGTGCCCTTGTTGCCGGCGTAGGCGACTTCGAGAACGGAGCTCTTTCCCAGATCCTGGCCGATGGAGAAGTTCCATTGGGCATTGTTAGGGGTGGTCATCGCGTCGGGGATGGGGGAGCCGACGCCTTGGCCGAGGGCGGCGAGCAGTCCGTTCCGCGAGCCTTCCGGCTGCAGCACACCGGCAGGGAAGGGATCGCGCAGCAGGTCGGTGGGAGTGACGCCGTCGACGGTGGTGACCCAGGGGGTGCTGGCGCGGAAGGGGGCGGTGCCGTAGTTGTTGGCGCCGTAGGGGGCGGTGGTGAAGAAGATGCCGCCGCCGGTGCGGATGACGGTGCCGGGGCGGATCTGGTAGGCGATGCCGATACGGGGGGCGATCTTGCCCCATTCAATGTTCTTGAGGTTCCGGCCACGATTGCCCGTGTTGGCGAAGGTCCAACCGCCCATCAGGTTCAGGCCGGTCTGCTGGCTGAGGGGGCTGACGGCGCTTTCGTCGAACACGGCGTAGCGGTCGTAGCGCTCGGTGAGGCCGGTTTCAAAGTCCCAGCGGATGCCGAGGTTGAGGGTGAGTTTGCGGTTCACTTTCCAATCGTCCTGGAGGTAGAAGCCGTAGCTCTTGCTTTCAAGAGCGGGCCGGATGCCGTGGACTTCGCTGCCACTGGCGCCGGTGCCGAGGAGGAACGAGGCGAAGCCGAAGCCGCCGTTGGGGGTGACGACACGAGGGTCCGGGCCTTGCGTCATGCCGCGGTTGAAGCTGAAGTTCAAGCTCCAGGGCGCTTGCATGTGGTTGATGAGGTTGCCGCGGATTTCGGTGCCGGTTTTGAGGGAGTGGCTGCCGACGACCTTCGAGAGCGTGCCGACGAAGGTGTGAGACTGGTTGGCGGACCGGAAGTTCCAATGGTGGAGCAGGCCGGGCATGGTCATCTCTTCGACCGAGAATTCGGGGAAGGCGAGCAGGTCGGCGCCGGTTTCGGTGTAGGAGGGGAGGCCGAGCGTGGTGGGCCGGAAGCCTTTGTGCCAACTGCCGCGATCGAGAATGGAGCGGGCAAAGCCGTAGCGCAGGCTGAGGAGGGTGGTGGAGTTGATGGTCCAGCTATAGTCGAGCGCGGCGTTCTGTTGGCGTTCGTAGTTGGAGTAGCAGCCACCATCGGGACAGCCGGGGCCGGGCCAGAGTTCGGGCTGCGAGTTCTGGTTCTGGAAGATGGTGTAGCGGAAAAAGATGCGCTGGCTGTCGTTGAAGTTGTGATCGATTTTTGTGGTGCCGCGGTCGACGTCGGTGGGCGCTTTGCCCTGGAAGAAGAAGTTGTTCTGGTTGGTGTTGACCTGGCCGGGGAGGTTCGGTCTAGGCCCGTAGAACTTCAAGACATTGGCGGCGACGGGATCGATGCGGGAGGGCGGGATGCGGTTGCCGGGGAAGATGGTGCGGAGGAACTGGCCGGGCCGGGCGGGGTCGGGGGTGGTGGAGAAGGGATCGTAGATGTTGCGGAGCGCGCCGGCGGCGGTGAGCGTTTTCGAGAAGTCGCCCACCATCTGTTCGTCGGTGGGGAGGGTGAAGAAGCGCGTGGAGGCGGAACGCTGCCGGCGGCCTTCGTAGACGGCGAACCAGAAGGTTTTGTTGCGGCCGTCGTAGACTTTCGGAATCACGAGCGGGCCGCCGGAGCTGGCGCCGAACTCGTTGCGTTGGAAGGTGGCGAGCCGGGCGCCGCTGGCGTTCGAAAACCAGCCGTTGGCGTCCATCTTGCTGTTGCGAAGGAATTCGAAGGCGCTGCCATGCAGGGTGTTGGTTCCGCTCTTGGTGGCGATGGTGAGAACGCCGCCGCCGCTGCGGCCGTACTCGGCGCTGTAGGCGTTGGTTTGGATACGGAACTCTTCGACGCCTTCGACGGAGGGGACGGCGCTATTGGCGTTCATGTTGGCGGTGTTGGAGTTCATGGTGACGGGTACGCCGTCCATCATGATGGCGTTCGACGAATCGCGGCCTCCGTTGACGGTGAAGCGGCCGATGGATTCGAATCCTTCGCCGACGCCGCCATTCCCGCCGGCTGGACGAAATCCAAAGACGCCCGGGGTGAGGGCGGCGAGTCCGTAGACGTTGCGGCCGTTGAGGGGAAGGTCGATGATCCGTTTGTTCTCGACGACGCCGCTGAGGGTGGCGCTCGTGGTGTCGATCGAGATGGCGCTGGTGGACACGGTGACGGACTCACTGACGGCGCCTATCTGCAGGGGTATGCTGACTTCGGCTTTTTGTTGCGTGGCGATGGGAATCAGTTCGATGAGGTGGGCGCGGAATCCGGCCTTCTCCGCGCGGAGCCGGTAGCGGCCGGGGGGAAGGGGGGAGACCAGGAAGAAGCCGGACTCGTTGGAGGAGGAGCGGAGATTGACGTTTCGCTCGATATCGGTGACAACGATGCTGGCGCCGGCAATGGCCGCGCCGGAAGGGTCAGTGACCAGACCCGAGAGCTGACCGGCGACAGTCTGCGCCGGCAGTGAGGGAGGGAGAAGGCAAAGCGCCAGTAACGCTCCCACGATGGAATTTGAGATAGCGGTTCTCATGGTAGTCCCCTGGGGAAATAGACTCACGATCGGCGGGCAGCATATCCGATGTGGGGGCTGAGCACAACCGGTGATGCGAGGCGTGATGCGAGGCGGGCAGCGGGTCGGATTCGTGTGTCGTGGTAAAATGTCAATGTCGTGGATAAAAAGCAGACTCTTCGTGCTCTGGGCAAACTCCTGCTCGTCTGTTCCGTGCCATCTGGCTTTGCCCAGTCGACGAAGGCAGATCTTTTGGGCGTGATCCGCGACCCGGCGGGCTTGCCCGTAGCGGCGGCGGAGGTGGAGTTACGAAACCCGGCAACGGGGCTGCTGTTCTCGCAGGCAACGGGCCTGGACGGGGGGTACCAGTTCTTGGCTCTGCCGGCCGGGGAGTATCAACTGGCGATTACGAAGCTGCGATTCGCGCCCCTGAAACGGGAGAAGATTCTGCTGCGGGTGGGTGATCGGCTGGTTCTCGATGTGGATCTGCGGTTGGGCGATGCGAGCCAAACGGTGGAGGTGACGGCGGCTCCGCCCCTGCTGCAGGCGACGCGGGGCACGGTGAGCTTCGTGGTGGAGCAACGCAAGGTGGTGACGCTGCCGCTCGATGGGCGAAACTTTGTGCCGCTGATTGCGCTCTCGCCCGGGGTGACGCTGCCGCCGGGCAACCTGCTGCCCCGCATCAACGGCAGCCGGCCGCGGGTGAGCGAGTACATCTACGACGGCATCAGCGTGCTGCAGCCCGAGCCCGGGCAGGTGGCCTACTATCCGATCATCGACGCGATTGAAGAGTTCCGGGTGGAGACGAACAGCTACTCGGCCGAGTACGGGCGCTCGAACGGCGGCGTGATTCTGGTGAATCAGAAGTCCGGGACGAATGCCTGGCACGGCACGTTGTTTGAGTTTTTCCGGAATGAGAAGCTGAACGCCCGGAACCTGTTTGCGACCACGGGCGACAAGCCGCGCTTCCGCCGTAACCAGTACGGCTTCGTGCTGGGCGGCCCGTTGCAGAAGAACAAGACCTTCCTGTTCGCCGATTGGCAGGGCACCCGGCTAAACACGGGCGTGGTGCGGACGAGCACCGTGCCGACGACGGCCCAGCGGGGCGGGGCCTTCGCGAGCGCGATCTTCGACCCCGGCACCACGCGGCGCACGGAGGCCGGGTTCGCCCGGGATCCCTTTCCCGCGAATCGCATCCCGGCCGGCCGCATCGATCCGGCCACGCTGGCCGTGGTGGACCGCTATCCCCGCCCCAATGTATTCACCGCCACGGGGGCCGAGGCCACCGCGAACAACTATCGGCGACTGGGCAACGACAACACGGCGGCCGAGCAGTTTGACGTCCGCGTGGATCGCTACCTGGGCGCCAAGCAGCGCCTGTTCAGCCGCTACTCGTCTTTGCGGGACGACAGCCGGCCCACCACGCCCCTGCCGGATGGTAGCGGGAACCTGACGGCCGGGGTGATCGGCGACACCCTGACGCGGGCCGATAGCGTGGTGGGCGAGCATACGTGGAACGTGGCGCCGACGGTGGTGAACCAGTTCCGCGCCGGCTATACGCGGCGCCAATTTGCGCGGAGCGCCCTGCGGCTGGGGCGGCCGGCCAGCGAGGCGACACGAATCCCGAACTTGCCCGCGAGTTCGTTTGCCGACGTGCTGCCGACTTTCGACGTGGTGGGCCTGCAACAGTTGGGGCCGCCGGCGAGCGGGAACGCGAACTTCACGACGTCGGTGACGCAGGTTGTCGACAATCTGTCGTGGATCCGAGGTGGCCACACGATCAAGGCCGGCGCGGACATCCGCCTGCAGACGCTGGACGTGTTGCAGCCGCCGAGTCCGACGGGGAACTTTCAGTTCACGAACATCTTTACGGGCGCGCTGGCGCCCTCCGGCGCGGTGACCGGCGGTTCCGCGTTTGGCTCCTTTCTGTTGGGGCAGGTGGGCCGGTTCAGCCTGGATGCGCAGCCGGACGTGATTCAGCCGAGGGCGCGCATCGCCGAAGTCTTCCTGCAGGACGATTGGCGCGCCACGCGCCGGCTGACGCTGAACCTGGGCGTGCGCTACACGTTGAACTTTCCTTCGACGGTGCTGGGCGATCGCGGGGCGGTGTTCAACCTGGGCACGCAGCGGCTGGACTTTTTGGGTGCCAACGGCACGCCCCGGTCAGCGCGCAACCTCGAGAAAGGTAACTTCGCGCCCCGCTTGGGGCTGGCCTACGCGCTTCGTGATTCGCTGGTGCTGCGCTCGGGCTATAGCCTGACGTGGATTGAGCAGGCCGGAATCACGACGCCCTTTACGACGCCGCTGTTCCCCTTCATTCAGACGCTGGGCCAGCAGACGCTCGACAACATCAACCCGGCGTTCGTCCTTTCGCAGGGGCCGACGGTTCGACTGCAAGCGCCGGGGCCGGACGCGGGCCTGGGGCAGGGAGTCTTCGGGGTGCAGCGGGACAACGGCAGCGGCTATGCGCAGCAGTGGAACCTGAGTGTGCAGAAGACGTTCGGCGCCGATTGGAGCGTGGAGGCCGGCTATCTGGGTTCGAAGCTGACGCGCCTGGGCGTGCCGGACGGGAATCTGAACCAGTTGACGGTGGAGCAACTCGGTCTGGGCGCGCAACTGACGCAGCCGGTGGCGAATCCGTTCTTCGGCCAACTGCCGGCGAACAGCGCGCTGGGGGGCGCGACGATTCCGCGCGGGCAACTGCTGCGGCCGTTTCCGCGGTTCACAGCGGTGACGCTCTACCGCAACAACGTGGGCCACTCGACGTACCACTCCTTCCAGGGGCGCGTGGAGAAACGCTTCTCGCGCGGGTTGACGTTCACGTTGGCCTATACGTTTTCGCGGCTGATTGACGATGCCGGAGCGGTGTTCGATTCCGCCGTGCTCACTGGGCCGGTAGCGAATTTTCAGGCGGCGGACAGCTTTAACAAGCGCCTCGAAAAAGACGTTTCCACGGGCAACGTGCCGCACAATCTTTCGTCCGGGTTCGTCTACGAGTTGCCCGGACGACGGCGCTGGCTGCGCGGCTGGCAGATAGCGGGGATTGTGCGGCTGCAATCGGGCAGCCCGGTGGCCGTGACGCAGGCGACGAACTTGAATGCGTTCGCCGGCTTCGGGATTCAGCGGCCGAACCGCATCGGCGAGCCCACGTTGCCGGCCGCGGAACGGACGACGTCCCGTTGGTTTGACACCGCCGCGTTTCGACAGGCGCCGCAGTTCACAATTGGCAACAGTTCGCGGAACCCGGTGGTGGGGCCGGGGTACTGCACGCTGGACGTGATGATCGGCCGGACGTTCCGCCTGTCGGAGAGGGTGCGCGCGGAGCTGCGGGCTGAGGCGTTCAATGCCACCAACACGCCGCCGCTGGGCAATCCCAACGGCAGCTTCGGCAATCCTGCTTTTGGCACGATTACGACGGCTCTGGATCCGCGGGTGTACGAATTGGTGGTTAAGCTACAATTCTGAGGGTCATGGATTCCAGCATTCAGAACCAGTTGAGCGCGGTGCGGCGCAGCCGGGGCCTTAGTGCGGCGGAGTTGGCCAAACGGGTGGGCGTGAGCAGGCAGACGGTCTACGCGATCGAATCTGGTTCGTATATGCCGAATACGGAGGTGACTCTACGGCTGGCGAGAGCGCTGGAAGCGCGGGTGGAGGAGCTGTTCTTTCTGGGCTCTGAGCCGCCGTCGCCGGCCGAGCCGCTGGCCGTCGATGTGCTGAGCGCGATGCCGGTGGCGAAAGGGCAGGCGGTCCGCGTCAGCCAGGTGGGGACGCGGCGGGTGTGCATTCCGGTGAACGCCGCTCCGTACTATCTGCCGGAGGCCGACGGGGTGGTGGCCAAACTGGGGAGGGCGGCAGGCAAGGCCGAGGTCGTCGCTTTCGCCCCGGATGAGGGCAGCGGGAAACGGTTGGTGCTGGCGGGATGCGATCCTGCGATCGGATTGGTATCGAGGATGGTAGAGCGGAGCGGAGGCGTCGAGGTCGTGTCGGCGGCGGCTTCCAGCAGCCTGGCCTTGTCTTGGCTTCAAGAGGGCAAAGTGAGTGTGGCGGGGTCGCACCTCCAAGATGCCGCGACGGGAGAATTCAACCTGCCCTACCTGCGGCGCGAATTTCCCGGCGAAGACTTTGCCGTGGTGAGTTTTGCCCGCTGGGAGGAGGGCTTCGTGGTCGCCCCGGGCAATCCGAAGGAGATTCGCAAGGCAGAAGATCTGGCAAAACGGGGCGTGAGGTTCGTAAACCGGGAGGCGGGTTCGGGCAGCCGGGCTTTGCTCGACCGACTTCTGAGTGCGGCCGGCGTGCCGTCGGCAAAAGTGACGGGGTATGAGCGGCTGGCCTATGGACATCTGGCAGTGGCTCCCGCTCGGCCGCGCAGACGTTCCAACTGGATTTCGTGCCCCTGCAAAGTGAGCGGTACGACTTCGTGATGCGGCGGCAGACGATGGAGACCCCGGCGGCGCAAGTGTTTTTGGATGTGCTGCAGCGGGCGGCCCTACGCCGGAAGTTGGAGGTTTTGGCGGGCTACGATACGGCCCAGACGGGGGCGGTGCTGGCGTAGGCGTGGTATCCTGATCCTTTATTTCTGAGGGTTCCATGCCACTTCTCCGCTACGAAACGAAGAGCGGCATAGCGGTTACCCGGAACCTGAGCAAGGCCCCATATAAGAAGGGCCTCCGTAGTCTGCTTCAGGATCTGGACCGTTATCGCGGCTTCTATCTTTCCTCGGGATACGAGTATCCCGGGCGGTATTCCCGATGGGACATCGCATCGATGAAGCCGCCACTCGAAGTGGTCGCTTGGGGACGCAAGGTCGAGTTCCGGGCGCTAAATCAGCGCGGTTCCATGATCTGCCAGATGTTTGGCCGGTTCCTGGCGAACCATCCGCACTGGGAGTCCTTTGCCACGACGGCCGCCGGGCTGAGCGGGACGCTGGAGCCGCTGCCGGAGTTTTTCCCGGAAGAGGAACGGTCGAAGCAGCCTTCGGTTTTCTCTGTCCTACGGGCGATTGTCGAAGAGTTCCGGCATCCGGACGACTCCAAGCTCTCCTTTGTCGGGGCATTCGGCTACGACCTGCTGTTTCAGTTTGACCCCATCCAACTGCGCCTCGAACGCGGCGACCGGAAGGATCTGCACCTCTTCTTCTGCGACGACATTTACTACATGGACCGCAAGAAAGAGGTGATCGAGCGGTATCGGTATGAGTTCGCCTACGAAGAGTTGACCACCGTGGGGTTGCCGGCCGATGCGGACCGGGTGCCGAAGCCGCCCGTGCTGTCGCCGGCTCCGGTGACGAGTAACCACACCCCGGCCGAGTACATGGCGAACGTGGAGAAGGTCCGGGCGCGGATGAAGGTGGGCGACTACTACGAAGTCGTGCTGCGGCAGACGTTTTCGACGCCGTACGCGGAAAAGCCCTCCGTGCTGTTCAACCGCATCCAGCAGGCGAGCCCTTCGCCCTACGAGTTCCTGCTGCAGTTGGGCGGAGAACAGTTGATTGGGGCGAGCCCGGAGATGTTCGTCCGGGTGGAGGGGCCGCGCGTCGAAACCTGTCCAATTTCCGGGACCGCCCGGCGAACGGGCGATCCGATGGCCGATGCCGAGGCCATCAAGAACCTGTTGAGTTCGGCCAAGGAAGAGAGCGAGTTGACGATGTGCACGGACGTCGACCGCAACGACAAGTCGCGGGTTTGCGTGCCCGGAACGGTGCAGGTGATCGGCCGCCGGCTGATTGAGAGCTATGCCGGGCTCTTCCATACCGTCGACCATGTGGAAGGCCTGCTCATGCCGGGATTCGATGCCATTGACGCGTTTCTGTCCCATATGTGGGCGGTGACGCTGATCGGCGCTCCGAAGAAGGCCGCTTCGCAGGAAATTGAGAATCTCGAAAAGGACGCCCGCGGCTGGTACGGCGGCGCCATCGGGATGCTGTCGCTCAACGGCGATATCAACACCGGGATTACCATCCGGACCGTGCATTTGAAGGACGGCCTGGCTTCGTACTCGGCCGGGGCCACGTTGCTCTACGACTCCGACCCGGCGAGCGAGGAGCAGGAGACGCAGATCAAGGCCACCGGGTTCTTCCGGGCTCTCGCCATGGGTAAGCCGGTGAAGACGGTTGCCGACGAGCCGGCGCGGGTGGGCGAGGGACTGAAGCTATTGCTTGTCGACAACGACGATTGCTTCGTGCTGACGCTGGCGAACTATGCGCGCCAGACCGGCGCGGACGTGGTGACCTACCGTGCCGGAATCTCGGAAGCCAAGATTGAGGAGATCGATCCGGACCTGATTTTGATTTCGCCGGGACCGGGCCGGCCAGAAGATTTCGGGGTGCCGACTTTGGTGCGATTTGCGGCGCGGGCCGGGTATCCGGTGCTGGGCGTCTGTCTAGGTCTGCAGGGCATCGTGGAGGCGTTCGGGGGTGAACTCGGCGTGCTGGATTACCCCATGCACGGCAAGCCGTCGCTGGTGCGGCATGGCGGGGCCGGTTGCTTTGCCGGACTGGCGGATCCTTTGAAGGTGGGCCGCTACCATTCCCTCTATGCGCTGCCCGAGAAGTTGCCCGACTGCCTGGAAGTGACGGCGCGGAGCGAGGACGGCATCATTATGGGCGTTCGGCATAAAGAACTGCCCGTCGAAGCGGTGCAGTTCCATCCAGAGTCGATATTGACGATGGAAGGCCGGGCCGGGGTGCGGATGATCGAAAACATGGTCCGGATCCATGGGCGGGCCAAGAGCCGGCGCCTGGTGACGGGATGAAAACCAAGATCGCGATTTTCGTAGCCACCGCAGGGGTGGCGGCGTTCTTTGCGATCGACTTCTGTAATCTGGTTTACCAATGCGGCTGCCAGGGCGTCCTGGGGGCCGGGGCGGACCACTGCAACATCCACGATCATCACGCGGCCAAACATTGCCCGTGGTGCACGCACGGCGGCGTTGGGTTTGTCGCCGCGATGGTGCCGGTGTTTACGGCACAGGGGTGGCTGGCGTTCACGAAGCGGCCCTTGGGCTGGGGACGGCGGTTGTTGGGTGGGTGGTTGGCGTTTCCTCTTCTAGGGGGAATCGGGGCGCTACTAGTAGGAATTGGCCAGGGGTACTGGGACTAACTGCTATTGCCGATCTGCACCTCTCGCTCTATGCTGGGTACTGAAGACCCCTGGACCCCTCATGAATCTCTCAGACGCTATCTACGTGATTTCCCTTATGATTGTAATTTGGATGGCGATTGAGATCAGCGGCGGCGACGGCGGCAAGCGGTCTTAGGCTGGCGGAATTTCTTTTCCGGCAGCACGAAGTCGCGGAAATAATGAATTG
>LNFE01000115.1 GCA_001464575.1 Acidobacteria bacterium Ga0077553 | reverse complement strand
GAGCAATCGCCACCCAAGAACCGCTAGAGTAAAAGAGCGAAACGCTGCGCCCAAAGGGAGCCGACCGATTTCAAATTTTGCGGTCAGTTCGGCGCCGAGTCGGGTCTGTGCCTCCGTCAAGTGGTCCGTCACCTGAACCGTCACCGGTGGGCCTGCCGCCATGATGCGGCTCCGCGGGCTGGTGTGGCTACATTCCAACGCCTGAAGGGGAACCCGTTGTTCTGCAATCGAATGCCCGTGCCGGGAATCGCATCTGCGATGACTAACTGCAGGACTACATCGGTGTCGCAAATGAGTAATCTGGGCCTCTGCAGTCTACCCGGATCACTCACCGCGCTACTCCCCGAAAACCTTGATGCCGAATCGACCCTGCAGTGAGCGTTTGTCGGTCATCAACAATTCCGCGGCTTTCGCCGGGGCAATGAGATTTTCGTGGGCCGCTTGGACGACCTCGTCCACGTAGCCGACCGGAAATCGGAGTGTCGCCGAGCCCACCGAAGCCGTCCGATGTTTCGCCGCCCACAGGGGATTGGAAATCTGGCCCTGCGCCAAAAACTCTTCCGTGGAAAGTGCGTGCGACGAAATCGACTTCAACTCACTCTCACAGTTGAGCCCTGCCATGGCGTCGCGTTCCGATGCATCGATCCAACCCGCGTCGAAGGCCGCGTCCCCGATGACTTTTTGCTCCACTCCCAGATCCGCGACGAGCTTGGCCATTTGCATCTGATTAAGCGATCGCCAGTTGATGCCAAACCGATTCTTGGCGCTAACGAGGACTTCTCGAGGAGCCAGGATGTTCTGCATAAAGACTCGGGCCCGTCGTTCTTTAAATTCTTCGATGCCCTTGAACTCTTCGGTACCGCCACCCTTGAAGTCGATCGACACTTGGTCGTTTTCGACGTCAAAGATGGCATGACACAGTTCATGGGCCAGGATGGCATTGCGCCGGAACCAGGTGGACCGGTAGGTGTTGGCGAAAATGCAAGGGACCGGTCCCTGTTCGATCGTCGTCGTGAAACAGCATCCCTCGACTCGCGAATTCCGCACGGGGCTTTCCAGCACCAGAAGTCCCAGGCGGCGAAGTGCGGGGCGTAACAGGTCCCCGATGCCGGCATTTCCATGCTGGAGCTGGGCGCTAGATCGAAACCACTCGGCGGCGAGGATGCCTTGCGAATCGGGAGAGGCGGAAAGATCGACGTTGTTCCTGACTTCGCGAAACACCGCGCGGAAGCCGAGCGCCGTTTTCTTGCGCAGCGTCCGGAGCTGTTGGTTGTGAAACGCTAGCTTACGAATAATTCCGACCAATTCGCGGTCGGTTGCCGTGAGACTCGAATCGGACAGTTTGTACCAGATGGCGGGCGGGAGCGCTCGGACGGCGTCCGTCGTCTCCGGGGATCGCTGCAAAACGTCCAAATCGGCACCGACCACCGCCGAGAGAATGGGCACGGCATATCGGGGCAGTGAGGCCTGTGGAGCGAGCCAACTTTCGAATTGTTGCCGGGATACGCCTAAAAGGTCTGCGCAGAAGGCGCTGCTCAGCCCGGTAGCTTTGATTACCTGCGCTACCGTAGACATAGATGGGGTCGACACGATTCCTTTTCAGTATATGGCAAGTAGGAGAGCTCGGCCGGAACGGTGACTGGATGGGGAGGGCGTGGGGCTTGGGGGAGCGTTCGGAACGGATTGGCAATGACCAGTTCTGGTATGCTTCCGCGCAGAGCAACCAACGGGGAGGGATGCACCGCTTGCCAATTCGCACATTAAATCTGACCGAGGAGCTGGCGGCTGCTATCCAACGACGGGTGGATAGTGGGCAGTACCAGAGCGCGGGTGACGTTGTTCGCAGTGCGTTTCAGGCATTGCAACGCGAAGAATGGGAGGACGAGGCGAAGCTGTCCCGTCTGCGCGCGGCGATTGATGCCGGAGACGCCAGCGGCACGTTCGAGGGCGATCCCTTTGGGCAAATCTACGAGGCCATACAACGGGCGCGGCAAACTGCCAAACGGATCGCGGGCTTGCCGTTTGCCGGTTCTGCGGGGAGGGGGCCGGAATCAGACCTGCCGTAGTCGGAACCCGATGGGGAGTTGGACGGCCTCGGCACGGTTGATGACATTGTGAATGCTTCGTTTCTTTTCGATGGCTGCGACTGCTGTTAAGGCTATCTAAGAGGGATTTTATCTATGGGGCCTCCCGTTCAGGAACGAACCTTCGCGCCAACCTTGCCTTGCGAGTTTCAGGCGAGGCTCGCCAAGGAGACCCGTCTGGTCCTCGCGTCCCGTACCCTAACTGTAGAGTCCCTACAACTCCGTATGGTTGATGCTCCCGGGGGGACCGTGACGCTGCCCGCTTCCGCCGTGCGGATGCTCGTCCACATACTGGAAGAAATGGCACGGGGCAAAGCTGTGACGCTGCTCCCGGTTCACGCTGAACTCACTACTCAGGAAGCGGCGGATCTGCTGAACATCTCACGCCCGTCCCTGATTCAGCTTCTCGACGGGGGCCACATTGCATATCGCCGGGTCGGCACCCACCGCCGGGTCCGCTTCGAAGCGCTGATGGCCTACGAACGGCGCGCGGATGCGGAGCGCCGCGCGGTGCTCGCTGAACTTGCCGCCTACGACCAGGAGCTGGGGCTTTGAGTGACTCGGAAGCTTGCCGGTCCGCGTCAATAAGTTGCTGTGGCTCCGTTCACCGTATTCTATGACGCCAACGTTCTGTATCCGGCAGAGTTGCGGAATCTGCTTAGGCATCTTGCGCTCACTGGGTTGTTGCGCCCGAAGTGGTCAGCGGATGTCCAAAAGGAATGGATCCCTTCCCTCTTGGAGAAGCGCCCCGACCTGAAGCGCGACAAACTGGAGCAGTGTGATGGGCCGCGAGCGGGATTTGCTGGGGGGCACGGCGTATCGGGGAAGGTGTCGCGAAATTCCAGGACCACCCCAATGGCTCCTGGTTCGCCGGGGAAGGGGCCAATCCAGCTTGCCGGAGGGATCGGTGGGCCAGAGCCTGGGCCGGGGAGGTTACCCTTCCCGCCAGTTCTCGAGCGTCAGGTTGACGCCGGTTCGCTGAACAGCCTGAAAATCTTCCGTGTTCCCGGTCACTAGCGGCAGACCAAGCCGAATGGCCACGGCCGCAATCAGACAATCGGAAAGTTCGAGAATCGAGCCTGTTTTGCGGGCCTTCGCCTTGATGAGGGCTGCTTCATAAAAATCTGGCGCGGTGGGCGTAAGCTGCTCGTTTTTGCTCAACCACAACAACGCTTTTCCCAACTGGCTGGACGCGCCTTTGAACTCAAGTCCGAATACAATTTCATGGACCGTCACACTCGTGAAGGTGAAAACTCCATGTTGACGAGCATAGTTGGCGGCATGGCGGGCGACGGCTTTGTCGTAGCCCTTCAGGTACTCCGACAGGATGTCGGTATCCAGAAGAACCTTGGCCATTTAGAGAGCCGGAGACGGGCCGCCGGGGCGGCGTCTTTCCTCGTAAGCAAGTTGCACTACCTCGTCGAGAAGTGCTGCATCCTCCGGGCTGCCAAAGAGCCCGAATCCCTGTTCAAAAACCGTTGGTTCCGGTGGCTCCCCATTGACGGAGCGTTGCCGGTCGAGCCATGCATAGAGTTCGGCCAGCTCCTGAGGCTTTAGGCCGTCAATGGCGCGTTCGATGTCCTGTAGCGAGTTCATGGATTGAGCCCCCTTCTCTCTCAACAGTACCGGATACGGAGCTGCCTGTCACGACGTGCCTGGTGGGATCGTCACCATAAACTGGCATGATTCCCAGGCGGATGTTGTGGGAGCGCGTTCGGCAAGGCGGCGCAACATCGCGACGCATTCGACCTCGACCGGTGCGCTGTTGCTCCAGGAGCTGTGAAGGCAGCAGCAGAGTCGCATCGGCAGACCTCGGGGGCTGAGCCTGAACCATCCACTCTGGACGGTGGACGAATCCTGGGAGAGGCTGGCGCGACGGGGGCGGGCACACTTCTCGTCCTGGCCAGGTCGGGCCCTCCGTCTCCCTTTGTGTGTTTTAGGGTGAGGCTGTATACTGAACCAGATGGTTCAGTATAGGCAAGCTCACCTGGATGCTTCGTTCGGCGCGCTGGCGGACGCGACGCGGCGCGGGGTTCTGGAGCAACTCGGGCGCGGGGACGCTTCCATCACCGCCCTCGCCGAGAGGTTCCAGATGACTCTCACCGGCATGAAAAAACATGTCGGCGTGCTCGAGCAGGCCGGGTTCGTCACCACCGAAAAGGTCGGGCGGGTGCGGACCTGTAAGCTGGGGCCCCGCGGCATGCAGGAAGAGGCCGCGTGGATCGAACAGTATCGGCGGCTCTGGGCCGCTCGCTTCGATGCTCTGGACCTAGTGGTTGCGGAATTGCAGCAAACGGAGATCGCCCATGGACGAAAGAAAAGAAGAAAATGACAGCACCCCGGTGCCGAACCGCACGACGGTGGAGCGGAAGTCCGAGCGCGAACTCGTCGTCACTCGCACCGTCAACGCGCCCGTCCGCCTCGTGTTCGCGGCCTGGACCCAGGCCGAACTGTTCCGGCGGTGGTGGGTCCCCCAATCGTACGGATTGACCCTGCTCGATTGCACCATGGATGTTCGCGTGGGAGGACCGTATCGCCTGGTGTTTCAACACGGCGAGGCCACCATGGAGTTCTTCGGCACGTACCTCGAAGTGGTTCCGCACGCGCGCGTCGTCTGGACCAACGACGAAGGGGACCAGGGCCAGACGATCACCACGGTGACCTTTACCGAGACCGAGGGCAAAACGCTGGTGGTGGTGGAGGATCAGTATCCGACCAAGGAAGCGCTCGAGTCCGGATCGTCCGAGGCGATGCCCGAGGCGCTCGACCAACTTGAGGCGTTGCTCGCCAGTTTGGGGGCCGGGGCGGAGGCCCCGTGATGGAGCGCGGCGGGTGCCCCGGGCCTGCGGACGGCAGGGGCCCGTCCGTTCCCACGTTCCGCGGAGTCCTGGCGTCGAGAATTGTTCCACACCAAAGGGGGCCCGATCTTCGGTACTTTTTGCGTCTTTTGGGCAGACGGAGTGTCGACGGCCCCTACGCGCATAACCCAGGCCGTTCGAGACGGTATTGAGGTGGCCGTTCCGGTCCCGGAAGGCGGGATCGGGAATCGATATGTTAGTTTTAGGGACGCCGGCACGATTGGGAATACTCCTGCCGGCGATACGCTGGTTGTGCGCCCGGGTGAGAGATATGATCACTTGGTCGCCGTCAAAGTGCTCGCCTACCGATGATTTTCGGTAGCTTCTGACTCCCGCTAACAATCTTGACGATCTGTAACGGTGCCGTGTCTGGTTCGTATAGGATCAGGTAGTCCCGCATGGGCCAGAAAAGTATAGGGCGGTCTTCTGCAAGATCTTCACGCTTGTGGCCTGCTCCTGAAGTCCTGGCCAAGAAGCTGAAGGCTTCAACCCGTTCGATCATCATCTGGCGTGGTACCCGATAGCCAGCTTCTTCCAGGTAGTACTCCCGCATATCAGCAAGATCTTGCCGGGCAACCGGGGCGAGTATGTAGCTACTCATCCAGTTTTGCGCTTGGATTCACCCGCATCGAGGTCGTCAATAAAGCCCTGCGTGAAAACGTCGCCCTCGACACCGTGGCCGCGATCGAGTTGAGACAGCCCTTTGTCGATGCGGTTACGAAGCACCGGCAATTGTATGGTGCGAAGTTCGTCTTTCTGCTCCAGAAGTCGAAGTACCTTTCGAACTACTTCCCTTGCGGAGTTGTAGCTGCCAGATTGAACCTTGTTCTGCACTAGCTGCTCAAGTTCCGGGGTCAGATGTCCGTTCGTAATTCCGCCTCCAGAGGTTCAGCGCTGAGAATAGCCGGGATGGCAAGGATGTCAATGTTGGACAGTGTGCGGTTTGGCGAGAGCTCACTCCATAATTCGACTCGTCCGTAACTGCTTGAAAATGGGACTCTTGCCGGATTCCGGAATGCATCACAAAGGACCTTATGATCCATGCCGGGAACCGGCACGGGAGTCCGAACTTGGGCGACTGGCCGAAGTGCAAACGCTCCAACGAGCTGTTGGACGAATGGGATCGAATGCCTGGCTGGAGAGGTCATCACCAGGTGTCTCGACGATTTGGCTCGCCGGCGGCGGGATTTAAGGCGGTGGAGATGCCGGAGTCGGCATATGATAGCCTTGCGATCATTTTGTGGTGGCTAGGCATTGATCACCCAAGGCTGGCTTACCGGCACAACGGCATCGGTCGCCGGTTGACCGATGTACGCGGCGATGTGCGGAAGGAGATTGTGTCGTGAGATGGCTCGCGTGGCTGGTGGCTGGGAGCTTGTGGGCACAGCCGGATTTCTTTGAAAAGAGGATCCGACCGGTGCTGGCCGAGAAGTGCTGGAATTGCCACGCGACGAAGGCAAAGATCTCCTTCGCGGGATTGCGGTTGGATACGAAGGCGGGTTTAGCGAAGGGTTCTGACGGCGGGCCGGTGGTGGTGGCAGGGCAGCCGGAACAGAGCAAGCTGTATCAGGCGTTGGCGTATGAGGGTCCGGTAGCGAAGATGCCCCCGTCGGGTAAAGTGTCGGCGGAAGTGCTGGTGGATTTTCGGACTTGGATTGCCCAGGGTGCGCCTTGGCCCGACGAGGTCGCGGCGGTCGGCGGGGGCGAGAAGAAGCAACAGGCGGCTGCGCATTGGGCGTGGCGCACGGTGACGAAGCCCGCCTTGCCGGTGGTGCGCGATGCGGCTTGGCCGCAGGATCCCTTGGACCGGTTTGTGTTGGCCAAATTGGAGGAGAAGGGCTTGCGCCCGGCGGCCGATGCCTCGCGGGAGATGTGGCTGCGGCGCGTGACTCTCGATTTATCAGGACTGCCGCCGACGCCCGAGGAGCAGGCCGAGTTTCTGCGCGATGGTTCCTATGAGAAGGTGGTGGACCGGTTGCTGGCGGCACGGTCGTTTGGTGAGCGCTGGGGGCGACATTGGCTGGACCAGACCTACTACGCGGACAATATCGAGATTGGACGCCGGGTGCCGGCACGACATGCCTGGCGCTATCGCGACTACGTCATTGAGGCGATTCATCGCGACACGCCGTATCCGCGATTTGTGGCGGAGCAGTTAGCGGGCGATCAACTGCCCTGGACCAAGCCCGAGGAGCTGCGGAGCAATCTGGTGGCGACCGGATTTCTGGCGCTGGGTCCTTGGCCGCTGGTGAACGCCGATAAAGAGCAGCTCAAGATGGATGTGGTGGACTTGCAGGTGGACATGGTGGGCCGCAGCATGCTGGGGCTGACGATGGGCTGCGCGCGCTGTCACGATCACAAGTTTGATCCGATTCTGCTGAGCGACTACTACGGTATGGCGGGGATATTCGCGAGTACGCGGACGCTGTCGGGCCGGATGGGCTTGAGTGTCTTTAGCAATGTGAATACGGTGGTGTTGCCCGAGTTGCCCGAGGAGTTGAGCCGGCGCGCCGAGGAGACTCGCGAGTATTGGAAGAAGCTGGAGGAGGCGCGCAGCGCGCTGGCGGCTTTGCAGGCCAAGCGCAAGCCGCTCGAGAAGGATAGCGACGAGGCCAAGGCGGCGGATCAGGAAGTGGCGCAAGCGACGCAGGCGGTGAAGCTGCTGGAGTATCTACCGCCGTCGCCGACGATGGCGCACGCGGTGCAGGACCAGGACATGCCTGCCGATTGCCGGATCAATGTCCGCGGCAATGCGCATCAACTGGGCGCGGAGACGCCGCGCAGCGCGGTGGCGACGGCGGGGACGAGCGCGAAGCTCGACATTGCGGACTTCACGAGCGGGCGCAAAGAGCTGGCGGCGTGGATCGGCAGCAAAGAGAATCCGCTGACGGCGCGGGTGGCGGTGAATCGCGCGTGGCATCATCTTTTTGGCGCCGGGATTGTGCCGACGATTGACAACTTCGGCACGCGCGGCGCCGCGCCGAGCCACCCCGAGTTGCTGGATTATCTGGCGTCGGAGTTTATGGAGGATGGTTGGTCACTCAAGAAGCTGATCCGGCGGATGACGTTGAGCAGAGCCTACCGGCAGAGCGGTGAGAGCAACGCGAAAGCGCAGGAGATGGACCCGGAGAATCGCCTGCTGTGGAAGATGAGCCGGCGCCGTTTGGAAGCCGAGACGATCCGGGACGCGATGTTGTCGGTGAGCGGGTTGCTGGATGCCACCGCGGGAGGGCCAAGCTTGCCGTTCTTGGTGAAGGGCAATGTGATTCTAGCGGAGCCGCAGTTTCTGAGCGAAGAGACGAAGTTGGACCCGGCGTCCCGTTGGCGACGCTCCATTTATTTGCCTACGTTACGCAAGAGCCAGATGCCGGAGCTGGATCTGCTGAATCTGTTTAACTTTCCGGACACGAATCAGATCACGGGCGCGCGGGTGGCGACGACGATTCCGACGCAGGCGTTGTATCTGATGAACGCGCCGTTTGTGCAGGAGCAGGCGGCGGCTTTGGCGAAGCTTGTTTTGGCGGGTGAGGGGAGTGACGCCGAACGGATACGGCTACTGGTGCGGCGTGTTTATGCGCGCGAGGCGGCGGCGGGCGAGGTGGAGCGGTTGTTGGGCTATGTGCGGTCGCATGCGGAGCGTAATGCGGGTGGGGGGGCAGTAGAGGCGCGGCAGGAGGCGTGGAAGCGCTTATGCCATTCGCTGTTGATCTCGAACGAATTTCTGTATCGGAGCTGAGGAAGATGAGTGGACGCCGCGAATTTTTGAAACTGGCCGGATGTGGTTTCGGCATGGTGGCCCTGAACTCGATGTTGGCCGCCGATTCGCTGGCCGTGCGCGCCACGCATCATGCGGCGCGGGCCAAGCGCGTGATCTTTCTGTTCATGCAGGGCGGACCCTCGCAGATGGACCTGTTCGAGTACAAGCCAGAGCTCGAAAAGCGCAATGGACAGCCGTTATCGTTTCAATTGCCGAAGAACTACGAAGCGCCGGGCATTCGAGACTCGCGCATCTTTGGGCCGATCAGCAAGTTTGTTCGGCAGGGTCAGCGCGGCATGTTGATGACGGATATGCTGCCGCACTTGGGCGGCGTGGTGGATGACCTATGCTTTCTGCACGGCATGCATGCGGATAGCGAGGCGCACGCGCCGGCGATCCGGCAGTTGCACACGGGGCACAGCATCCAGGTACGGCCGTCGATGGGCGCGTGGACGCTCTACGGTTTGGGCACGGAGAATCAAAACCTGCCGGGCTTCGTGAGCATCTGCCCGGCGTTGACCGGCGATGGCGGTACGCCGCAATTGTTCGGCAGTGCGTTTTTGCCGGCGGTTTATCAAGGTACGCCGATTGGCAAATCGGGCGATGCGAAGAATGCACGGATTGACTATCTGCGCGCGACGGGCATTACGCGGGAAGAGCAGCGGCATCAGCTCGATTTTCTGGCGGAGATCAATCGGCGGCATCAGAGCGGAGCGGATGCGGAATTGGAAGGCCGAGCGGCTTCGTTTGAGCTGGCATTCCGGATGCAGATGGAAGCGCCGACGGTGCTGGACTTGGAGCAGGAGTCCGCTGCGACGAAGGCGCTTTATGGGATAGGCGAGAAGGAGACCGATGACTTTGGCCGGCAGTGCCTGATGGCGCGGCGCATGGCGGAGGCGGGCGTGCGGTTCGTGCAGATAACCGATGGTGGCTGGGATCATCACGGCAAGTTACGGCAAAGTCTGCCGGTGCGTTGCAAGGCGGTGGATAAGCCGATTGCGGGATTGATTGCGGATTTGAAACAGCGCGGGCTGCTGCAGGATACCTTGGTGCTGTGGGGCGGTGAGTTCGGGCGCACGCCGTTCGACCAGGATCTATCGCAGGGGAAAGCGCCGATGACGGATCGTGGGCGCGAGCACAATCCGCACGGCTTTACGATGTTTATGGCTGGGGGCGGCGTGAAGGCTGGCATCGCGCATGGGGAGACGGACGAGTTCGGTTGGAACGCGGTGCAGGGCAAGGTGCATATTCATGATCTGCATGCGACGATGCTGCATCTGCTAGGTATTGATCACGAGCGGCTGACGTACCGGTATACGGGGCGCGATTTCCGGTTGACCGATGTGTTTGGGAATGTGGTGAAAGAGATTCTGGCGTAGCGCGGAATTCGGCGTTGGGCGGATCCGGAACGGAAAGCGCGGCGCCAACCCGATTTGGCGCTGCCGTTTCGGCCGTTAGCCGATTGACGCTTTCTGTTGGGTTCATTTTAGAGCCAGGGCGGTCTTAAGGGGATGGTGCACTTGGGCGAGGAAGCGGGAGTTGTCAGCGATTCAGCACCGGGAGCAACTCCGTTTTAGGGCCCGAGTGCATAGCCTCGAGAAGAGTGTGGCCGGGAATGGGCTAGGGTTTGTAGTTTGGGTCGGTGGTCAACAGAAACTGGTCGAAGCGGAAGCCATCTTCCCGGAGAGAGAACTGGACTGTGTGTTCGCCCGACGAAGGGACATCGAGCCAGATCTTGCCTGGTTCGCCGCAATGATTGGCGGCAGTGCGTTGTTTGCTGGCCCAGGTCCACACATTTTTGCCCTCGCACCACTGCATGCGTCTTCCGCTCTCGGGCCACGCGCCGTTGAGGCCGGTGTGGATGCTGTTGTCCTCGGGGCCGGAGGAAAACGCCCGCACCCAGACGAAATAGCGGCCCGGGGCGGGGAACTTTACCTGATAGGTCAAGACCGCCATCTGGCCTGGTTCGTCTGTGAAATTTTCGCCTTTGATCAACTTGTCATCGTGGGTGCGGCGGGTATCAGGAAGGGCCTGCAGATAGGCGCCGCCGCTGGCTTCAAGGCCCTGTTTGCGCTCCCACTGGCGAACTGAATCCAATTCCTGCCGGGCGAAAGCCTCGGCTTCGACCTTGACCGGTTGGGCGAAGGCGGTGACGGTGAAGAGAAGAAGGTAGATTAGACGCATCGGCGCCGCGATTCTATCATGGGCCCGGAGTTGGGCCGTTGCGGAGAGGCTGCGGGCTTGCGTTGGGGTTCGGCGCTTATCGTAAGGGTAGAAGCGAATATCCGCTCGGTGGCCAGGAGCGCGCGATAGAATGCCCCGATGAAACTGAACCGCCGCCAAGTGCTCGGCTCGACGCTAAGCTGGGCTGTTTCCGCGCAGACCCAATCGAAACTGCCCAATATCGTCGTGATTCTCGCTGACGATCTGGGCTATGGTGACATCGCGGCTTACAACCCGGAGTCGAAAATCCCGACGCCTGAGGTGGACCGCCTTGCCGGGGAAGGCGTCCGGTTCCTGGATGCTCATACGCCCTGCGGCGTTTGCTCGCCGACGCGCTACAGTCTGCTCACCGGGCGGTATCCCTGGCGCACCGAACTGAAACGCCAGGTGCTGTGGCCGTACGACAAACCGCTGATCGATCCGGCGCGCCTGACGCTGCCGAAGATGCTGCAGTCGCGTGGCTACCGCACGGCCTGTTTCGGCAAGTGGCACCTGGGCTGGGAGTGGTCGACCACGGACGGTTCGCGGGTGAACGATCAGGTGAAGATTGGCGACCCGCAGCGCCCCATCCGCGAGGAGTTTGCAAAAAAAGTGCGCTTCGATCAGCCCCTACGCGAAGGGCCAACCACGCGTGGCTTTGACCATTACTTCGGCGTCGACCTGCCCAACTTCCCGCCGTACACGTTCATTGAAAACGACCGGCTGCTCGGTAAGCCCACCGTGGACAAGCCGGAGGCGATGTTCGGTTGGCCCGGCAAGATGGAGCCGGGCTGGAAGCTGGAAGGGGTGCTGCCGGAGATTACGCGGCGCGCCGTGAAGTGGGTGGAAGAGGCCACGCAGCGCCCCGAGCCGTTCTTCGTCTACCTGCCTCTCACCGGTCCGCATACGCCGATCGCGCCGGCCGAGGAGTTTATCGGCAAGAGCCGGGCGGGGCGCTACGGCGACTTTGTGCATCAAGTGGATTGGAGCGTGGGCCGCGTGATCGATGCCCTGCGCAGGGCGGGTGCGGACAAGAACACGCTGGTGATCTTCACGAGCGACAACGGGCCGGAGAATCTGACGTACGCGGTGCAGCAGGAATTTGCGCACCGCAGCAATGGTCCGCTGCGCGGCGGGAAACGGATGCTGTGGGAGGGTGGCCATCGCGTGCCGTTCATCGCCTGGGGCAAGGGCGTGAAGCCCGGCACGACGGAACGCGAAGTGATCTGCCTGACCGATCTCCTGGCGACGGTCGCGAAGCTGGTGAACTATCCGCTGCCCGCGGAGTCCGGCGAGGACAGCTACGACATTGGTGACGCGCTATTCGGACGCCCGCGGCGCAAGCCGATTCGCGAAGCGACGGTGCACCACTCGATGAACGACGAATATGGCCTTCGGCAGGGCGATTGGGTGTTCATTGAGTCGGCCAAGGGTGAGCATGGCGCGGCGGAGCCGAAGTGGTGGCGGGAGAAGTTCCAGGTAGAGCCGCATGCCGAACCGGCGGAGCTGTTCAATTTGCGCGAGGACCCGCGCGAATTGCGCAATCTGTACGCGCGCGAGCCGGAGCGGGTGAAGGCGATGCGGGCGTTGCTTGCGAAGTACAAGCAGGACGGGCGGAGCGTCCCGGTGGAGGGGAGGCGCGCCGGGCGGCTCGGCCGCTGAGGCGCTGGGGTATACTTCGAACACTTATGGCGACTGCGACGGTTTGGTGCCGCTGGGCGGCGCTGGTGGTGGGCGGCGGGCTGCTGGTGCTGGCGCAGCGGGAGCTTTCGCTCTCGGCGCGGCTGGAATTGGGCACGGCTCCGCAGATGCCCGTGAAGGTGTACCTGCTGAAGGACGGGAAGCCGTTCCGGCTGAATCCGGTGGAGGCGATTCTGCCGATCAAGAACGACCTGTTCTACCGGGATCGGCTTTGGCAGGCCTCCGCGAAGCCGAAGACGCTGGAGGTGACGGCTTATGACAACTCGCACTACTTTCTGCTTGAAGGGGCGGCTGCGTTTGAGCTGCCGGCGGGGAAGTATCGGGTGGAAGCGTCGCGGGGGTTGTTTTACCGGCCGGTTTCGGCCTCCTTTGAGTTGCGGGCGGGGGAGACGACGAAGGTCGATTTGAAAATGGATCGGTGGGCGGAGGGGGATTGGCTTTCGGGGGACGACCATATTCACCTGACGCGCGGGCCGGCGGAGAACGGGGTGTTTCTTAAGTGGCTGGAGGCGGAGGACCTTTCGGTGGGGAACTTTCTGCAACTGCAGCGGCAGATGGACGCGGCGCCGCAGTATGCGTTCGGCGACAAGGGGGAGGCCCAGGGGAAGGGGTATTCGATTCGCTCGGGGCAAGAGTCGCGGAGTGAGCCCTATGGGCACATTGAGTTACTCGGGGGCCGGGAGCTGGTGCGGCCGTTGAGCGTGGGTTCCGTGTACGCGAATGAGCCGGGGGCTTATCCGTTTCCATCGGTTTTGTTCGCCCGCGGGCGGGCCGTGGGGGCTTTGACGGGCTTTGCGCATTTCCACGGGTCGATGGCGCATTCGACGCTGCCGATGGATCTGGCGCTGGGGAATCTGGATTTTCTCGAGGTGTTTCAGTTTGGCAAGTTATGGACGGCGGAGTGGTATGAGCTTTTGAACGCCGGATTCCGGGTGACGGGGGTGGCGGGGAGCGACTTTCCGGTGCCGCTGGGCCGGGCGATCCCTTGGCCGAAGTATATGCCGCTACTGGGGCCGGAGCGGAC
>LNFE01000114.1 GCA_001464575.1 Acidobacteria bacterium Ga0077553 | reverse complement strand
GTCTTCTACCTCGACGGCGTTTTGGGCGAACAGGTGAAGGATTTGGAGTTGGGCATCCGGTCGAGCGCCTGCAACGACAAGCTGTGCCTGCCGCCGCGGCGGCGGACATTTCCGGTGACGTTGACCGTGGGCACTGTCGAGACGGCAACACCGGAAGGGTTTGTGGCCGCCGCGGCCGCAGTTCCGGCCGCCCCGGCGGCGACGCCGGCCGCAGCGGCGACTCCCGCTCCGCCGCCGCAGGATCTGTCCAGCTTCCTGTTAATTGCGTTTGGCTTGGGATTGGCGGCGGGGTTTACCCCCTGCGTCTTCCCGATGATTCCGTTCACCTTGTCCTACTTCATCGGGCAGGGGGAAAAAAAGGGCTCCTTCGGGCAGGCGGTGGTGTTCTGTTTGGGGATCATTGTCTTGTTTACCAGTCTTGGCTTCGTTTTGTCAGCAGCGTTAGGTCCGTTCGCGGTGGTGCAGTTGAGCGCCAATCCCTATGTGAACCTCGGCATTGCGGCGGTGTTCTTCGCCTTCGCCTTGTCCATGTTGGGCGCGTTTGAAATCATGCTGCCTTCGAGCCTGTTGACCAAGCTGAACCAGGCGTCTGAGGGCGGTGGATATCTGGGTTCGCTATTGATGGGGCTGACGTTCTCCCTCACCTCGTTTGCGTGCGTCGGCCCGTTCGTGGGGACTTTGCTGGCCGCGTCCGTGCAGGGGGATAAGCTGCAACCGATTCTGGGGATGGCGTTTTTCGCATCGGGTTTAGCGACACCGTTTTTCGTACTTGCGCTCTTCCCGTCATACCTCAAGAAGCTGCCGCGCAGCGGCGTCTGGATGATGCGGGTGAAGGTCGTCATGGCGTTTTTGATCCTGGCGGCGATGTTGAAGTATCTGTCGAATGTCGATGCCGTGTGGCAGATGGACATCCTGACGCGGGAACGGTTTTTGGCCGGATGGATGATCCTGTTCGCGGCCCCGGCGGCTTACCTGCTCGGCTGGCTCCGCCTCGAAGGCATCAAGCCCGAGCAAGACGTGACCATTCCCCGCTTGCTGCTTGGCGTGTTCCTGCTGAGCTTTTCGCTGAGTCTGTGGCCAGGGATGTCCGGCGCTTCGCTCGGCGAACTTGATGCCTATGTGCCGCTGGCGAAGCGGACGAGCGGCGGCGGCGGGGGCGGCGGTTATGCCGCGTTGCCGTGGAAGAAGAACGACCTGGCGGGAGCCGTGGCGCAGGCCAAAGCGGAAGGCAAACAGGTTTTTGTGAACTTTACGGGCTATGCCTGTACGAATTGCCACTGGATGAAAGCCAACATGTTCCCGCTGCCCGAGATCGCAGCGGCGCTCGGCAAGTATATTCTGGTGGAACTGTATACCGACGGTACGGACGCGGACTCAGAAGCCAATCAGAAGGTGCAGGAGTCCCGCTTTGCGACCGTGGCCATCCCGTACTATGTCATCCTGGACGCTGACGAAAAGACGGTGCGAGCCTTCCCCGGTTTGACGAAGGACCCGAAAGAGTTTTTGAAATTCCTGGCGCCATGAAATTAACCTTAGCTTTGCTGTTTGCCGCCGCTGCGTACGCGCAGGGGCCGATTCGCGGTTTCTCCGAGGAGGCGGCCGCGAAACAGCGAGCCCTCGAAGCGAAACTGCTCGCCGTGCCGGACGCGCGCCGGTTGGAAGCACACATGAAAGCGATGGCGAGCGAGCCGCACCATGCGGGCTCGCCGGCGTCCCGGAAGGTGGCCGAGTACGCGCTGAGCCAACTGCGGGCGGCGGGTCTCGAAGCCAAGATCGAGACGTTCGAAGCGTTGCTGCCGTATCCGAAGGACCGGCAACTGAGCATGGGTAAGTTTACGGCGCGTCTGTCCGAGCCGAACTTCGCCGAAGATCCGGACTCAACCGATAAGAACCAACTGCCGACGTTCAATGCGTACTCGGCGGATGGCGATGTGACTGCGCCGCTGGTGTACGTGAACTACGGCGTGCCGGAAGACTACGAGTATCTGAAGAAGCAGGGCGTGGACGTGCGCGGGAAGATCGTGATCGCGCGGTATGGGCAGGCGTGGCGCGGGGTGAAGCCGAAGGTGGCGGCCGAGAACGGCGCGGTCGCCTGTCTGATCTACTCCGACCCCAAGGATGACGGCTACTTCCGCGGAGATGTGTACCCGGCGGGGGCTTACCGGTGCGAGTACGGGGTGCAGCGGGGCAGCGTGATGGATATGTCGATCCATGTCGGCGACCCGTTATCGCCAGGGTTTGCCTCCGAGCCGGGCGGGGCGAAACGAATGACGTTGAAGGAATCGAAGACGCTGATGCCGATTCCGGTGTTGCCGATCTCCTACGGTGACGCCAAGCCGCTGCTCGAAGCGCTGAGCGGGCCGACGGCACCGGAGAACTGGCGTGGGGCATTGCCGATCACCTACAAGATAGGTCCGGGGACGACGCCCGTGAAGCTGAAGTTAACGCACGACTGGGGCACCCGGCCGGTGCATAACGTCATCGCGACCATTCGCGGGAGCGTGTATCCGGACGAGTGGGTGCTGTACGGTAATCATCATGATGCCTGGGTGAATGGCGCCAATGACCCGATCTCCGGCGCGGCGGCGGTGCTCGAAACAGCGCGGGCGTTTGGGGAGTTGTACAAGACGGGTTGGCGGCCGCAGCGGACGATCGTCTTCGCTCTGTGGGATGCCGAGGAGTATGGGCTGATCGGTTCGACGGAGTGGGTGGAGAAGCATCTGCCGGAGTTGAAGGAGAAGGCGGTGGCGTACTTCAACAGCGATTCGAGCGGCAAGGGCGTGCTGGGCCTGGGCGCGACGCCGGCGTTGAACCTCTTCCTGGAGCAGGTTTCGCGCGATGTCAAGGATCCGGCGACGGGGGAGAGCGTGCTGGCGCAGATGTTGAAGGTGCAGAAGCCGTTTCAGCCGAGGCCGCTGGGGTCGGGGTCTGACTATGTGGGGTTCGTGCATCATGGGGGAATCGCGGGGGTGAACTTCGGGTTCTCGAGCGCGGCGTCGAGTGGCGGCGGGGTGTATCACTCGATCTTCGACTCGTTCGCCTGGTATAAGCGGTTTTCGGATGGGGAGTTTGTATATGGGAAGGCGCTCGCGCAGGTGGCGGCGATGTCGGTGGTGCGGATGAGTGAGGCGCCGATTGTCCCGTTTGAATTTACGCGGGCGGCAGCGACGATTCGGAAGTCTTGGGGCGAGGTGGATAAGTTGGCGGCGGATAAGAATGTGGGGTTGCCAAATGTTACCGCGAGCCTGGACAAGTTAGACGCGGCTGCGAAGGAGTTCGAGGCGCAGTATGCCTCGGCTAAGAGCGGGACGCGGGAGGTCTATCTGACCGAGCGGGCGCTGTTGCTGCCGGAGGGTTTACCGGGGCGGCCCTGGTATAAGAATTCGGTCTCGGCTCCGGGGCAGTATACGGGCTACGGGGCCAAGACGATAGCCGGGGTGCGCGAGAGCCTGGAACTCGGCCAGCGGGCGCAGGCTGTGGCGCAGGCGAAGGTGTTTGCGCAGGTGATGGAAAACTACGCCGCCGCGATCACCGCGGCGGGCGCGAAGTTAAAGCGTTAACCCAGCAGCGCGGCAATTGCGTCGGCGTCGTTGGGGACGACGGTGGGCTTGTTGCCGAATGTGGACGTGAGGGGCTCGCCGTGCGGGCCCTTCAGAACGCCGGTGTGATAGTGGTAGATGTAGTCGGGGTCCTTCAGGACGTTGCCGGTGAGCACCGCGACGACGTCCGCATCCGCCCGCATGGTACCGGCGGCGACTAGTTTTTTGATGCCGGCGAGGGTGGCGGCCGAAGCCGGTTCGCAGCCGATGCCACACGCGCCGATGACAGCTTTGGCGTCGGCGATCTCCTGTTCGGTCGCCCGTTCGACCACGCCGCCGGAGGTTTCGATTTCGAGCAGCGCCTTGGGGTAGCTCACCGGGTCGCCGATCTTGATGGCGGTGGCCAGCGTCTCGGGTTTCTTGACGGTGGGGAAGTGGGCCTTGTCGTCCTGGCGGACATAGTCATAGAAGGGCGCGGAGCCGGCGGCCTGGATGACGGCGAGGCGGGGCAGCTTATCGATGAGGCCTAAGTCGAGTAACTCCCGGAGGCCTTTGCCGAAGGCGCTGACGTTGCCTAAGTTGCCGCCGGGGAGGACCACCCAATCCGGCACGTTCCAATCGCGCTGATCGAGCATCTCGATGACGATAGACTTCTGGCCTTCAATGCGGAAGGGGTTGACGGAGTTGAGCAGGTAGATGCCGAGGCGGTCGGCGAGCACGCGGACGAGGGCGAGGATCTGGTCGAAGTTCGCATCCACTTGCAGCGTTTTGGCGCCGTAGTCGAGGGCCTGGGAGAGTTTGCCGAAGGCGATGTTTCCGTTGGGGATGAAGATGATGGGATCGAGGCCGGAGGTGGCCGCGTAGGCCGCCATGGAGGCCGAGGTGTTGCCGGTGGAAACGCAGGCCACCCGCTTCAGGCCGAGGCGTTTGGCCTGGGTGGCGCCGCAGGTCATGCCGTTGTCCTTAAAGCTGCCGGTGGGGTTGAAGCCCTGGTGCTTGAAGACGACGTGGTCGAGGCCGGCGTAGGCCGCGGCCTTGGCGCCGGGGAGGAGCGGGGTGTTGCCTTCGCGCAGGGTGACCACGTGTTCGAAACCGTCAAACAGATCGAGCATTTCGCGGTAGCGCCAGACGCCGGAGGCATCGAGGGGGGCGTTCGACATGCGGCGTTCGCGCCAGAGCTGCTTCCAGCCGGCGGCGGCGGCGCGGTCGTAGTCGATGTTGGCTTCGAGGAGGCCGCCGCACCGGGTGCAGGCGTAGAGGACTTCGGTGGAGGCGTATTCGGCGCGGCAGGCGGGATTGAAGCAGACGAGGCGGGAAGACATGGTGGATGTCGTCGAGCGAGAGGCGGCCGGTATAGATGGCCATGCCGAGGGCGGCGTGGACGTTCATGGCTTGGAGGGCGCGAACGTCGTCGAGGGTGGTGACGCCGCCGGCGGCGGTGAGTTCATGGGACGGGCTCATGGCGGCGCGGAGGCGGCGGAACCAATCGAGATCCGTGCCCTGCATCATGCCTTCCTTGTCGACATAGGTGCAGAGGAAGCCGCCGCAGTACGGCTCCAGTTGGGTGACTAACTCTTCGGCGGTGAAGTTAATGGACTCGGTCCAGCCTTTAACTGTGATCTTGCCGCCCTTTGAGTCCATGGCGATGAGGATCTTTTCGGGGCCGACAGCGGCGACGATTTCCGAGAGCAGCGCATGGTTGGGGCCGTCGGCGCGGAAGGCCGAGGTGCCGACGATGACGCGATGGGCGCCTTGTTCCACCAGCTTTTCGGCGCGTTCCGGGGTGCGGACGCCGCCGCCGACGCGGCAGCGGGCCTTGGCGCAAAGCGTTTCGACGATGGCGTCGTTTTCGCCCTTACCGAGGGCGGCATCGAGGTCGATGACCTGGATCTCCGGGAAGCCCGCGAACTTCTGGAGCATGACTTCCGGCGCGTCGCCTTCGAGGGCCTTCTCTTTTCCTTGGACGAGTTGGACGACCTTGCCGTCCATGAGGTCAATACAGGGTAGGATCACTTGGTTCTCCGGACGACGATGCCGCGCTTGTCGAGAAACTCTTTGAGATCGTCGACGGTGTAAGTGCCGAAGTGGAAGATACTGGCGGCGAGCGCGGCGTCGGCTTCGCCTTCGGTCAACACTTTCAAGAAATGCTCGGGCTTGCCGGCGCCGCCGCTGGCGATGACGGGGATGCGGGTGGCGCGGGAGACGGCGGCGGTGAGTTCGCAGTCGAAGCCGTCCTGGACGCCATCGGTATCCATGGACGTGAGCAGGATTTCGCCCGCGCCGAGCTCCATGCCTTTGGCGGCCCAAGCGACGGCGTCGATGCCTTCGTCGACGCGGCCTCCCTTGGTGAAGACGTTCCAGCCGCCTCCGCCGGGGCGGCGGCGGGCGTCGATGGCGAGGACGACGGCTTGGGCGCCGAACTCGTTCGAAAGGAGGGTGATGAGGTTGGGGTCCCGGACGGCGGCCGTATTGACGCTAACCTTGTCGGCGCCGGCCATGAGGTTCTTCCGGGCGTCGACGACGGAGCGGATGCCGCCGCCAACGGTCAGAGGGATGAAGACTTTTTGGGCCGTGCGAGCGACGACATCCACCATGGTGTTGCGTTCATCGGAGGAGGCGGTGATGTCGAGGAAGACGAGCTCGTCGGCGCCTTGGGCGTTATAGCGTTCGGAGAGTTCGACGGGGTCGCCGGCATCCTTCAGGTTGACGAAGTTAATGCCTTTGACGACCCGGCCGGCGGTGACGTCAAGGCAGGGGATGATGCGTTTGGCGAGCATAGTGTCAAAGGTCCACGAAGTTTTTAACAATTTGTAACCCCAGGGCTCCGGATTTTTCAGGGTGGAACTGGACGCCGTAAACGTTCTCGTGTTCGAGCACGGCGGTGAAGGGTTCCGAGTAGATACAGGTAGCCGCAGCGTACTCGTGGGCAGGCACATAGTAGCTATGGGCGAAGTAGAGATAGGGCCGTTCGGGAAGATTGCGGAGCAGGCGGGAGCCGGCGCGGACCTCCAACTCGTTCCAGCCCATGTGGGGGACGCGGGCATCGTCCGGGAAGCGCTTCACCTTCCCAGCGAAGAGGCCGAGACCGGGCAGGTCGGGGGCTTCTTCACTCTCTTCAAATAGCGCCTGCAAGCCGAGGCAGATCCCGAGGAAGGGTACGCCGTCGGCGATCCGCATCAGGAGCGGATTCCGGACGCGCATCGCGTCGAGCGTGCGGACCATTTGGCCGAAGTGGCCGACGCCGGGAAGGATGATCTTTTCGGCGGAGGCGAGGCCTTCGGCGTCGTCAACGAGTTCATACTGCGCCCCGATGGCGCCGAGGGTGTTCAGGACGCTGCGGAGATTTCCGGCGCCATAATCGAAGACGACCACTTTGCTCATGCCTTGGTTCCTTCGAGAAGTCCCTTGGTGGAGGGAAGCTGGTCCTTGAGCCGGGCGTCTTTCGACGTCGCAAATTTCATGGCGCGGGCGAAGCACTTGAAGATGCTTTCGAGCTTGTGATGGTTGCTGCGGCCGTAGAGCACTTTGCAGTGTACGTTGGCGCCGGCGTGGACGGCGAAGCCGTCGAAGAAGTCGTGGACTAACTCGGTTTGTAAGTCGCCGACCAGGCGGACTTTGACCAAGTCGGTATAGACGAGGGCAGGGCGGCCGCCGAGATCGACGGCAACCACGGAGAGCGTTTCGTCCATTGGCATGACGAAGTAGCCCGCGCGGTTGATGCCTTTGCGGTCGCCGAGGGCCTGGGCGAAGAGCTGGCCGAGGGCAATGCCGACGTCTTCGACGGTGTGGTGCTGGTCGACGTCGAGGTCGCCGGTGGCGGTGAGTTCGAGATCGAAGCCGCCATGCTTGGTGAAGAGCTCGAGCATGTGGTCGAAGAAGCGGATGCCGGTGGAGATCTGGTAGCGGCCTTTGCCTTCGATCTTCAGTTTGCCGCGAATCTGGGTTTCTTTGGTGATGCGCTCAACGGTGGCGGTTCTCATAGGGTGGCCAGCGCTCCTTCGAGGTCATTAATACTGGGGATCAGGGCTTTGGCGCCTTCTTCAAGGAGCAGGGCGCCGGTATCGCCGTGACCGATGCCGATGAAGGGGACGCCAGCGAGTTTAGCGCTGCGGGCATCGTCGACGGTGTCGCCGATGTAGACGAAACCATGGCCGGGGAAAGAGGACATGATCTGCAACATGCCTTCCGGGTCCGGCTTGCCATACTGCACGTCGTCGGCGCCGACGATGGGGGCGAAGGTGAGGCCGTGGGCGAAGCGGTCGAGCGTCATCTGCGCCTCGGCGCGTTCGCGGCCCGTGAAGATGGAGAAGGCGTAGCGCGCGGCGAGGCTTTCGAGGACGCCCGGCCGGGCGATCCACTGTTCGCGGGCCATCAGGCCGCCGTCACCATCGCCGAAGAAGATCTTCTGGAAGTAGTCGACGACGACGGGATAGTCGACGGCGGTGCCGAGGTCGGCTGCGATTTTCTGCGAAAGCTGCCAGTCGTTGTTCCAGCCGCCGGCGTTCTTGTATTGCTGAATCAGGCTGCGTTCGATGTTTTGGCCGGTGAAATGGGCGACAGTGCGAACGATGGTTTCGCGATAGGATTCGGTGACATCGACCAGGACGCCGTCCATGTCGAAAATGATCATTTCTTGCGCCACAGGTCCTCCAATTCCTTGAGTAAGATGCGCATTTGCGGGCGGGTGCCGACAGTGATGCGAACGCAGCCGGCGATCTCGTAGCTGCGGTCGCGGACGAGGACGCCGCGGTCGCGCAGGCCGTCGCGGATCTCGATGGCGCGGTCGCCCATTTGGGTAAGGACGAAGTTGCCCTGGCTCTTGATGTAGGGGATGTTCAGTGTTTCCAGGCCGACGTAGAGTAGCTCGCGCGCGGCGAGCACTTCGCCGACGTAGCGTTCAATGAACTGCGGATCCCGGATGGCGGCGCGGGCGGCGAGCACGGCGAGCGAGTTGACTGAGTAAGGGCTCTGCGCCTTACGAAGCCATTCGACGTTGGCGGCCTGCGTGAACAGGCACCCAATGCGGAGGGCGGCCATGCCGTAGACCTTCGAAAACGTCCGGGAGACGAAGAGGTTGGGATAATCCTTGAGCATTCCGATGGCGGTGACGCCGGAAAACTCGTAGTAGGCTTCGTCGATGAGGACGGCGGCGTGGGGCGCGCGTTTCAAGATGCGGACGACGCCATCGAGATCGACCCCGGTGCCGGTGGGGTTGTTCGGGTTCGAGATGAGGATGGCTTTGGTCGACGGTTGGATGGCGCCGAGCAGCTCCTGGAGCGGGAAGGCGAGGGTGCCGGGGCGGTAGGCGATCTCGCGAACCTGGGCGCCGGCAACTTCAGCATAGAACTTGTACATCGCGTAGGCGGGCTTCAGGATCAGCACTTCGTCGTCGTCGTCGACGTAGGTGTTGATCAGAACCTGAATCGCTTCGTCGGTGCCGTTGGTGAGCGCGAACTCGTTCTCGCCGACCTTGAAATAAGCCGCGAGTTCCTTGCGTGCCTCGTTGTACTCGGGGTAAACGGCGAGGTCGTTCTCGACTAAGTGCTCGACGAGGAATTGAGTGACTTGCTCGGAGCAGCCGATGGTATTTTCGTTGAAGTCGAGACGGAGCTTATCGCCACGGCCGCCGGTGGGCGGGTGGTAGGGCGCCATCTTTTCGACCGCCGGGCGCGGCCGGAGTTTCGGACTACTTGGCACTGCGAACCTCCACGGAACGGGCGTGCGCCTCGAGGCCTTCGGCGCGGGCGAGGGTGGTGACGGCGGGGGTAAGCTTCTTGAGGGCGGAAGCGCTGAGCTCCTGCGTCGAGATCACCTTGACGTAGTCGGCCGCGGAGAGGCCGCCCCGGAGGCGGGCCGCGCCGCTGGTGGGCAGGACATGGTTCGGGCCGCTGGCATAGTCGCCGGCGGCTTCGGGGCTGTGCGGGCCGATGAAGACGCTGCCGGCGTGGCGGATCTGCTTGAGCCAGGAGGCGGAGGGAATCGAAAGGTGTTCGGGGGCGAAGCGGTTAGCGACCTCAATGGCCTGGTCGACGGACTCCATGAGGATGATGGCGGAGTTCTTGTCGATGGCGACGCGGGCCGTCTTCGCGGTGGGAAGCGTGGTGAGCTGCTTTTCGATTTCGCTCTGCACGGCGAGGGCGAGGAGCTTCGAAGTGGTTAGCAGGACGGCCGAGGCGTCGGTATCGTGTTCGGCCTGGGCGAGCATGTCGGCGGCGATCCAGGCCGGGTTGCCCTCTTCGGCGATCATGAGGATTTCCGTGGGCCCGGCGATGAAGTCGATGCCGACTTCGCCGGCGAGGAGTTTTTTGGCGGCGGCGACGTAGATGTTGCCGGGGCCGACGATGCGGTCGGCGCGCGGGATGGTCTTGGTGCCGTAGGCGAAGGCGGCGATGGCTTGCGCGCCGCCGATTTGAAAGACGTTCGGAACTTTGAGGAGGGCCGCGGCGCCGAAGATTTCGGGGACGACGCGGGGCGTGGTGATGCAGATGTTCGGCACCCCGGCGACCTGCGCCGGGAGGACGGTCATCAGCAGCGTGGAGGGCAGGGGATAGCGGCCGGCGGGGATGTAGGCGGCGACCGTATCGAGGGGGCGGACGATCTGCCCGAGCTTCAGGCCGGGGGAGACGGTGACCGATTTTGCGACCGGAAGTTGGAGCTTGGCGTAGGCGCGGATGTTGGCCGACGCCGTTTTGATGGCAGCCTTGAACTCGGCGGAGAGGCCGGCGGCCGCGGCGGTCAACTCCTCTTCCGGGACGCGGAGCGACTTGCGTTCGAGTTGATCGAAGTGGCGGGCGTATTCGAGAACGGCCGCGTCGCCGCGCTTCTTCACGGCTTCGAGCATGGGTTTGACGACGGCTTCCGCTGCGTCGAACTTGGCTGCCTTCCGCGACAGGATCTTAGTAACTTGACCGGCGTCGACTATCTTAATCATTGTGGGGTGCCTTACATTACGATCTTATTTAGCGGGTACTCGACGATACCCTGAGCGCCGGCTGCCTTGAGCCGCGGGATAAGCGTGCGCACGGTAAGCTCTTCGAGAATGGTGTGGACGGCCACCCACTCCGGGTCACTGAGCTGGGAGATGGTCGGGTTCTTGAGGGCGGGCAGCGTGGCGAGCACCTTATCGAGGTCGGTGGTGCGGACGTTGAGGATGAGGCCGACGCGGCCGAGGGCGGCGATGGCGCCGTCGAGAAGGAGACGAATGTCGGAGAGTTTCTGCTGCTTCCAGGCGTCGGCCCAGGAGGTTTTGTTCGCGATGAGCTGCGTATTTGAGCTCATCAGCTCTTCGACGATGCGGAGCTTATTCGCGCGCAGCGAGGAGCCGGTTTCGGTGACTTCGACGATCGCGTCGGCGAGGATCGGGGGCTTCACTTCGGTGGCGCCCCAGGAGAATTCGACCTTGGCCGTGACGCCGTTGGCCTGGAGGTACTTCTTCGTGAACTGGACGAGCTCCGTGGCGATCACCTTGCCTTCGAGGTCCTTTACGCTTTGGATCGAAGAGGATTCGGGGACGGCGAGCACCCAGCGGACCTTGCCGAAGCTCGCCTTTGAATAGATTAGATCGGCGACGGTTTCGACCTCGGCTTCTGATTCCTTCACCCAATCGAGGCCCGTGAGCCCGGCATCGAGGATGCCGTCTTCGACGTAGCGGGCCATCTCCTGCGCGCGGATGAGCATGCATTCGATTTCGGGATCGTCGATAGAGGGGAAGTAACTCCGGCTCGAGACCGAGATATTGAAGCCGGCGCGGCGAAACAGGTCGATGGTCGCGTTTTCGAGGCTGCCTTTGGGGATGCCGAGTTTGAGCTTGTTACTTGTCATAGACTGCCTTCGGATCGTAGGTTTGGTTTTCGGTGACTTGCCATTCGCCGTCGGTGAGGGTGCGGAAGAAGCAGCTTTCGTAGCCTTCGTGGCAAACGCCGGGGCCGACGGGGTCGACGAGGACGAGTACGGCGTCTTTGTCGCAATCGGTCTGGATGGACTTGACGAGCAGTTTATGGCCGGAGGATTCGCCCTTGAGCCACAGTTTCTGGCGGCTGCGGGAGAAGAAGATGGCGTAGCCTCTCTCGACGGTGAGGCGGAACGATTCTTCGTTCATGTAGCCGACCATGAGAATCCGCTTGGTTTCGTAGTGCTGGATGACGGCGGTAACGAGGCCGTCCGATTTTTTAAAGTCTAGATCCATAGAGAAAAAGCCCGCCGTTTTCGCGGCGGGCTGGTGAGGAAGTCATCGGAGCTTGTGGAGAGAAGATCTCGAAGCTACAGTCCAGCCTGCCCATCCGCCGTATGGCTATGGTGAGGATGCAGGCTGTGGTGCGTGAAACGCATGAATTCGTAGAATAGCAAACTTCGCTACGGCTGTCTCGCCTGCGTCAAAATTGCGGCGACGGCTTGGACGAATTGCGGAGCGCGGGGCGGGCTGACGAGGATGGGGAGGCCATCGGGGTTGGGACGCACCTGCGTGGTGGGGTCGACGAAATTGAAGTTCTGTGTTTTGCCTTTTTCGTCGGTGATCTTCAGATTCAAGAAGGGGACGCCCTGGTTGCTGCTGGTGGGTTGGGCGGAGACGAGATTGGCGAGCGGCACGGAGATGTTCTTGCTGGTGCAGTTGCCGCCGGTGTTCTGGAATTGAATCTGCTCCCGGGAGACGGTGAGGCTGGCGCCGTGGGCCCCGGTCAGGGTGTGGTGATGGCCAACGACGAAGGGTAGAGTTGCCCCGGCGCGGATGGCTTGGACCGAGGTTGGCACGAACAGTTCCCAGCGCTGATTGCGGAAATGGACGTAGGAGAGGAGGAGGAGGGCGTCTCGATGGTTGGGTTCGACGCGGAGAATCTCTTGAGCGATGTTGGCGGCTTGCTGGGTGTCGCCGCGCTGATAAGCGGCATTGCCGGCGGCGATGTCCGGGACGTTTGGGCGCGGGGCGGGGGCGGGCGCTGGGTTACTCGACGCGGTGTTGCTGGGCGCGTTGTTGTTGGGTGCCACCGAGTTGGCCATGATGCGGGACAGCGGGTTCTGTACCGGCGGCGGAGCGACGGCCACTGGCTCGGCGGCCGGTTGGGGTTGCGGCGCTGGCGCGGCGGCCGCGGTGCCGGGGCGGAGGTAGACGTCACCGATGACGCTCGAGACGGTCCAGGGGACCTGACGGCCGCCGGAAGCGTTGTGAACGCGTTCGCGGACCCGATTGAAGACCTGGTCGAGGGTAAGGCCTGGCTCTTTCAAGGCCGTAATGAGATGGGTGGTGAAGAGGCCGTTATTGCCTTTGGGATTGTCGTCGGCGGTTTTTCCGGGGGCGGTAGCGAAGGCGATTAGCGTACCTTTGCCGGTACCCATGGCAGCCAGACCACCGCCAAGGGTGCGGGTGGCGGCGAAGGGATTGTTGCGGCAGGCGTCCAGACCCAGGAGGGTGACCCGGGCTCCCGCTTTTTCGATGCGCTCCTGAATGCGCGAGGCGGCGTAGGCGGCATACTTGGCGTCGACTTCGTCCTTGGCGTCGAAGTCGACGGGGACGAGGTAGTTTTCGCCTTCGAGCTGGATGCCGTGGCCGGCGTAATAGAAAGCCACAACGTCGCCCTGCTTGACCTTGGTGACGAAGGTAGAGACGGTACGGTCGAGATTGGGCAGCGAGACGTCAAGTGCCGTGGTGGTGGCAAAGCCGACTTCGGTGAGGGCTTGAGAGACAGCGCGGGCGTCGTTAGCAGGGTTGCGCAGGGGCCACTTGGGGTAGGCGCTGTTGCCGACGACCAGGGCGAGTTTTTTTGGTGCTTCGAACTTAAGGTCGCGCTGCGGCGGTTGGGCCAGAAGGGGGAGGGTGAGGAGAAGGAAGGCGAGGAATTTCATGCGTTACGGCTCCACGGCGAAGGCTTTCTCACCATTGAGGTACCAGTTGGTCGAGTCCTGGGTGATGGCGAAGAGCTTCGTCTCTCCATTGTTATAGGTTACCTGCAAATAAGGAGCGCCGGTGCGTTCGACGATGCTCCAACGGCCGCGTTGATTGTCCTTTCCGATGCTGCCGGCGCTGGCGCCGGGGACGTCGACGCTGACCATGCTGTTGCTCCAATACGCGTAAGAACCGTCTACGTTCAGATAATGTTTTTTGTCACTCGACATGCCTTGGCTGGCCCAGAACTGGCGGACGACTTTACCGCGGAGCTTCTGGTCCCAGGGGCGGGTGACGTTTGAAAGCACGCCGGGGGGCGGAGGCTGGTAGCGGATGGATTTTTCGGCCGGCCCGGCCGCGATGAGCAGGTGGGCTCGGTTGCCGTTGGGGATGACGAAGATCGAGAGGGCGACGAGTTGCCGCGTTTGGGGATTGATGACCTCCCAATGGTAGGCCGAGCCTCCGGGAATGGCCTGGCGGTCGCCGGAGCGGCGGACGGAGTTGGCGTTCTTGAGAAAGGCTTCGCTAAGTTGGCGGACGGAGGAGATCTCCTCTTGCGGGCTGTAGCCATCCTGAATGAGGGCGAAGTAGACCTCTTCCGGGGCGGCGCCCGCGGGCCGCAGTAAGACGCCTTGGTCTTTGTCGGCCGCGGACCAGTCGGCGGGCGGCTGAACGGTGAAGCCGCTGGCGTGTCGATAGGTGGGGCCGGGCCGCGATGCCATCGGCGCCGGGGACGGGTCGGTGGGGACCGAGGCGCCGCCGGCGCGCACCAGGACGTACTCGCGGCCTTCGCTGATCAAACGAAGCTGAGCGCCGTCGAGGGTGGCGGTGAACAGAAACATTTTGCCGCTGGCTTCGAAGCTGCCTTTCAGCTGCTCGCCTTCCGCGATGGCCTTGACCGGGAACCGTTGACCCTGAATGGCAAGGGCGCCGACGAGGATGCCGAGTCCTCCCCGCCGAATCTCCAGTTGCAACTCCTGGCTGGTGTACGACCCGCTGAAGTCGATTCCCCCCTGTGCGAGGGTGAGGCTAGCGAGGGCGAACAGTGCGGCGAGTAGTCTCATCTCATTGCTTAGCGCGAAGAACGGAAGGAAAAAGTGTCAAACGGCTCGGACAACGGCTTGTACCGGCCGCGAGCCCACTGGAATCATCGTGAACAACGGAGCGGTTTTGTTTCGATTGGGGACGATCGATTTGAGCCGGAGTACGGCCATGTCGCCGCTGGCGCGGTTGAGGACGAGTACATATTGATTGTCTGGCGTTACGGTGAGGAACGCCGGGTCCTGGCCGACGCTGACGACGGCCACCGTCTTGTGGGAGACGATGTCGAGGATGCTGACGTCGTTGCGGGTAGGGCTGGCGACGAAGAGGAAGTCGACGTCCGGGGTGGAGGCAACGGTCATGGCGCCGGGGGCGCGCCCGGCGAGGACGGTTTCGGCGACTTCGCCACGGTAGGGATAGATGACGACTACTGCGTCGAGCCCTTCGCCGGTGATGAACAGTTGGCCGCCATCGGCTTTCAGGCAAAACCGTTCTGGCTTAAGGGCGAGGGGGAGATGGGTGATGAGTTGGCGGCTGGGCAGCTCATAGATCGAAAGCACTTGTGCGTCGCGAGCCGCGAAGATGACGGCTCGACCGTTGCTCTGGAATATGGCCAGGGACGGCGGGTGGGGCAGTTCGAACTTGGCGACGTGGCGGCCTTCGTCGCGCTGGATGAGCGTTGGGGGATGGTCAAGATAGAGGATGAGAGCCCACCGTTCGCGTTGGGCGAGGCAGAACGAGACGGGTTCAGCGGGGAGGGGCACTTGGCGGATGGGCCGGAGGGTAGTGGGGTCGAGCAGGAGCAGGCGGCGAGGGGCCCGGCTGAGCGCCCAGAGCTCGCCGTTGTCGCTGAGTTGCAGGTCGAGGAGGTCGGAGGCGAGGGTAACTTTCCGGCGAAAGGCGAGCTGCGCGGGGTCGATCTCGTAGATGGATCCGTTGCCGGTGCCGAGGGCGTAGACGGCGTCCCGGGTGGGGTGGGCGAGAACGGACTTGGGCTGGCCGTCGATCCGGATATGTTTGGCGACGACGAACGCGGTGAGGTCGACAGCTGCGATGGCTTGGCCCTCCTGGTTGGCGACGAAGGCATACCCATCGAAGCCGTTAGCCTTTTCCTTTCTACAGGCGGCGAGCGCGAGGGGGGAGGCAATCAGATGTCGTCGGGAGATCAAGCCTGTAGTGTAATAAAGAGCAGATGGGTTGGGCACTTTTTCTGGTTTGCGGGGTCGTGCTGTCGCCGGCGATGGTGGAGTGGCAGCGGGCGATCGAGGAGACGGGCAAGATTACGGTTGTGCTGCTGCGACTTCCGGCGAACTCGCAGACGACGGCGCTTAGCTTGCCGCCGGAGACACCCCGTCGGGAGATGCTGGCGGCGTACACCGATCAGAGTGGCTTCGTTTCGCAATATCGGGGTGCGCAGGCGATGACGGTGAACACCATCGGCGAGGCCGGGCGGGTGAGCTTCGTATTGATTAACCCGCTTCTGGCGGGATCGGGTGCGGCGGAGGAGGCGGTGATTGCCCACGAATTTGGTCACATCTGGTTGAAAGCAAAGCGGTATCCGGCGCCGGCGTATACGGGTGGGGAAGCGGCTTGCTTGAGCGTACATTCCTTGGATGCCGTGCAGCATATCCTGATCCGGGAGGAGATGGAGCGGCGGCAGGTGCGCTGGAAGGAGCCATGGTTTTTGGGGTTGGACGCCGCGTTGCGCCAAATGGACGGGGAACCGGGGGCGGCGACCGGGGTGAGCCGGTGCCAAACGCTTGGGCAGGTGGCCACGTGGGTGGACGTTGCCTTGGGCGCGGGGGATTGGCCTCGCCGGGGGGCGTTTCTAGCCGCGATGCGGCGGCGCTTTCCGGCGATGGTACCGGCGGCGGAGGAGATCACAGAGCACCTGCGCAAGGTGGAGGTGGCGGATTTGGCGCGGCACCGGGCAGCCCTGGAGTTTGTCTTTGGGCGGATGAAACGGCTGGCGTTGTCCGTTCCGTAAGCGAATACCGCCGTAATTTACTGAAAAGAAAGAGCCCCCTATGCTACCCTGAGGCTAGCGTTTTACATGAATCTGCGTTCCCTGTTCAGCCTTTTTTCCTCGGACCTTGCCATCGACCTCGGTACGGCCAACACATTGGTCTTCGCCAAGGGCAAGGGAATTGTTGTCAATGAGCCCTCGATCGTCGCCATCAACAAGAATAATGGCGAAGTGGAAGCCGTCGGCAAGGAGGCTAAGGAGATGCTTGGCCGCACGCCGGGCAACATCGTGGCGATTCGTCCGATGAAGGACGGCGTCATCGCCGACTTTAAAGTAACTGAGCGGATGCTCAACTACTTCATTCAAAAGGCGCATGGGCGGAAGATGCTGGTGCATCCGCGGATCGTCATCGGGGTGCCGAGCGAGATTACGCAGGTGGAAAAGCGAGCCGTGATTGACAGCGCCTACCGGGCGAAGGCGTCCGAAGTCTTCCTGGTGGAACAGGCGATGGTGGCAGCGATTGGCGCCGGGCTGCCGATTACCGAGCCGTCGGGCAACATGGTGGTGGATATTGGCGGCGGCACGACGGACGTGGCCGTGATTTCGCTCTCAGGCATTGTGTACTCGCGGTCAGTGCGCGTGGCGGGCAACGAGATGGACGACGCCATCATGCAGTACCTGAAGCGCAAGTACAACCTGCTGATCGGCGAACGGACGGCGGAACAGATCAAAATGACCGTGGGTTCGGCGTATCCGCTGGAGAAGCCGCTGACGATGGAGATCAAAGGCCGGAACCTGATCGAAGGTGTGCCGAAGACGATCACCATTGACGACACAGAGATTCGTGAGAGTCTTTCCGAGTGCGTGGCCACTATTATGAATGCGATCCGCGTGGCTCTCGAACGTACGCCGCCCGAGCTTTCGGCCGACATCAGCGATCGCGGCATTGTGCTGTCCGGTGGGGGCGCCATGTTGAAGAATTTGGATAAACGCATTCGGGAGGAGACTGGTCTGCCGGTTTCCATCGCCGAGGATCCGCTGGCGAGTGTGGTGCTGGGGACCGGCAAAATGTTGACCGACTTCAAGCTCCTGCGCCGGATCGCGATCGAATAACGTCTCCGCTTCGCTTTGTATGTTCAGCCGGTACCGCAATTTGGCCGTGCTTGTCGTGGTGGTAGCCGCGCAGCTCATTCTGCTGGCCTTTCAGGTGCGGACCAATCAGGACGTGACGCTGTTGCGCATGTGGACAGTGACGGCCGTATCGCCGCTGGCCAAGGGGTTGGAGGCGTTGCGTTCCGGGACGATCGGCGTGGTGGAGCAGTACTTCGTTCTGTTTGGCGTGAAGCAGGAAAACTCCCGGCTACAGGCAGAACTGGACCGGTTGAAGCTGGAGAATCAGTTTCTGAAAACCGAGCTCACGACGGCGGACCGGGCGAAATCGTTAGCGGTTTTTCAGGAGCGGAGCCGGAGCCGGACGGTGGCGGCGCGGGTGATTGGGACGGGGACGGGGGCGAATTCGAAGGTCGTTTTCATTGACCGGGGGAAGAACGACGGGGTGCAGCGCGGCATGCCGGTGATTACGCCGGATGGCATTGTGGGTAAGGTGACCTTTGTGTTTCCAGGTGCGGCGCAGGTATTGCTGATCACCGATCCGACTTTCGCCGCTGGGGTGATTTCACAGAAGAACCGCGTGCCGGGCACGTTGAAGGGGTTGGGACGCAGTCAGGTGCAGGTGGATTGGGTGCAGAACGAGGTAAAGGTGGAGGAAGGGGAGTGGTTCTTCACGTCTGGTGATGACCGGGTGTTTCCGAAGGGGCTGCCGGCTGGTCAGGTAAAGGTAGTGAAAGCCGGCCTGGCATTCAAGGAGATCTATCTCGACCCGAGCGGCCTGATGCGCGGTTTGGAAGAGGTGCTCGTGGTGCTTGAAGGGGTGCATTCGGCGATCCCTGAGGGCCAGTTGCCGCCCGAAGGGCCCGTGTTTGTGATGGAGCCGCCCCCGGCGGAGACGAGCAAGCCGACGGCTGCGGGCGCTTCCGCGCCGGATGGTTTGCCGGCGCTGTCGACCGATGCGGATCGGCTGCGGGAGAAGATTCGCCGGATCGGCGAGGTGCAGGGGGTGCAGTTCGGCAACGCCGGTTCGCGTCTGCCAAACTTCAATATGGACCCGGCGCAGGTTTCCCGTCCGACACAGCCCTTGTTTGTTCCGCCGGTGAAGCCGCCGGAGCCGAAGCCGCAAGCTCCACAGACCACCCCGCCCGCTCCGGCGGCGACGCAGCCTTAACGCCATGTCGGAACTCAGCAACCAGATTCTGATCGACAATCCGCGGCGAAGCAAAATCTCCCGCTACCGGCCCTATTGGTTTGTCGTGGTGCCGCTGTTGGCGATCTTGTTCCAAGTGAACATCCCGCTGTTTTTCCGGCATTTGTCCTATCTGGAGTTGCCTCTGCTCGTGACGGTGTACTTCTCGCTGATGCGGCGGGAACCGGTGACGTGTACGCTCATCGGGGCGGCCATCGGGCTGGTGCAGGATTCGATGTCGAATCACTACATCGGGGTGTTTGGGATCGTGAAGACGCTGGTGGGGTATTTTGCGGCGTCGGTGAGCCTGCGGTTCGATGTGCAGAACATCACAGTGCGGTTGGTGCTCAGCTTCTTTTTCTTCTTTTTCCATCAGTTCTTTTTGTGGGTGCTGGGCCGGGCGCTACTCGGGCAAAACATCACGTTTGATTTGTTGCAGACGTTACTTTTTGGGGCGTTTAACGCGTTGGTCGCTATCCC
>LNFE01000113.1 GCA_001464575.1 Acidobacteria bacterium Ga0077553 | reverse complement strand
GCGGGAGTGATAGTCGTGATGTTCGATGTAGCGAAATTCCTTGGCGATGGGGGGGGCCGTGGTGGGACGCGCCAAGGGCTGGGCTAGGGCCGCGGTTGCCGTGGAGAGGAGAACGAAGACTGCGGCGAAGACTTTCACTTTGCCACCATTTCGATAGAGTCTTTTCCGGATAGCCAGGGGGCGAGAGTCATCAGACCGTCGCGGCGGAGGTCGTTAGTGGCGAACCACTCGTTGCCGATTTTCTTGAGGGCCAGATGGACTTCGCTGGGTTCGCTGGTGGACGAGGAAGGGCGGAGGATTTTGTACGTGATGATGACATAGTCTCCGGATTCGATACGGCGGGAGAGGGCGATTCTGGCTCGGGCGAGCACGCGGCGCCACTGGGCGGTCCAGGCCTCCGGGGTGCGCCCTAGCCTCTGATCTTCCGCGACGATTTCCTGGCGGGAACGGGGATCCCAAGTGGCGAGCCACCCGGCGTAGTCTTCATTCGCCATGGCGCGAAAGCGTCGCATGACGGTGTCTTCGGCCGTAGCGGCGGAGACAAGCGAGGGGCCCGTGAGGTCGAAGACGAAGCGAGGGCTGTAGCTGAGCTCCTTATAGGGATAAACCTCGATATTGGTGATGCGACGGGCCTGGGGGGCCGTGGAGGGAAAGGCCGGCTGCGTCCAGGGAGCGCGAGGGGCGGCATTCGATGATTCCTGAGCCGGGCAGAGGACTGCACCGGCCAGGAGTATTGAATAGATGGCGCCGAACCTTGCGCTGTTGTGAAGGAGGTATCTCATGAGGTAGGTGCCGCGGCGCGACTAAATTTACAGTGGTATCCGTTTTTCAGGTATGATGTTTCGCGGCTGGAACAACTCAATTGAGACGGATCTGGAGTAGTCAAACCAGGTTCCTTCAAACACTTGGACAGTGGCCGTGGCTGTCAAACCGGACCACTGTACCGGCGCAAAGGTTATTTCCGAACAGCCAACCGTGCCGCCAATTGAGAACCCTGTGCCAAAGTTACCTGCCAACCTGAACAAGGAACACTGCTCATTTCCATTGGGACCACAGTCGTTTCCGACGCCCGGAATTTCGGCAAAAATACCGAACGTGCCGTTCACGCTGCCTTGAGCAGATCCCCGCCAGCAAGGATCGACACCTTGGCACTCATGCGTCTGCTTTTCGACAGCGACCCTTGTATTGACAGCCCAGCTGGCCTCGATGCCGTACCCGACATCTTGACCTCCGACGATCGGAACAAAGGAAGGGATCGTCCAGTTGCGCGACCACGGCGGAAACTGCAGTGGCACAGGCGCACCGGTGCGCCAATCTACACTTGCCGCTTTTCGGTCTGCTCGGATCGGTGTAAACGATTCCGTCGCGTTACAACAGCTTGTGTATGTTTCGGTCTCGGCCACTATGGAGAGGTTGGGCAACCGGAATGTAGTGCCCCTACCAACAAAGTTGAGGAAGTCCTGAATATCATTGAAGATCTCGCCGACCCCGCCCAAAGTAGAGGCAGTAACGACCTTTTGGGTATCGGGCTTGTTTTCTCCGCTGCACGCGCCGCCACGGCATCGATCGTTGTCGGTGCAAAACTTGGAATCGTCACAGGCAGTGGCTGCGGGGGATGGCGCGCAGCCGGTACCCTCACACCTCTGACAGGTAGGACAGGTGCCGGCGGTGCCGGCGGTTTGCGGATTTCCGCCGCAATGCCAGCCGGCTTTGAGAACGCCGACGCCAGGGTTCGAACGGATGATGGAGCCGTCATTCGTTACGGTACCGGTGCCGATGGCGACAAAGGAGGCCAGGTCGTGGTCGAAAGAGTACATTTCAGTGATCTCGCCAGGGCGGAGGCCATCGACGTTGGGGATGGAAATGGCGGCCGGGGGATTAAACGTCGTGCCAACAGGTTGAATCGTGACGACAAAGCGCGGCTGCTGGCCAAAACCCGGCGCCATCGGGACGCGGTCCCCGTTGACGGGGGTCACGGTGATGCAACCGGTCCTGGCGCCACCCGGGAACCTAGCCGATCCTGGCGCCACTGTAAGGGAGAAACCTGGACTGGAGGGAAGTACCAGTGTGCCGCCGGTCGATTCGTTGACACACAAACGGTTGACCACATCCAGAACGGGTAGGTAGACGGGCATGCCCACCGTGTTGTCCTGACCGGAAACGGTAACTATGTCGTATTCAAGGGTGGGGTAGCTGCCCGGCCCTGGAGCGGTGCTCCCGTCAGCCATGAGCTTAAAGGCACCGACCGGGGCTGGCTGGATAACGAACTGGCCTTGGGCATTAGTTTGTACAGAAGCCGCTACCTCGGTAGGGATGTTCCCGGTTTGTCCCTGATTGATTTGAAACAGACGCATAGTGACGCCAGGAATCGGGTTGGTGCTGTTGTCAAGGACGACACCGGATATCCGGGTTTGCGCGGGATCTCCCGGAATGCGGCCGGAGGCCAGGAAAGCGGCCGGCAAGCCGGGGTTGTTGGGAAAGGTGGCCTCGACGCGGTTGTTATCGTTTCCAGGGTTCGGGCCGAGAACGAAGTTGGCCAAGGCGCGGCCATCGCTGTCGGTGACCGTATCGACTTCGGCACCCTGCAAGAATCCGCCTCCGCCTTGGCGCACCCGGAACGAAACCGGGACACCAGCCAGCCGATTGAACCCTTCGTCAGTGACGACCACAACAAAGGGGAGGGGAAGCCGCTCGGAAACCGCACCAATCTGGGTGTTTCCGGTGTCCACTACAATGCGACTGGCTTGGGATGGGGTGCCGGTGAGAGTAAAGATAGCCGCACTAGAGAACCCGGTGGCGGTGGCTTGGATCTCATTGCCGCCTGCGCCGGACCGACTACCAAGGGTGACGAAGGCAGTCGCTTGCCCGGCCGAGTTCGTCCGCGCGGTAAGGCTCAAGCCCGGAGTGCCCCCGGCGGCGGCGGCGAGACGAGCGTTGTTCTTAGTAACGGTGAACAGCACTTCCACATTGGGGACTGGGGCGCCGGCAGCATTCACAACCTGCGCCACCAGAGGCGCAGGCAGGGCTGAGCCGATAGGGGCAGCCTGATTATTGCCGGAGAGGACCCGAATGGTAGCTTGATTGGACGGCAAACGACGAACGAGAATCTGCGTCGTGATACTATTGCCGACTCGATCGCGGGCTACGGCCTGAATGGTGTTGTCGCCGATCACGAGGGGGATATCCGTGGCAAGAAAGGTCCGATTGGCGACCACAGCGGCGCGCCCGCTGACGGTGACCCGTGCTTCCTGGTCATTGACCGTACCCAACACAATGTCATTCACATTGCCGGAGACATTGATACGATCGGCCGTGGTGGAGAAGCCATTGGCGGGGGAGTCGATGGCGACGCGGGGCGGGGTAGTATCCAGAGTGTATTGCAGCGTCGCCGTGGAGCCCAAGCCGGTGACGGCAGTCAATGTATTTGTGCCCTCGACCAGGGGCACGGCCACCGAGAAGCGACCGTTTGTAACGGGCGCAAGGATTCCGTTGACCCTGACGGTATCCGACGCGGGCGAGACCGTGCCGTTGACCGTGGCCGGAGAAGTGTTGAGAAACGTCAGATTGGCGGGACTTTCAATCACCACCGAACTCTGCCGCGGCGCGGCGTCGTTCGTAACCGTCAAGGGAATCGACGACGATATCACTCTGCCAACGACGCCGCGAAAAGCCGCGTTGACGACGAATTGGACCGGGCCGACGACCGTTTCGAGGACGTTGACCCGCAGGCTGTAAACCCGGTCTCCGGCAACCGCATCACCATCCTCTCCGCGGTCGTTGAGGCGGCCAACCAAGGATCGACGACCGGTCGCATCGACACGTTGGACGATGATGCTGTTCGTAAGCACCGTGGGGTCCGAAATGCGAGCGCTGAACAGGACTCCTTTAGCCCGGCCGGGTGCTAAGGTTGCTGGGTCCGCGGCGAATGCCTCGACGTTAGGAGTAGCCCACATTTGGGGGGAGGCAAGTGCCATGCCAACCAGGAGAATCAGAGGAGAGCAAGTCTTCGTCATAAAGCGCGTTCCTAAAGTGGGGGAGTCGGGTGAATCAAGAGTCAATCGATAAGGACCTGGGTGGAACTTAAGGGACTACTTCCAATCGAACGCGGACGATCAAGGGCGTTTGCGTCGAAGACTGAGGCGTGAGAATAAGCGAACCCTCGTAAATCCCGGGCGGTCGATTGCCTGCATCAACGGTCACTCCCATGTTGGCCGGGGTTTGCGGTCCGGTCTGGGTGGCGCTGATCCAGCTTTCTTGGGGAGCTATGGAGAAAACGAGGTTCGAGTTACGGGAACCGACAAAGACTGTCTGGGCGGAGGGCCGCGCGCCACCCACACGCTGGGTAAAGCTGAGCATGGTAGGCAGGGCGAACAGCTCCGGCGGATTCAATACAGTGAGGTTGACAAAAAGTTGCTGCGAGCTTACCGAATTTCGAAAGGTTAGTGTGGCACTATAGGAACCAGCAGCAAGTCCGGCGGGCACGATGGAGACCCCAACCTCACCAGGGCTCTGAAAGCGCTCAGCCGAGGCTCGCAGCCAAGCTGCGGAACTGGTCACAGTGACGGCCGAGGACTCCGAGGAATCCACGAAAATCCGTTGGCTTGCTGGGACTTGACCACCGATGCTGAATTCGAATCGTAACCGTACCGGTTGGATGGAGAGGTTGTTGATACCCGGTGCGCGCGGAGAAACACTAAATGCGAGGTCGTCAAGGGTGAAGGATCCACCTGCGGCAGTACCGCGGAAGAGGACCCGCTCGATGGTGCGTCCGGGAATAGTCAATTGGGCGGTCATCGCTCGGGGCACCGCATTGGCTCCGGTGGCGGCGTCGAGAATCAACATCTCGTTGGGGGTAGCGCTCCCCGGAGAAAACATGACGGCGACCACACGCTGGCTCGAAGTTACGGCCACCGAAACGGTGGAAACAGGATCCGTGAACCGAGCGGCAAGCGGACCACCTGTGTCCGCCCATACCTTCGACCCGGATCGTGGCGGAAAGTCCGCTTCGTTCAGCGTTACGCCGGATGTGAGGACGGACCCGCCAATGAGAGTAACACCAGCATAGGCGGCGTCCGGGGAGGTTCCGTCCGGTACGTTCTCAAAGTCAATCGGAGCCACCGAGGTCTGCGCGTAAGATAGCGCCGCGCCGCCTAAACAAGCAACGAGGAACAACGTGTGAATTCTAACTCGCATCTGACTCCTTCACCTTTCCAGTGCGGTGGCTGGGCATGACGATGCCTTCTAACGGTGGACAGAGCGCAGGTGCGGTGCGTCGCCAGACGTGTAGTTAATAGGGAGTGATTCGGGCCCTGCGATAGGCCGAAACACAAATTACACTACTTATGATCAATAGCATGGTATCCGAAGCGTTAGGGCCCGTCAAGACATTTCAGCAGGAAAACCTCTCTTAGTCCGGCAAAGACTGATGACGGCAATTGACTTCCAGGGAACGCCAGAAACTCAGACGAAAACCACACATTTCGGTTTTCCCGAGCAACCGAGACCGGCCTGCTCCTCAGGCCGAAACGGAAATTTTATTACTTGCTATTGGCCGGCATGACCCATCGGCCGGGCGAGAGACCGACGGCGGGGTTCATTGGTGCTCATCTGCCCACTCGGATCGCTTGATACGTATCGAGTTCCAATTGAAATGGTCGGTTGCGCAACACTTACCTTTGCCCGCAATCGCGGCGTGCGGCAGGGTGCAATAGCCATCGCCGTCGAAGCACCCGGGGCCGAGCCTTTTATCAATCCGATTTCGATTATCAATCCGATTTCGAAACTCGATCGACTCACCCACTGAGCTAAGGCGAGCGAAAGTCTAGACGAGTCGGCTTCACGTGGCGTTACCTTGCTTGGCGTTAGGAACTCCGGGCGTACTTCCAACCGCGACATTGGCAAGCGCCGAAGAGGCGGAGCGACTGAGCCTGTTGTTTGTGCTGCCGTTGGCTATCGATAAGTCATTAGCGACCGAAGGGCGAAGCAAGCCGACCGTATCACTTGCGCTCGGATCGGCACAAACCAAAGTCGAAGATGAGGCTCCGGTCCCGAACGGCGCGCCCAGGCTACAGTTGCATCTGACCACTGACGGGGACGGCAGGACGCTGTGGCCGCGAAATTCCCGCGCGAAACTCCGATAAGCCAAGTTGTCGCTCAGTCAGTGAACTCCAATGGGCACCGTTCGGCCTACCGTGCAGGATGTGAGAACAGGCATGGTATCGAGAATCGAATCCTTCATCGTTTGGCGCTCAGAAGAGCAGATCCATTCGACCGTCGTAGCGGAGGGGAGAGACAGACAGAGCATCGAAGAGTTAGGTTCGCGACGGGCGGACTTACTGGAGCAGGGCGAGAACCGCCCGGACCTGCCGATTCATTATGGCGACGACGGCACCATCCCTCGCTCGATTTGCAACATTGTAGATCGGGAGAAGGTAGGCTCAACCAGTGCAGCAGGCCGGCGCGCCACGGAAAAGAGCGCGCTATGGGGGTCCAGTCGTTGAACGGTAGACCGCTCTCCTGCCAGCTGAGTTCGTTAACCGGTACCTTCACGTGATGACCTCTTGTATCGGGCTTCGATTCCACGGACAACGGCGTCGTTGGATACTGGCGAGCTGGGGAAAGCCCCATGCACCGTGCGGCGATCGCGACCGAGACGGGCGGGATCATTGGCCGAAGCGATAGATTGGCAACACAATGCCTCGAGGAAATCTGCGGCTAGCCCAGGCGGCCCAGGCAATCGAAGATTCGCCAGTTGGCATAGGCTGGTAAAGTGCGCCGCGGAGAAGGATTACCGGTACCTACCTCGAGAGTCACTCGCAGGTTGTGGCCGTTGCATGGGAGGCCAGCGAGAGCGATCCGCAAAGTAGGCGACGGTCTGCCGAACTTCCGCGGGTGTGGAGGGCCACCCGAAAGCAATCGCGGGCTACCGGCGCTCGAGGAGGCAGAAGGTTAGGACACCCTTCACAAGGCTCAGTGGCTCGACATGACGCCGATCGAGAGGCGGCTAGGCAAGCCAAAGGGGCTTTTTTAGGGTGCTGGCTGAGGTGCCGGAGGGGCAGACCCACCATTGGGTGAGGATGTCGTCCATTTGCCGGACGCCAGTTGAGCCGGGATAGTCAGGGAAGGTGACTGGGCCGGGGCGTGGCGTTCTTCAAACAGGGTGAAAGGGGAGCCACAATGGCCGGATGGACGGCTGGTTCGCAGCAAGCAGCGGATTCGAATTCGGCGGTCGTCGGGGGACGCGATTGTCGGACGGTAGGACTAATCGCGTGGGACCATCGCTGAAGCCGGTGCCCCCGTCAATAGCCCGCCCAGGGTGCTCTTGCCGCTTCCCGCTCTCCCCAGCACGCCAACCACTTCGCCCCGGCGTAGGGTGCACGTCAAACCGCGCAACGCCTTCACCTCTTCCCGCTGTTGGAGTCGGTAGGTGACCGACACTTCAGAAAGTTGCACTAACAAAAGATCACCACCCCGCCGATCGCCAGAGGCTGGAACTTTCTCCCCGCCGAAAACAGCTGAACTTCTTTGGGGCCCCTATATTTTCTGCAATGCAGTTGTCCCTAGTCAATTGTAGGCCGTTGGGGGATAACGCGACGGACGGCAGACAAGCCGCCAGCGATGCACTAAAACCCAGTGGGAAACGCTCCGCCGATCCGAATCGCCCAACTTTCCATCCCGAACGGGGAACCGAGCCCAGCAGGGGGTCTGCTGTCCGCACGGCCTTTGTCCCGAGACCATCGCATGTCCGTCCTCACGCCGCTTTCGTCGACAAACACCAGCCCCCTCAGGTCGATGCCGACCGTCTTTGACCGCCATTAGTCTGGCTATCGGATTCCTACCTCGCTACTCGGATCGGAAACAGGCAAGCTACTTAAGTCCGAAGCCCATCTCAAAGATCGCCAGGCTTGCGGAAATTCGGGGCATTCCCGCAACTCGATAACCTTAGCGTCAGGTTAGGAGACCGTGCCGTATCGGGTCCCCGGACCCATCGCTACCCGGTCGTGAGAGAGCGCCGGAACCTCTTTCGTGATGCTGGACCCACGCTGACGGGGGCTTTCTTCGCCATCGGTACAAAACAGGAGGGTGACGGACTAGTTCCCGGCGCCGGAAGACGGGGGAGTATCGAGGGGGGGCCAGGCACGCTTCTGGTAGTTTTCATCGACGATCACGTCCCGGGTTCCGGGCGGCAGAACTTGGAGGGTCTTCAAGAACTCGATGACAGCGTCCCGGTCTCGCTCTTGGAGCGCCTCGAAGGATCGACGGGAATCGAGGGCCTCGCCGGAGTGAGCGAGGACGGCCTCGCGGAGAGTGGTGAATAAACCGTGATGGAAATAGGGAGGCTCGTTGGCGCAGCCCCAGAGGCGTTTGGTGAGAAAGCGCTGATTCCCTTGTGAAAACTTGGGCGACCAGGGGCCGAAGTTCATATTGAGGAAGTCGCGGTTCGAATCTTCCGGTGCGGAGGTAATGTCATGGAGCTTAAAGTCCGTAAAGGCAGGCACCTGGAGCACCTTTCCGGATTCGGGCCTTGGCAGACGGGGCGCGGGCAACTGGGGCGAGTTCAAGTCGATGGCGATCGAGCGCGTCTCCCCGAGTTGGAGGTTGCCGGGGGGATTGAAGGGGCTGGGTTCGGAATAATGCCAGCCGCGCATCTCGAGGGGCAGTTCCGAGCGGTGGCAACTGGCGCAGCCGATCTCGGTGAAGAGCGCTTCGCCGCGCCAGACGGCGGCTTCAATTTGGGGATGACGGGGGATGACGCGTCCGGGCACGGGAAGGGCGGCTTGGTAGAGGGAAACGGCGGTGATGTCGGCGCGGGTTAACTCGTTGACGAAGCCGTCACCATCGGGATCAGCGTCCCAGCCGAAGCGCTCGGCGGCTTGCAATCCATGATGTTGGTTGTAGGCGTTGGTAGAGAACTCACGGATCGAGATGACGTTGCCCGCCTGATGCCAAGGACGAACGATGAGGCTGGGGGGGTCGTTGGCAGCGCTGGAGATGAGACTGAGCCGAGAAAGTCCGCTGACGGCGGAAACATTCCAGAGGCCATCGACCGTTCGGCTGAGGGTTCCGAAAGAAATGCCTTTGGAGGTGAGTTCTTTGGACTTGCCGGGGGTGATGGAATCTCGGATGAGTTGGAGGTCGGCGGTGATTTGTCGCGCGATCATTTCCAGGTAGCCGGCACCGAACATGCCGGTGGTCGCACGAAGGTTGGCGACGGAATCAAGATCCACCCTGACGCCGCGCTCGTCGACCGTCCCCTTTAAAGGCACCGAGTCGTTCTGCTTGAGGTTGACAAAATCGAAGCGTTGGCCCAGGAGGAAGACATTGGTAACAAAGTCGCCGCCGCCGCCGGAGTGACCGTACGGCGCGTTATGGCAACCGGCACAAGAGTTGGCATCCGGGCCGGAGATGCGATTAAAGGAGCGGGCACCCACGAGGGGGTCGGTCGGGTCAGAAAGGGGTTTGCCGGTGCCTTTGGTTTTGGGTCGACCGGCGCCTTCCTGGGAGGTCCAATTCGCGTTGAACAGGAGTTTGCCATGAGCGAGGAGGTGCTCGAGTGGAAGGGAAAACTCTTGGTCATTGGCCAAGTGCCGGGGGACAGCCACTTCCGCACCGATTTTAGGGTCACTGGGAGACTGGGCCCGGAGGCAAGCGATACCGGCGGTCAATGCGAGAACGAGGGCTCTGTTTTTGAGCATGTTCAATTGGCTCCCTCCGCTAGGGCTGGGGCGCCTGTTTGCCGGCCGCTTCGACTACCGGTTCCAGGGCCAGCTCCACATTCGATAACGCTTCCGTGAAAGGAATGGTAACACTGGCGGTGCCCACCAGGACTCCGCGCCGCCAGGCGTCGACTTTGACAGTACCGGGAGGTACGTTGCGGACGGACCATCGGCCGGCGGCGTCGGTATTGACGGAGGCCAGGAAGGTGGAGTCGCCGGTGGAAGTAACTTCGATTTCGGCATTCGCGAAATACAAGGGCGAGGTGGCCAGCGCTGCCTGTTTGGCGACCGGCTTTCCGGAGCGGCTGGCACTGCTGGCGACCACGGGAGCGGCGGAGGGGCCGGAGAGCGTGATCACCGGACTGGTGGGCGGTTGGAGAATGGTTCGGACGTTATATCCGCCCCCGGGGCGAGGAGTGAAGAGGATGAAGCCGTTGGCGAGGTCAAACAGGTTCTGGGCGGTGAAATACTCGAAGGCGGCGGTGCCAGCGGGTAGATCGAAGTTGCGGGCCTCGCTGAAGTTGACCTGTTGAAACGGCGAGTTGGGCCCGGGGGTGATGCCGGTGATGGTGCCGGTGGATCTGGCGGTGATGCCCTGGAAACCGAACTGGATGCGGCCATCCTGATAGAGCACGATCTGGAGGGTGTTCGAACCGCCGGCGGAGAAGTGCTGCACGCGATCGTAGGTGACGACGAACCTGCCCGGGAGGGTAGCGTTGATCAGAGTGCGGCCGGTGGAGCGACCGAAGAGATCGTCGAAGAAAGCGGAGATTCTGGGGAGCGAACTGAAGGCCTGGACGGTTTCCACATAGGTGCTGTCCCCGCTGCCAAAGGTGATGTAGCCGTTGGTGCCGACATGGACGGAGGTACGGTTGGTGCCGTAGAAGGGGAACGGAAACGGCAGGGTCCGGAGGGTTGAGGTATCGTCGGCCGAAGTCCAAAACTCTCCGAAGTTGGTTTCCCACCCTACGGCGACGGCGGCGAAGCTGCCAACGTTGGTGATTCCTCCGCGCACGGCGTCGAAGGCGGCGGAGCTGCCCGAGAGGGATTGTGCGGCGACCACGGCGGTGGCGGAGACGATGATGCGGCCCTGGACGGTGGGGACGCCCGTGATGGAGAAGGCGCCGGCTGCGCCGGTGACAGCGGTGCGGTTCCCATTAGCCGTGACAGTGGCTCCCACAATGGGTACCCCCGAGCCATCAACGACAATGCCGCTGACGGTGGTGAGAGGATCGGGAGCAACGGGCACGACGACGTTGGCACCCGTGGCGACGTTGCCGCCCAAGTCGGTGGCGGACACGCCGAGCGTGAGGCTGTTCACGACGGGCACGGTGAAGGAATACTCGTAGGGCTCGGAGGTGTCCGTGAATACGGTCTCGCCGTTGACGAGGAACCGAACCGAGCCAACGGCCACATCGTCAGAGGCATCGGCGCGGAGGGTCAAGGTGGCGCCCTCGAACTGGGTTTGGCCGGCGGCGGGTGCGGCGAGGGAGACCTGGGGCGGGACGCCAGCGTTGTCTTCGAGGGAGAGGTACTGGCCGATGAAGAGACGGGAGGTGCCGGTGGTGCCGTTCTCTCCGCCACCGGAGGTTGCGGTCATATAGGCAAAGGTGGCATCGGCGGCGATGCCGGTTCCGCGGAAGTTGTTCTCATTCGGGAAGGCGAGCACAGCGCGGGGGATCATGGCTTCCGGGGCACCGACGGCGATGACAGTGAGCCGGTTACCGAACTGGGCATCGGCGCCGAGGGCAAGGCCGCGCGTGACTTTGACATCCGTGAGTTGGCCACCCGTGGCGGAAGGGGTGGTGCCGCGCTGGAGGGGCGTGGCAGGATTCGTGATATCGAACGAGACGAGGCTTCCCGTATTGGCGGCGACGAAGACGGTATTGCCGCTGATTTCGACGTCCCGGGCGTCACCGCCGGGAACGGCGATGGTGGACAGGCGGATGGGGGCGCTGACATTGGCGATATCGACAATATGAATGCCGGAGGCGCCGGCGGCGACTACCGCCAGATTGCGCAACGGGTCCACGGCGACACCTTTGGCTGTTCCACTAAGCGCCAGGGAGCCGGCGAGAATGGCGGCTCCCGGATTCGACACGTTCACGATTTGCAGCCCTGAGGTGCCGTCGGCGATGAAGGCGCTGGTGCCGAGGAGGGCGACGCCTTGGGCGACGCCGGGCGTGTCGAACGACCCCGCGAGGATGGGTGCGGCGGGATCGCTGATGTTGTAGATCTGCAGCCCGGACGAGCCATCGGCCACATAGGCGAAAGTGCCGGCGACGCGAACGTCATTGGCGTTGCCTGGGGTGTCGCGCACGGCGCCGAGGATAGGGGTGGTACGGCTGGTGACGTTGACCAGTTGGAGCCCGGCGGCGCCGGCGGCGACATAGGCGACGTTGCCTTGGACGTCGACGGCATTGGCGAAGCCGGGGACGACCAGGGAGGAAAGGGCGGTGGGAGCGAACTGGCGGACGAGACCGGTGGCGGTGGCGCGGAAGCTTCCGTTGGCGATGGTGATCGTGCAGTTGCCGGGCTGGCCGGCGAAAACGCGGCCAGCGACGCCGCCGAAGTTGCAGATGGCGAGGTCGCTGGAGGTATAGTTGGTTCCGCGGGCAGCGGAGGTGAGATCGATGGTGAAGTTATCGATGAGCCGGCCGGTGACTTGGAGTTGGGTGAAGGCTTCGCCGAAGACGGTATTGACGAGGAGGGAGAAGTTGGCGGGGGCGACTTCGAGGCGGGTGACGGCGCGGTCGAGGTTGCGGCTCGCGGCGTTGGTGGGATCACTGCCCGTAAGAATTTCCGTGCGGTCGCGAACGCCGTCGTTGTCGGTATCGACGGAGAGGGGGTTGGTGAGGAAGCCGTCGACTCCGGGGACGACCTCTTCACCGTCAAGAATACCGTCGCCGTCGGTGTCTGGGTTGCGGATCTCGGTGCCGGCACGAAATTCGCCGACGTTGTTCAGGCCGTCGCTGTCCGGATCTTCAAGGGCATCGCCGGGATTGTTGGGGTTGAGGCCGAGGCGGAGTTCGGCGTCATCGGGAATGCCGTCGCCATCGGCATCATTGCCGCCGAGGTTAACCGGTACCGAGATGAGCCCGGAAGCGCCTTCGTGGGTTGCTTGGACGACGACGTTGCCGCTAGAGACGGCGGTGAGCAGGCCATTCGGGGAGATGGTGGCGATGGCAGGGTTGCTGACAGTGTATTGGGTGCCGGTGGAAGCGTTAGTAATGTTGCGGGTGGGACCTGTACCGTAAGAGGCGACCACGTTGAGTTGGAGGGTGGAGCCGGGGGCGGCGAGAAACCCCGGGGC
>LNFE01000112.1 GCA_001464575.1 Acidobacteria bacterium Ga0077553 | reverse complement strand
CGTCAAAATACTCGACCAGCTGGGACCTCATCCCGCTATCCAAAGCATGTTCCAAGCCGAGGTCGAGGCCCTCGCCACTATCCAACACCCCGGCATCGTCGGCATCTCGGATACCGGATGGACTCCCCAGCAAATTCCCTTCCTCGTCCTTGCTTATGTACCCGGCCCCACCTTGCGACAACTCCTCGCCCGCGGTCCCCTGCCCCGCGCCCGCACCCTCGCCCTCCTCAGAGATCTCTGCCGCTCCCTCGCTGCCGCCCACCGCGCCGGCATCGCTCATCTCGATCTCAAACCGGAAAACATCATCATCTCCGAACCAGACACCCCCGAGGAACGCGCCACCATTCTCGATTTCGGCATCGCCCGCCTCCGCTCCTCCTCCGCCGAATGGATCGCGGCCGGCACCAGCCGATACATGGCGCCGGAGCAAGAAACGAATCCCACTACCCGTTCCGACGTCTACAGCCTCGGACTTGTCGCGTTCGAAATGCTCACGGGACATCTTCCCGTTCCCGGCGAGCCCCTTCCTCTTCCCGCGCTTGCCCTTGCTCTCGATACCGATCCCACCCGCCGATATCCCACCGCCTCCGAATTCGCCGACGCCCTCAAAGTTCCTCCCCGCCTCACGGCCAAGTTGGCCATCTCCGGCGCCGTCGTACTCCTCCTGATTGCCCTCGCCCTCCGCTTCAATCGCCCCGTCCCACCCGACTACGCTCGCCCCGTCCCCCTAGTCACCCAGGCCGGATTCGACCAGGACCCCGCCCTCTCCGACGATGGCCAGTGGCTATACTTCGCCCATGGCCCCCTAAATCAGAGTGACATCTACCGTCAACCCACCAAAGGAGGCAGTCCGGTTGCGCTCATCGCCGGACCCACCGACGATGTTCGTCCCTGTCCCTTACCGGGCACCCAAGCCTTCTCTTTCATCCGGCGTACACCCTCCGGGGAACACGCCGTCATGCTCCAATCGCTGGCCCCCGGAGCAATTCCGCAGGTCCTCTTCCACGCCCCCTATGTCGCCGACCACACTTGGACCCCCGACGCCAAATCCATCCTGTTTACCTACGGCCTGGCCGGCGGTCGCTCACACGGCCTCGCCCGCTACGACCTGGGCGCCTCCACTTGGAAACCCCTATACCCGCCCGCCCCCGACTCCGGCTACGATTTCCCCGCCGTTTCCCCGGACGGTCGCTTCCTCGCCTACGCGCTTCGCACCGGCCGCTCCGCCGAGGTCAACGTGGTCCCTCTCTCGGCCACCCACGAACCCATCGGCACTCCACGTCAAATCACCAGCCTGCGCCAACGCATCCTCGGCATCCAGTGGGCGCCGGATAGCCGCGAAGTGATCTTCACAAATGGACCATTCGAAAACTCCGCCCTTCTCCGCGTGCCCGCCACCGGCGGTGCACCCACCCGGATCGGCGCCATCTCCCAGCCGGTCCAGGGCTTCGCCGTGGCCAGGAACGCATGGAAACTGGCCTACACCGTCGACCTCTCCGACGACAACGTGTGGCGATATCACTTCAATCGCTCCGGCCCAGACGCGCTCGAACGGGTCCTCTCCGGCTCCGGAGCCGATGAGGAAGCCAGCCTCTCGCCAGACTCCCGTTCCATCGTCTTCAGTTCCAGCCGCACCGGCCCCCAGCAAGTCTGGCTCGCCGACGCCAACGGCGCCAACACCCGCCAAGTTACCGATATCCCCGACGCCGATGGCATCGACGCCACTTGGACTCCCGACTCGCGCCACCTCCTCGTTACTGTCCGCTCTGGCAGCCGCAACGCAGTCTATCGAACCCCTGCCGCCGGACCGTTCGAGTTCCAAACCCCCATCCTCGAAAACGCCGACCTTCTCCGCTGGAGTCCCGACGGCCGCTCCCTGTTCTTCGCCCGCTATCCCAACAGCGTCGGAGAAGTCTGGCGCGTGCCCTACCCGGAACTCGCTCCCGCCGTCCGCCTCCCGCTACCGGGCGCCCGCTACATTGCCGAGACCCCCGACGGGAACACCTACTATTACAGCCACCGGCAGGAGAGCGAAGGCCTCTTCATCCACCGAAAGGCCGATCCGGCCCCGCCGCCGGAACAGCGCTTGGTGCAACAACTCACCCGCCGCACCCTCTTTGAAACCGGTCAGCGCGGACTGTACTATATCGCCCCACTCGCGAGCGCAAAACCCGCACTCTTCCTCCTGCCCTATGGCGCCGAACGCCCCCAACTCCTTCACACTTTCGATCGTATGCCCGGCTGGGGCTTCAAACTGGCCCCCGGCGAACAGAGCCTCCTGCTCACCCTTACCGACTCCGAAAACAGCGATATCTATCTAATCCCTTCCTTTCGCTAGTGCGAGTCGCTCACGACGGCCTGCTCCGCCATTTCCAGATACAACCACTTCCGGGCAGCCTGCCAAATTCGCTCTACCGTTCGGGGCGCGATATTTAGCACGGCCGCGATCTCCTCTCCGGTCAACCCCCCGAAGAAACGCATCTCAATCAGCGCCACTGCCCGTGGGTTCAACAACTGCAACTTATCGAGCGCGGCATCGATCGCTACCACCGTTGTTGGATCCATCTCGGTAGCCATCAGGTCCTCTGGGGCCTCGGAGCGGAGATGCCAGCTCCGCTTCAGCGTCCTGGCCCGCCTGGCGTGGTCCGTCAACTCCCGGCGCATTTCCCGCACCACCATAAAGACGAAACGCTGAGGATCGTCTGTCGGGATCGCCCGCCCCTGGCTCAAGCGGAGCAACGCCTCGTTCACCAAGGCCGTCGGCTGCAACGTGTGGTCGATCCGCTCCCGATGCAGCAACGCCCGGGCGGCGCGTCGCAATTCGGGATAGACGACGGGAAACACGTCGGCGAGACCTCCGAGATCGAGCGGCTCAGGCATTACGACATTGTAAGACCAACCAGCCGCGCTCAATCTTCCGAACTCGCCGGAACACCTGTGATAGCCTCAATCAAGACGCAACCGCTTTGGCATGGATCCGGTCCACTTCTGTCGCCGAAGGGATCCTCGCCGGATCTCCTGACTTCGAACGCGAGTTCGCCGAACGCTTCCTGCCGCGCCTCCAGGTCTTCTTTCGCGTTCGCGTCTCCAATCCGGAATTACGGGAGGAAGTCACCCAGGAAACCCTGGTGGCGGCCCTTCTCGCTTTACGCGCCGGCAAACTGCGGCAGACCGGCGCCATGGAAGCCTTCGTGCTCGGCATCGCCCGAAATCAACTCGCCGAAGCTCTCCGCCACCAAGCCAAAGACCATGCCGTCGCCCTCGGCAACGCGATTGAACTCCGGCCCATCGCCCCCGAACTCGCGCCGGAATGGCAGTTAGCCGTGCGCAACGAACTCCAAGAACTTCCGCCCACCGACCATCGCATTCTGTGGCTCATCCTGATCGAAGGTTTCCGCCCGGCCGAGGTCGCCCCCCGAGTCGGTCTCTCCGAAGAGGCGGTCCGCCAACGAAAATCCAGGCTTCTTCGCCAACTCCACGAAAAATTCTTCGGTCCTGCCGTCACAGATTCGTCCCTCCCAACGACTCTTCCCCGGAGGGGTACGCCAGGTACCGCACCATGACCTGCCAGCGAGTCCTCACCGAAAATCTTGTCGAACGGTACCTCCAGGGGTCGCTCGATCCCGAACTCCGGGACGACTTCGAGCTGCACTATTTCGCCTGCGAATCGTGCCTCGCCCAGTTGCAGACCGCGCAGGCCATCCAACCAGTCCTCGCTTCCACGCCGCCTCCCCCCCTCCGGCGTCGCCGGCCCATCCTCCCCTGGCTCGGCCTGGCCGCTGCCGCTGTGGTCACCGTTGCCCTCCTCTCCTGGCCCAAGCCAAGCCCCGCTCCGGCTCCCGTGGCCGCGGTTCTCCCAGCCGAACCAGCCACTCTGCTTCTCTCTGAAATCCGCCCCGCTCCGTACTCGCCCACGCTTTTCCGCGATGGCGCCAGCAGCCCCCCGCCCGAATTGGCTGCCGCGATGAGCCTGTATCAGGATCGGCAGTGGGGCAGCGCCGCTCAGGCCCTCGCCCTGCTCTCCCGGCAGTCACCGCCCAACCCCGTCGCCCTGCATTTTGCCGGAATCAGCAATCTGCTCGCCGGCCACACCGAAGCGGCCCTCGACGCCCTCGACCGCGTCATCGCCCTGGGCCAAAACACCCCGTTCGAAGAGGAAGCGCGGTTCTATCGCGCACAAGCGCTCCTCCTCCTCCGCCGCCTGCCGCAGGCCCGCCAAGAGCTGCAACGCATCGTCCAAGGGAGGGGAGACTACGAAGCGCCTGCTCGCTCGCTCCTGAATCGGTTTTGATTCGCCGCCTCGCCCTTCTCGCTCTCCTTCCCTTTCCCTTTCTGGTGCTGGCTCAATCGCCCGCGCAAATCCGCCAGTATCTCGACGACTGGGACCTCCCCCGCGCCGTACCCGCCGCTCGTGCCTACGTGGCCTCATTCGGTCCCGCCCCGGCCCTCGCGAAAGCCGAAGCGCTTGACCTCCTCGGCGAAACGCTCAGCCTCGCCGACGATCCCGCCGCCCTCCCCACCCTCGAAGCCGCCCTCAGCCTTAAAGCGAACCTTCTCCCTGCCGCCGATCTCTCCTTCGCGCAAACCCACCTGCGCCTGGCCGCCGAACGAAGTTTACGGCGCGAATGGCCGCTCGCGCTCGAACAGTATCAGAAGGCTCTGGCCGTCGTCACCGCCCTCCGCGGACCCGATGCCGACCGGTTCCGCCCCGCCATCCTCCTCGGTCTCGGCTCCACCGCCACCGCCCTCGGCCGCTACCCGGAAGCGAAGTCCGCCCTCGACCAATCCCTCGCCCTCGCCGAGCAGCAGTCCGGCCCCAACAGCCGCCCCGCCCACGACGCCCTCCGCGCCCTCAGCACGCTGGCCTATCTCCAAACCAATCTCACCCTCGCCGAACAGTATCTCGCCCGCGCACAATCCCACGCCGCCATCCACCCCGTCGAACAGGCGCAAACGCTACTTCTTTCCGCCGGCCTCGCCATGGAACGCGGCCGCTATGACGAAGCCGCCACCGGCTTACGCCAAACGCTCGCCTTCTTCGAACAACGCCTCGGCCCCCAGAATCGCCGCCTGCTCCCCATCCTTCGCAACATCGCCCGCGCCCAGCGGTTCCAGGCCGATCTCCAAGCCGCCATCCAAACCAGCCAACGCGCCCTGGCCATCAGTGTCCGCTCCTTTGGCGAAGAAAGCTCTTCCACGGCGGAACTCCTCGGCATTCTCGCCGCCGCCCAAGCCGAAAGCGGTCTGCTCGCCGAAGCCCGCCAGCTCTACGATCGCGCCATCGCCGTTCTCACGAAGCTCCACGGACCCACCCATACGCAGGTCGGCTTCGAACTCTTTAGCCTCGCCAACCTGGAACAAGTGATGGGCGATTTTGAAAGCTCCCTCCGCCACGCCGGCCAGTCGCTCGCCATCCGCGAGGCTATCGATGGCAAGGAATCGCCCCGTACTGTCACCATCTACGCCCTTCTCGGCCGCGTCAATGCCCTCAACGGCAACCTCGCCAAAGGCCGCCAACTCACGGAACTCGCCGTCGCCATCGGACGCCGCACCGTCGGCGAAGGCCACCCCCGCACCACGTTCGCCCGCTCCGATCTCGGCGAAGTGCTCTATCTCGCCAAGGACTACCCCGGCGCCCTCCAACACTTCACCGCCTCGCTCGCCGGCCAGGTGAAGCTCTTCGGCCCGGGCAGCGTCCGCACCGCCCAGGGTGAATACAACCTCGGCCTCGCCGAACGCGCCCTCGGCCATCACGTCGAAGCGCTGCTCCGCTTCTCGAACGCCGGCCGCATCTGGCGGGAAGCCTTCGGGCCAGACTACCTCTTTCTCGCGGAAACCAATGCCGGCCAAGCCGCCTCCCTCGCCGCCCTGAATCGACCCGCCGAAGGCATCGCCCCGGCTCTTGAAGCCGCCCGCGTCCGTCGCGCCTCCCTCGATGCCGTGGCCATCAGCGCCGCTGAACGCGAAGCTCTCCTCTTTGCCCGCGTCGATCGGGACGGCCTTCTGCTCGCCCTCGATCTCGCCGCCTCCGCCAAGCTCGACCCCGCCACCACCACCCGCGTCTGGGACGCCCTCATCCGCGATCGTGCCGCCGTCCTTGATGCCATGGCCCGCCGCCGCCCCGCCGCCGAGGACCCTGCCAACGCCGCACTCGTCAATCAAATCGCCAACCTGAAAAAGGAGCTGGCCCAAGCCGTCCTCATCGGCGATCCCAAGCTCTATCTCTCCCGTGTCACCGGCCTCCGCCAATCTCTCGACGACGCCGAACGCTCCCTCGCCCAGCAGAGCAGCCGCTTCGCCCGCCAATCGCTCGGTACCCGTGCCGGCTGGGCCGAAGTCCTGGCCGCCCTTCCTGCCGGCTCTGCCCTCGTCGGCTACGCCCGCGGCGATACGCAATACGTCGCCTTCGTCGCCCGGCCTGGCGTCGATGCTCCTCGTCTCTTCCCCCTCGGCCCTGCCGCCCGCATCGACGCCCTCGTCAGCGCCTGGCAGCAGGAGATGGAGCGCGAACGGAACTCCGCCGGTCGCAATGGCCGGCGCAACGAAGCCGCCTACCGGCAGGCCGGTCTCGCCCTCCGGCAAGCCATCTGGGACCCGCTCCGGCCCGCCCTCTTGAACGCGAAAACCGTCTACACCGCCCCCGACGGGGCCCTCCAACTGGTAAGTCTCGACACCCTGCCCAGCGGCGCCACCCAATATCTCGCCGAAACCGGGCCGCTCTTCCAGCTCCTCTCCTCCGAGCGCGACCTCGTCGCCCCGCCCCCTGTCCCCGCCCGCAAAGGGGGCCTCCTCGCCCTTGGCAACCCTTCGTTCGCCACCCTCAGCGCCTCCGCCTCCTGCGCCGATTTGGACCGCCGCCGCTTTCCTCCGCTCCCTGGGTCTGGCGCCGAAGCGCTTGCCGTCGGCAAGCTCTGGAACGCGCAAGGGGGCCAGAGCCAAGTCTTGAGCGGCGCGACCGCCTCGGAATCCGCGCTGAAAACCATTGCCCCCGGGCAGCAGGTACTGCATTTAGCCACCCACGGCTTCTTCCTTACGTCCTCCTGCCAGCGCGACCGCGAGGCCGCTTTGGCCGGTAACCCCCTCCTCCGCTCCGGCCTCGTCCTCACCGCCGGCGGCCCCACCCGGGAAGACGGGCTGCTCACCGCGGAAGAGGTGTCCGCCCTCCGCCTCGACTCCACCGAACTCGTCGTCCTCTCCGGCTGCGATACCGCCCGCGGCGCCGCCCAGGCCGGCGAAGGCTTGCTCGGCCTCCGCCGCGCCTTCCAAGCCGCCGGCGCCCGCCAAGTGGTCAGCAGCCTGTGGCCCGTTGACGATGCGGCCACGCAGCAATGGATGCTCCGCTTCTATCAAGCCCGTCTGCAACGCGGCGCTGGCGTTGTCCAAGCGGCTCGCACTGCTTCCACCGCCGAACTCCGCGCCCGGCGTGCCGCCGCCCAAAGCACCCACCCCTTCTATTGGGGCGGCTTCGTCGCCTCGGGCTTCTAACGCGAAAACTTTTTTCGCGAGCCCGGTCACAAAATGGCCTCGACCTCCGACTCTTCCCTGCCAAGCGCCGTTCCCGGTGCTCGGCCGCCTTCTTACCTGCGGAGATTTTATGAAGAGTCTGGTTTTGCCTTTTATTCTGATGGCCCTGGCGATTTCGCTTCTTGCCGCGAACGTCCAATATAGTTACGACGCTGCCGGCCGCCTGATCAAAGTCGACTACGGCGACGGCCGCACCATCACCTACACCTATGACGCTGCTGGCAATCTCTTAAAGCGCGAGCGCACCGGCGCCGCCCAGCCCGCCGCCGCGGCCAGCGCCACAGCCGTGAGCTTCGAAGCCAACCAAGGCCAGATCGATAGCCGCTACCAGTTCCTCGCCCGCCGCGGCAGGTACAGCGTCGCCGTCTCTGCCCAGGAAGCCCTCTTCTCCCTCCCTGGCTCCACCGTCCGCCTCGAGTGGCTCGGCGCCAATGCCAACGCCCGCGCGGCCGGCCTACAGCCCCAGGCCGCCACCACGAACTACCTCACCGGCGCCGACTCCTCGAAATGGCGCACCGGCGTCCGCCATTACGGGCGCATCCAATACGCGAACCTCTTCCCCGGCATCGACGTCGTCTACTACGGCAACCCCCAGCAACTCGAATACGACCTCATCGTCCATCCCGGCGCCGACCCGTCGCAAATCCGTTTCCGCCTCGACGGCGCAAGCCAGGTCAGCGTCGCTCCCAACGGAGACCTCGTCATGCAGGCCGGCGGCCAGACCGTGCTATTCCAAAAGCCAGTCCTGCACCAGACGAAGAACGGCGTCAAACGGCCCGTCACCGGCGCCTATCATCTCGCTGATGGCTCCGTCGGCTTCCGCGTCGGAACCTACGACCGCTCGCTTCCCCTCATCATCGACCCCGTCTTCGGCGACTACACCCTTGCCGGCGGCTCCGGCGACGAGTTCCCCACCGCCGCCGTAGAAGACGCCTTCGGCTTTCTGTACGTCGTCGGCACCACCAACTCCACCGACCTGCCTGGCCTCGTCCGCCCCGTCCAGCCCGCCAACGGCGGCGGCGCCACGGACGTGTTCGTCATGAAGCTCAGCAGCAACATGAAAACGCTCGTCTGGGTCACCTACCTCGGCGGCAGCGGAGCCGACACCGCCGGCGGCATCTCCGTCGACCGCGAAGGCATCGTCACCATCAGTGGAGCCACCACCAGCCAAAACTTCCCCGTCAGCCCCGACGCGCTCCAGCGCACCTACGGCGGCGGCGCCGGTGACGGTTTCGTGGCCCGGCTCAACGCCAAAGGCGAACGCCTCCTCTACTCCACCTACCTCGGCGGCTCCGCGGACGATGCGGCCCGCAGCCTCGCCGTCGACTCCACCGGCGTCATCTACGCCGCCGGCGTCACCGCCTCCGCCAACTTCCTCACCCGCCCCGGGGCGGTGCAGGACAAACTCAACGGGGCCACCGACGGCTTCCTCGTCAAGTTCAACCCCGGCGATCCCATCGCCATCTACTCCACCCTTCTCGGCGGAACCGCGGCCGACACAATCCAACGCGTCGCCATCGACGCCGCCGGCAACGCCTACGTCGCGGGAACCACTTCCTCCACCAATTTCCCCACCACCACCGGCGTCCTCGCCCCCACCCCCGGCGGCGGCTCGGATGGCTTCGTTTCGAAGATTAACCCCGCCGGCTCCGCCCTCGTCTACTCCACCTTCCTCGGCGGCAGCGCCGACGATCAGGTCCTCGGCCTAGCCGTCCTCAGCAACGGCAACGCCTTCGTCTCCGGCGTCACCGCTTCGCGCAATCTCCCCATGGGCGGCAGCGTTCTCAACCGCCAGTATCTCGGCGGCCCCTCGGACGGGTTTCTCCTCCAGCTTTCCGCCAACGCCAGCCAACTCCTCAGCGCCTCCTATCTCGGCGGTAACGGGGAGGATAGCGCTGACGCCATTGCCATCCGCGTCGAAGGGACCATCCTGGTCGCCGTCAACGGCACCTCCTTTCCCGGCGAGCCCGCCCGCATGTACGCCTTCTCGGGAGACCTCAGCCGCGAACTCGGTATCCAGACCATCAGCGCTGCCTGCACGGCCGGCGGCAGCCGCATCGTGGCGCTTGCCCATAGTTCCACCCGCTCCCTCGCCGTCGGCTGGGCCCGCGCCACCGGCGAATGTCAGGCCCCGCAATGGCTCGCCCTCCCGGACAAAACGCCACCCGTCCGCATGGCCACCTCCGAGCGCGAAAACACCGGCCACGCCGAACTGGCCGTCGGCACCTCGGGCACCAACTCCGCCCAACCGCCCCCGGCCCTGCCGCGCGTCCAGCCGTACAAGCAAACGGAATCCGGCGGCCGCGCCGGCGACCCCTTCTCCACCGCCACCGGCGAACACACTGACGAGTTCACCGATCTCTCGCTCGGCGGGCCTTTCCTTCTGCAGTTCAAGCGGTACTACAGCAGTGCGCTCGTCAGCAACGAAATCGCCGGTGGCCTCGGGCTCAACTGGGCGCACAACTTCGACCTCTCGTTGACCAATACCTCCGGCACCGCGGTCGTCACCCTCGAAGGCGGCGCCCGCGTCACCTTCCGGCTCGTCTCGGGCGCTTGGCAAATGCAGCCGCAACAGAAGTCCGAATACCGCCTCCTCGAATCCGCGAACGATTACAAGCTCGGCGACATCGCCCAATCCCGCATCCTCACCTTTAATAAGCGCGGCCAACTCACCCGCATCGAAGACCGCAATGGCAACGCCCTGCAAGTCACCCTCGCTGCCGCCGGCCCCGCCGAAGTCACGGACGGCCTCGGCCGTTCCTTGAAATTCACCTACACCAACGGCTTCCTCACAGAAGTCCGCGACCACTCCGGCCGCTCCATCCAATTCGCGTATCGCGGCGAAAACCTAAGCGCGGTCACCGACGTCTTCGGGCGCGCCACCCGCTACGAGTACGCCTCCTCCGGCCGTCTCACCCGCCACCTCCTCCCGGCCGGTACCCCCGCCTATACCAACGTCTACGACTCCACCGGTCGAGTGGCCGAGCAGTCCGACGCCGAAGGCCGCCCCACAAAGGTTGCCTATGAAGCCGCCGGAGTCACCGCCGTCACCGATCCCGCCGCTGCCGTCAATCGCCACACCCACGACGCCGCCGGCGACCTCGTCCGCGTCACCGACCCCACTGGCTCAGTCACCGAAATGACTTACGACGCCGCCCACCGCCGCACCAGCATCAAGGATCGCCTCGGCAACTCAACCGGCATCACCTACCATGCACCCACCGGCATGCCCCAAATCGTGACGGACCCGAAGGGCAATAAACTCACCGCCACCTACGTCAGCCAAACCCAAGGCAGCTTCACCTTCTTCAACGTCACGAAAATTGAGCATGCCGATGGTACCTCCGTCGGCTACGAATTTGATGCGCGTGGCAACCCGGTCACGATTATCGACCGCGCCGGCAAGTCGTGGAAATACACGTACAACGCCCAAGGCTTACCGCTCACGTTGACCTCTCCCAACGCTGCCGTATCCAAATGGACCTACAACGCCAATGGAACCACCGCATCAGTCACCACCGCCACCGGCCACACCACTACCTATGAGCGCGACAACCTCGGACGTGTCACGAAGGTCACCCATCCCGACGGCTCCGCTCGCCTGTTCGCCTACGACGCCGCCGACAAAATCACCCAACAGACCGACGAGAACGGAAAATCCGTCAAGTTCGTAAGGAACGAGAATCGTCAGGTCGTTTCTCAAACGGATGAACTGGGGGCCGCCGAGTCCGTCATCTACAACCCCAGCCTTCTCCCCATGCAATCGACCGACCGCCTCGGCAACAAAACTGCCTTTGCCTACAACCGGAACAACCAGATCAGCAAGCTTACCGACGCCCTGGGTAACGAGGTCGAATTCGCCTACGATTCGTTGAATCGGATGACCGCCATCAAAGACGCTATCGGAACCCGCACTGCATTTGCTTATAACAAGGAAGGAGTCCCTACCACCCTCACCGACGCCAGGGGCCAAGTGTGGAAGAAAGAGAGCAATACGCTTCGGCAGATCACCAAAACCACCAGTCCGCTCGGCGTCGAGATCTCGCAGGAGTTCGACGCCGTTGGACGGGTCACCAGCATTTCCAACGGCATGGGCGAAAAGTCCGTATTCGAGTATGACCGGCTCGGCCAAATAGCCTCCGTCGTGGCTCCTGGCGGCCTCAAAACTACGATGACCCGCAACGATTTGGGCCGCATCGCCACCCTGACGGACCCGGCTGGCTCCCTGTGGGCCAATCAGTACGACGAATCCGGTCGCACGGCGTCTGTGCGGGATCCGCTCAACCGCACGTCCAGTCTCGTGTATGACTCGCGCGGCCGCGTGGCCGAAGTCAAACTGCCCGATGATCTCGGCACCGTGTCCCACACCTACGATCCGGTAGGCAGTCTGCTCGCCACCCGGTTCTCCGATGGCAGCGAGTTGCTGTTCACCCGGGACGACAAGGGCCGCCTGCTCGAATCGAAAGGCCTCGCCCTGGCCTACGACGCCAACGGCCAGATCATCGCGTCGAACGGCCTCACCATCGAACGCGACTCCCTGGGCCGCATCGCGTCGGTCACCTACGCCCCGGACAAGGTAGTCCGCTACACGTACAACCCACGAGGCGCAGTCACCAAAATCACTGACTGGCTTGGCGCGGAAACTGAGTTCAGCTACGATCTGGCTGGCGCCATGACCGCCATCCGGAGGCCAAACGCCGTCGTCACCTCGTTCAGCCACGACGAGGACGGCAGGCTCACCACCATTGAGGAACAGAAGGGCGAAACCATCGGCCGCATCAGCATGACATACGACAAGGCCAATCGCGTAATCAGCGAGGAACGAAATATCCCGGCGATCGCTGACCCCGGGACCGGCGTCGAAGAGTTCGCCTACGCCGCCGCCTCGCAGTTGACCAGCGCCGCCTACGACGCCGCTGGCCGCGTCAAATCGGATGCCAAGCGCGCTTACTCCTGGGACATCTCCTCACGACTCACCGGCTTCACTGCCGGAGATGCATCCGTCTCCTTCAACTACGACGCGCGCGGCCACGTCATCGCGCGCAGCGCGCCCAGCGGAGTCACCTCCTACGTCGTCAACTACGCCACCGGTCAACCGGCGATCGCTACGGAGCGCCTCGCCGACGCCGATCGTCGATACTATATCCACCTGCCGAACGGGAAGCTCCTCTACAGCATCGAAGCCGCTTCAAACGCCCGCCGCTTTTACCATTTCGATGCCCGCGGCACCACCACCCTCCTCACCGGTGACGACGGTGCGGTGACCGATACCTACGAAGTTACTCCTTATGGCGAAACCGTGGCGCATTCCGGCAGCTCCGACAACCCGTTCACGTTCCTCGGCGCTTGGGGCGTAATGCAACAGGACCAAGCCGGGTTGTTCCTCATGGGGTTCCGCTTCTACGATGCGAACAGCGCACGCTTCCTGTCGCGCGATCGGGAACTCAGTCCGTCGCCGCGGGCCATCAATCCGTATCAGTACGCAATGGCCAACCCCGTGAACTATTCGGATCCCCGGGGTTTGTCCGCCCAAGCCGCATTCGAACGCCTGCCGCTATTCCTCCAAGTGGTCGCGGGGGAGGTACTCAGCGACATCACCTCTTCAGAGCGCATGAACAATGCGAACGATTTCCTCATCGAGCTCGAAGCGTTCACCGGCGAGAGCTTTGACGGAGCCAGGAGACTTGCCATGCAGCAATACCAGGACTTCCTGGACAAGCAGCAGTGGGAAGAGGACCGCAAACGCAAAGCTGCCCGCCAACTGGAGCTCGCCAACCAGAGAGCCATTGGCGTCTGCGGCCTGGATTTCGCCTGCGATGCCGGTGGAAACCGCATATTCGGTAACGCCCCAATCGCCCCGCTGCCCCCTGCTGGACTCGCCGGCCTGGCCACCCAACCGCCGATCTTGTTCGCCCCGAATGGTCCTTCTCTCACCGGCGGCGTTGACTTTGCAAAGATCGCGACCCTCGACTACAGGAATCCCGCAAGCCTGGTTGGACTGGACGGCGGAACGCTGAGATTCCTCATCTCGACGGGGCTAGTCGGCAACGACGGATCCACCTTCACGCTGAAGGCTATGCTGGTTGGCCTCGACGGTGGCAGCTTGGTCGGCCTCGACTCGGCAACGATCATGGCGAGACTGGTCGGGAACGACGGCGCTTCGGTCATTGCCAGGGACGGTGCTGGAGTTGTTGCCCGAGATGGTGCTGGAGTCGTTGCCAGGGACGGCGCTGGCTTTCAAAAATAAATCCCAACTCGAGAAATGAAAATGAAAACTCTATCCACTCTCTACCTTATGGCCATCCTTGCGGCCGCCTCTCTTGAGGCCGCAACGGTCTCCCGATCCACCGCCCGCTCCCTGCGCACCCGGGCCGCCGCACACAAACCCGGCGCCAACCGCCAACTCTTCGTGGCCCCCAACATCGACCACGTCTTCCCCTACTTCCTCGTCAGCAACACCTGGAACACCACCCTCTACCTCACCAACCTCGAAGACCGCGAAATCAAGGTCTACTGCGAATTCGTCAACGCCAACGGCGAAGAGCTCCCCCTGCAATTCGACTTCTCCGCCAACGCCGAAGACAGAACAGCCTACACCGAGTCCATCATCCCGGCCTTCGCCACCGGCTCCTTCTACACCGTCAGCACGGCCGCGACGAGTACCACCGGCTGGGCTTACTGCGCTACGGATCCCAAGACGGACCGCTTTTCCGGCTACGCCGTCGTAAAGAACACCGCTTCGAATGGAGCCTTGCGCGAGTTTATTACGAACCTCCAGCCGGACGAAGAACCCATCTTTTCGGTGCCGTTCACTGACGCCGCAGCCGGCCGCACCGCTCTGGTCCTCGTCAACAATTCGCTCGACGAAGAAAGCACCCTGGCCATCTTCGCCCTCGACTCCGACGGGAAGCCCGCCGGCAATGGAACCATCACCCTCAAACCCAGCAACCTCCGGACCCTCGTCCTCAATGAAGCATTCAAGGACCTCAAGAGTGGCACCATCCGCGTCGTTCACGTCGAAGGAACGAAGTACGTCGGCGGCATGGCGCTGCGCACCAATACTTCCGGCTATACCGTATTCACGCCCCTAACCCCCAAAGAGGCGCCCCCCGCCCCGCCCCAGGAGTAACCCCTCCTATTCCCAAACCAGTTCGGCGATGTGCGTCTCATTCGACGCCGTCGCCGGCCGCACAACGAGCGTCTCCCCGCGCAGTTGAATCCGCAGAGGAGACTCCGCCGTCTTGATCCGCACCGCGTCCAACGTCGGCACCCCCGGCTGCAAAGTCGCCACCGGCGCGCCGTTCACCGTCACCGGATCCCGATCCTTCGACAAATAGCCCTGCGGCCGGTGCACCGTCACCCCCGGCCCCTCCGCCTGCGGCACAAACCGGAAGTTCAAGAGCTTGGTCGAACGCAGCAAGCCCGTCATGAAATAGCTGACGGACCGGCCGTCTTTGCTCAACACAAACTCATAGGTCTGGTCCGGCTTCGCCGCCAAGGTTCCCCACGCCCCGGACTCATCCGTCGTCTGGTCCAGCATCGGCGTCGCCAACCGCTCGGCCGATTCCGCCGCTAAACCGAACACCTGCACCCGCACCCCCGCCAGCGGCCGGTTCGTCGGCGCCATCCCTGCAAAGCTCGTCACCACCCCCGCCAATTTCGGCATATCTTCCGCCACCGGCTTCGTCCGCTCCGGCGCCTTCCCCGTCAGGAACCGGTACATCTCGGCAAACGCCAGCGGATGAAACGCCACTTCGCGATGGTCCAGGCCGGGCAGCACCACGTTCTCCGCCCCCTGCAATGCCGGGCCGTCGAACCCCACATTCGCCTGCGCGAACTTGTCGAGCTTATCGCTGCGCAAGGTTAAAAACTTCACCCCCGCAATCACCTCCGAGCCCTCATTCAACTGCCGCAGAAAATGCCCCTTGGCGTTGAACTCCATGTCGAGGTTCGTATCCATTGCCAGCACCCCGTGGTTCGGTGTGCCGCAGAGCACGGCGTGCGAAACCACCGCCGCTCCCCCGGCATTTTTCAGGTAATTGCGAATCGTCATTCCGCCCCGGCTGCTCCCCACTAAGGCCACCTTCTCGGCCTTGGTCTCGAGCAGCACCCGCGTCACCATCGCGCTCAGCTCCGCCGCTTGGTCGGTCGTCGAAGACCGAAAGGCCTCCGGTTTCGAGTTGTCGCGGCGCGCCATCGGGTCGGTAAGCCGGATGGCATGCAGCCGGTCGGCCGGGTAGCCATTCGACTCGAACATCCAGATCACCGGCAGCCACTTCGTCGCGTCATCTCCGTTGCCGTGCACGAAGATGATGGGCGTAATGAGAGCAAGCAGAAGCGTATGCATCGAGATCCCCTTAGAATTGCAGCTTCAGCGCCAATTGGATTTGCCGCGGATCGTACGTCGACGTAATCGTTCCATATGCGGGGCTCGATACGTTCGCATTCGGCGCCCGGAAGTTCGATTCGTTGAACAGGTTGAACGACTCCGCCCGGAACTGCAGGCGGAAACGTTCCGTCAGCGTGAACGTCTTCGAGATGCCCAGATCCACCTGGTAGAACGGGAAGCCGATCGCAATATTGCGCCCCGCGTTGCCAAACGGCTGGTCGAAGTTCGGAATCGAGACGTTCGCCCGGTTCAGATAGTTCGTCACGGTCCGCTGCCCCTCCGGAGCCAACGGATCGCCGCTGATATTCGGCCGGAAGATGTTAAAACCCAGCAGCGTCAGGAACGGCGCCACCTGGCTCCTCGCGCCCGCCGTATACGTCAGGTTGAACGGCTCGCCCGACCGCATATTGATGATCGAGTTCACCTGCCAGCCGCCTAGAATGCGGTTTTTCTTGAGGAACGGAATCTCGTAAACCACGCTCGTCGTGTTGCTGAACTTCCGGTGGTAGTTCGACAAGCCACGGTCCGCGTCGATGTCATAGATATTCTGGAAGCTCGTCCCATTGTTGTTGCTGTTATCAAAGGCCTGCGACGAGTTGTCGATTGCCCGCGACCAGGTGAACGAGTTCAGGAAGTACAGCCCGGCGTCGCTCCGCTTCTCGACGCGAACCTGCAAGCCGTTGTACCGCGACAGGCCGTTGGCCAGCGTGCCTGAAATGCTGCTGTACGCCAGATTCGGCCGCCGGTCTTCGATGTTCAGGTTTTCGGTCGGCCCATTCGGCCGCGCTTGGTTAATGTCGTTGATCGTCGCCAGATCGTCGCCGCGGTTGCCGACGTAGGCAATATCCACCAACACCCCCAGCGGCAGCTCCCGCTGAAACGAGGCGAACCAGCTCTGCACCGTGCCCCAAGGCAGATTGGGGTCCACGTGCTGAACGGTGGACCGCCGCGGGTTGAAGGCCGAGGGGGCCGTGAGGCCGGCCGGGAATCCCTGCTGCGTTGTCAGAAAGCCCGGGGTGCCAGGTGTTTGATTGACGCTGGCCAGCACGAACAGCGGACCGTTGTAAGCCAGGTAGCTCGTGCCCGTGCGATTAAACGTGTTGAACCCGGTGCCGTAGCCGGCGCGGAACACCGTCTTCGGCAGCAGGTTCCACGCCAGGCCCAAACGCGGCGCGATGTTGTTCGTGTCCAGGTTCACCCGCGCCCGGTCGAAAATCGAGCCGGCCTTGGCTAGGATAATCGTGTTTGTCGCCGGGTCCCAATTCGAAAGCTGGTTGTCGCGCTCATAGAACGGCGTCGTCAATTCATACCGCAGGCCCAGGTTCAACGTGATCTTCGACGTCACCTTGAAGTCGTCCTGCAGATACGTGAACCACGATTGCTGCCGGTGGTTCACGATCCCCGGATTCACGAGTTGGAAGGTGTTCCGCGCTCCAAAGATAAAGTCAGCCAGAGAGTAGAGCCGCTGCGTGTTCGCGTTCGGCGTCACACCGGGAGGCGCTGAAAACAGCCCCGTATAGGTGTTGCGGCCAATCATCGGGCTGACGTCGAGCGCCTCGACGCCGAGCCACTGATACTCAAAGCCGGCCTTTAGCGTATGGCGTCCCGCTACCCGGGTGTAGTTCACCTTCGGGTTCCAAAGCCGCGGATGTTGATACTGCGGATTCGTCGCCTGCCGGCCATACGAGGTAAAGCCCACCAGCGTCTCGGCCGTAATGCCACCGGTCAGAGCCGGGTCTGTCGGCAAGCCTGGAATCCCGAATAACTCCTGCATGGAAGGGCCACCCACCAGCGGCGGGTTCTTCCCGGCCTGCGAGTCCGAGAAGCCCAACCGCGCTTCTAAGATCGAAGACTGGTTCACCGTCCAGGTCACCCCGCCCGCGAAGGACTTCAGCGGTACGAACTGGAACCCATTGCCGTTGCCGCCCGCTAGGCCTTCGAACGTGCCGGGATCAAAAACATCGAAACGGCTCTGCGAGAAGCGGAAGAAGGAGCGCAGCGAATTCGAAAAGTAGTGGTCCATTTTCATGTCGCCCTTGTCCCGGTAGTCGGTCACCCGGCGCAGCGTTTGGAAATTGTTCGCCGCCGCCGCCGAGGTGTTCGTCGGCAGGCTCGCCAAAATCGCCCGGGCGTACGGCGTAATCGCCCCAGCTGGAATCACCCCGTTCGAATACAGCTCACCGGTCAGCGGGTTCCGCACGGGCACCCCCAGCGATCCGCCCCGCTCGGTGGCGTTGGGGAAGGTCGCGAAGGCCACCGACGAGTTCACCTCGCGGTAGCCTTCGTAGTCGACGAAGAAGAAGGTCTTGTTCTTGATCACCGGCCCGCCAAACGTCGCACCGAACTGGTTCTGGTTCTGCACCGGGCGGCCGGTCAGTGGCTTGAAGAAGCCGACCGCGTTGAGCTGCGTATTGCGGAAGAAGTGCCAGGCGGCGCCGTGGAACTGGTTCGTGCCGGAGCGCAGGCTGGCGTTGACGGTGGCGCCGCCGGCGCGCCCGTATTCGGCGCTCATGTTGTTCGTGATCACCCGGAATTCGGCCACCGCATCGGGTGGCGGCTGCACTACCTGATTCGAGAAGCCCTGGTTTGAGGTGCCGAAGTAGTTGTTATCCAAGCCGTCGAGCAGAAAGTTGTTCGCAGTGGACCGCAGGCCGTTCACCGAGAAGGAGGCTTCGCGCTGCGACGAGCCCACGCCCGACGACGGGGTGCGCACAATGCCGGTGGAGAGGTAGATCAGCTCGGAATAGGCGCGACCGTTCAGCGGCAGTTCCCGAATCTGCTGGGCGGCGATTGTCTGGCCGCGGTCGGAGGTGTCAGTCTGGATCAGCGCGACTTCGCCGGAGACCTCCACGGTCGTCTGGACGCTGGCAAGTTCCAGCTTAAAGTCGACGCGCTGCCGGGCGCCAATCGTGAGCTCGAATTCAGCGGTCGACTGCGACCGGAACCCCGGCTGCTCGACGTTCAGTTTGTAGCGGCCAATCGGGATCGCGATGAATTCAAAGTTGCCAGCCGAGCTGGCGACGGTTTTGAAGGAGACTCCCTTGCGGATGTCTTGAATGTTGAGGGTTGCTGAAGCCACTGGAGCTCCGGTGGCATCTTGGACCGAGCCCAGGACGGTGGCGCTGTCAAACTGGGCGAAAAGCGGCAAAGAAAAGAGAACAATAAGACCAAGCGAGCTACGCATTCCCCTACCGTAGCGAGGGAAACATGACCGGACGATGACAGCAGCTTGACAGCTTAGTGTCGAGCCGAGGGTTCGCTCAGGGAGCGGTTCGATTCGGCACTGCGTGCGAGCGTCATACCCCAGCCCGAAACCATATCACCGGAGTCTAGGCCACGGCGTTGGCCCAGAGCGACAGCGTCTAAAGCTTCCGGAAGAAGCCGTGGGACATATCGGCAGAGTAGATGTAAGATACTTTCTCTGGTTTATCGGCAAGAAATTCATCACAAGCCCGCTTGACCCCGGGGAGTAAGTTCCACCCTGCGGGGTAAACGGCTGGATCGGCATAATCGTCAATGAGACAGATGGCGCCTTTGGAGAGCCGGGGGTAAGTGTACTGAAGACTAATCAGGATCGATTCGTAGAAGTCGCCATCCAGATAGGCAAAGCTGATAGAGGGTGGAAGCTGGGTGGGCAGCGTTTTGTCAAACCATCCCTCATGGATAGTGGGGGGAGGAAGGCCGACTTTTTTGAAGTTGGCGAGAAGCGCGTCCCGGGTGGTTTTCAACTGGCCGACGTCGAAGTTCGTGGTCCCAGCGTCTTTTTCGTGAAGGGCGGGCAGTCCCTCAAAGCTGTCGTAGACGTGGAACTCCCGGGAAGGGTCGAAATGTTGAATGATCTTCTGGATCACCGTACTCGACTGTCCATTGTGGCAGCCGAGCTCCACCAGGGCTCCGGGAACATTGTAGGCAAGAACTTGGCTCACTAGGTGATAAAGGTTTAACCGTTGTTCTATATTCGTCATCAACCCAGTCGACCGCGGGTACTGGAGACGGCTGTACAAGCCGAGTTTTCCCAATATTTTATTGATTAGGACCAGTTTCGGCGAAGGTTCCAGTACACGCCAGTCGTACCACTGAGTGAGGAAGAAGTTTTCCATGGACCGAGTATGGCGCGATCTTGACGCGTCGGTCAACGAATTTGCACGGTCGGGGGCAAGCGAACGAACCCCCCATGGACCAGATTCAGTACGCAGGCCTTTGCTCGGAAACATCTGGTGGCGCAACGCTTCTGAGTGTCTTCGCGAGGAAGGACGCTCGGACACTGCTATTGCATCCCTTCCGTATTGTTGCGCCGCGGAAGTGTTGGTTCAAGCGCCATCAAAATTTTCCCTCCCAATAAGGACGGGCCTCTCGCGATCCCCCTGCCTGAATTTGCCTTGACCGCCTGCCAACCTGAAGACATCCAGGAGGACCTATGCAGAAAACAGGCGATACTCGATTCCAAACTCACGGCAAGCACCCGCAGCTTTCCCGGAAAACCAACCGGCAGCGGACCGGCGGGGCATCGAACCCCGCCGGGCCTCCAGGCAAAAATAACGAATGAACCCAGGAAGTTGTTGCAACGGAATCACTTCCGCGTTGGGTTCATCCAAATTCCGTTCCCCATCGAGTTTTCCAGAACCCCAAAAGATCCCAAGGCACCCGGAGCCGGCTCCTTCGGTTCCGCGAAAACATTGACCGCCGCCAGTACCAAAATTTGCTGACAAACCGTATGCCCTCTTGATAGTGTGGAATCAGGCAAGTCCCTTCCATTGTGTTAGTTAGGCTGAGTCCCGCCATCTCCGTTAAAATTTCCAGACGCGTCTGGCACGCTGTGATACCTTTAGTGTTAGCTCCAGCGCTGGTGGCCGCGGCGGAACCCGTTCGCTACGAATCCAGCGTGGATGCGATGGGCTCAACGTTCTCTGTTGCTGCCTACGGGCCGGATCGCGAGTCTCTCGCCGCCACCGTGGAGCTAGCCCTGGAGGAAGCCCGGCGCCTGGACCATCTGCTCTCAAATTACCGACCCGAGAGTGAGTGGAGCCAAGTCAATCGCTTCGCCGGACAACGCGAGTTCACCGTCAGCCAGGAGTTGTTCGATCTGCTCGCCGCCTGCTACGCCTACAGTCAAAAAAGTCAGGGAACTTTCGATATTACGGTCGGTCCTCTCATGAAAATCTGGGGCTTCTATAAAGGAAGCGGCCGGATGCCGCACCGGGCCGAAATCCGGACCGCTCTAGCGCGTATTGGATATCAGAACTTGCTCTTGAACCCGACGACGCGCACAGTCCGCTTTGCCAAAAATGGCTTGGAGATCGATCCCGGCGGGATCGGCAAAGGCTATGCCGTCGATCGCATGGCCGAAATCCTCCGCCGCGGCGGCGTCAAATCCGCCCTCATCAACGCCGGCGGCTCCTCCATGCTCGCCATCGGTAATCCCCCCGGCGAGTCCGGCTGGGAAGTCAAAATTCGCGACCCCCGCGATAGCCGGAAAACCATCCACGACCTTCGCCTCAAAGATCAGTCGATGGCCACTTCCGGCAGCTACGAAAAGTTCTTTACGGTGCGAAGAAAGACCTATTCGCACATTATGGACCCGCGGACCGGCTATCCGGCCCAGGGTATGTTCTCCGTTTCGGTAATCGCCCCTCGCGGTATTGACAGCGAGGCTTGGACGAAACCGGTCTATATCAATGGCCGCTCTTGGGCGGCCCAAAACATTCCAAAGGGGTTCCGCGCCTATCTCTGTGAAGGGCGCTCGGAATCCCCGGGGGAGGCCAAATGCGCGTGGCTCCAATGAGCAGCCGTTTCCTCGATGCATGCCGCCGCCGGCCCACGGACGTTCGTCCCGTGTGGTTCATGCGGCAGGCTGGTCGTTACATGAAGCAGTACCGGGATATCCGGTCCAAGCACACGATTCTCGAGATGTGTAAGCGGCCCGATCTCGCCGCCGCCGTCACGCTCCAGCCCATCGAAGTGCTCGACGTCGACGCCGCCATCATCTTCGCGGACCTCCTGCTTCCCGTTGAACCAATGGGACTGAAGCTCGATTACCGCGCCGGCGAAGGCCCGCATATCGACAATCCCGTTCGCGACTCCGCCGACGTCGACTCCCTGTCGATCTCGAATGTCGACGACCTTGGCTATGTCGGTGAGTCCATTCAGATGGTTCACAAGGCCCTCGCCAACAAGATCCCCATCATCGGTTTCGTCGGCGCGCCCTTCACGCTTGCCAGCTACATGATCGAAGGCGGCCCGTCGAAGAGCTTTCTCCACACCAAGCGCCTGATGTACTCGGACGAAACCCTGTGGCGCCGCCTCATGGGCAAAATCGTCGACGTCCTCGGCCCGTTCGCCATCATGCAGGTTGCCAACGGCGCCCGCGCCATCCAGGTTTTCGATTCCTGGGTCGGCGCCCTCTCGCCCGATGACTACGTCCGCTACGTCGCCCCGTACTCCCGCGCCCTCATCGAGCGCATCCGGTCCACCGGCGTACCCGTCATCCACTTCGGCACCGGCGCCAGCGGGTTCTTCAAGGAACTCCATGCCGCCGGCGGCGACGTCATGGGCGTCGACTGGCGAGTGAATATCGACCAAGCCTGGATGGACATCTCCTATCGCAGCGCCGTCCAGGGCAACCTCGACCCCGCCGCGCTGTTCGCCCCGCTGCCCGAGCTCAAAGCCAAGGTCCACGAGCTCCTCAAACGCACCGGCACCCGCCCCGGCCACATCTTCAACCTCGGCCACGGCATCCTGCCCGAAACCCCGGTCGAGAACGTCAAAGCGGTGGTGCAGATTGTCCGCGACTTCCGGCCCTAACCGGACTGCCATCATCGGCGGCGGCATCTCCGGACTCGCCGCCGCCTGGGAACTGGCCAAAGCCGGTCAACCCGCCGTGCTGATTGAAAAGGACCCCGCCCTCGGCGGGGTCATCCGCACAAACGTCGTCCACGATTGCGTCATCGAGGCCGGCCCCGATAGCTTCCTCGCCGCCAAACCGGCCGCCCTCGAACTCATCCGCGAGATGGGCCTCGAAAGCGAAGTCATCGGCTCGAACGACCACCTCCGCGTCACCTATATCTTGAAAGGCGGCCGGCTCATTCCCATGCCCGACGGGCTCATGATGATGATCCCCACCAAGCTGATGCCCATGGCGCTCAGCCCGCTGCTCGGCTGGGGCACCAAAATTAAGATGGGCCTCGAGTACTTTTCGTCGAGCCCGCCCAATGCCCCGGAGCGCTCCGTCGCCCAACTCGTCCGCGACCACTACGGCCAGGAAGCCGTCGACTATCTCGCCGAGCCGCTCCTGTCCGGCGTCTACGGCGGCGACCCGGAAACCCTCAGCGCCAACGCCGTCCTCGGCCAGTTCATCGAGCTCGAAAAGAAGTACGGCTCCCTCACCAAAGGCACCCTCGCCATGCGCGCCCAGCGCAAAGGCGGCCCCGCCGGCTCTCTCTTCAAGACGTTGAAGGGCGGTTTGGGCCAGCTCATCGAAGCCATGACCCAGAAGCTCGAAGGCAAGGTCGAACGCCGCACCGCCGCCGTCCAGTCCCTCGCCAAAACCGCCACCGGCTGGCAGGTCGCTCTGTCCGACGGCTCCGCTCTCGACGTCGCCAAGGTTATCCTCGCCGCCCCCGCTGGCCCCGCATCGCAAATCGTCGCCAGCCTCGATACCGAGCTCGCCGCCGTCCTCGGCGCCATCCCTTACAACAGCTCAATGACCATCGCGCTCGGCTACGACCGCCAAACGCTCGGCCATCCTCTCAACGGCTTCGGTTTTCTCATCCCGAAGGTGGAGCGCCGCAAACTCGTCGCCTGCACCTGGGTTGGCACCAAGTTCAACCATCGGGTGCCTGCGGATAAAGCCGTCCTCCGCTGCTTCCTCGGCGGCGCGCATATCGACGAGTCCGACGAAGTCCTCATCGCCGCCATCCGCGAAGAGCTCAAGGACCTGATGGGCGTCACGGCGCCCCCCGCGTTCCACACGGTGCAGCGTTGGCGCAACGCCATGGCCCAATACACGCTCGGCCACCAGGACCGCGTCAAGCAAATCCGAGCCCTCGCCGCCAAGCATCCCGGCTTCGCCCTCGCCGGTAATTTCCTCGAAGGCATCGGCATCCCTGACTGCATCCGCACCGGCCAGGCCGCCGTCAAACAGCTAAACTAGCGGACATGCGCCGCTTGGCTCCGCTGCTGCTCACCCTGGGCCTCTACGCCCAGGATCCTTCCACCATTCGCGTCAACGTCAACCTCATCCAAATCGATGTCACCGTCACCGGCAAGCAGGGCGAACACGTCGCCGGACTCACCCCCGCTGACTTTGAAATCCTCCAGAACGGCAAACGCCAACCCATCACCAGTGCCCTCTGGGTTCCCGGCCGCCCACCCGTCGCGGCGGCATCACCAACACCCGCGGGAGCACCTCCCGTCCCGTTAAAGCCCCAGGACGTCCGCCGGACCATCGCGATTCTCGTCGACGACCTCAGCCTGAGCCTCCAAAGCCTCCACTACACTCGGCAGGCCGTTCGAGCCTTCGTAGAAGCCAATATCCAACCCGGCGACCTTGTCGCGATCTACAAGACCTCCGCGGGTCTCGGCATACTCCAACAGTTCACCACCGATAAACGGCTCCTCCTGGCCAACATCGACCGGATCACCCTCCGCACCTTCAGCGCCGTGGATGGACTGGGCGCGATCGCCTCCAGCTCCAATGAAGACTCCGCCGATCCCGCCATCGCTCAAATGGCCCTGCAAATGCGCTTGCAGGAAGAGGCGCAGAATCGCCTTCGCCAAGACATCCTCTCCGCCGGAAGCCTCGGCTCCGCCAAGTTCATCGTTCAGGGCCTGGCCGAGCTTCCCGGCCGTAAGTCCCTAGTCTACTTCTCGGAAAATCTGCAACTCTACGATCCCCCCGCCTCCCTCACCAACCCGAACATGACTCCCGCCATGCTCATGAGTCCCGACGCCCAAGGCGGTCGCCGGGAGCGGACGATGGCCGCCATCCGCGACCTCGCCGACTATGCCAACCGCGCCGCCGTCGTCTTCTACACTATCGACCCTCGTGGCGTCGTCACCACCGCCTTCACGGCCGTCGACAGACCTTCCGTCAGCACGCGACGCATGGTCGGCCAGATGCAGGAACGGCAGATGTTCTACGATCTCTCAAAGGACGGCCTCGCCCTTCTCGCCGAAGAGACTGGTGGCGTCTTCTATCAGAACCGCAACGACTTGGCCTCCGCGCTCAACGACGCTGTCCAGGATCAGGAAGGCTACTATCTCGTCAGCTTCAATCCCGACGACGATAGCTTCGAGAAGACCAAGACCGGCGCAAAATATCACCGGCTCCAGGTAAAGGTGAAGCGACCCGGGCTGAAGGTCCGTTACCGCCATGGATTCGTCGGCGCCACCGACGAAGAGCGGATGCCCAAACCCTCGGACCCGCTCATCGCCGCCATGATGTCGCCGTTTCGCTCCGCCGCGGTACCCATCCGGCTCACTCCGATGTTTCTCGAAGGCAAAGGTACCGGGCCGTTCCTGCGGACGCTGATTCATGCCGACGTTCGGCCGTTCACCTTCAAAGAGGTTCCTCCGGACGTCGCGGATGAAAATCAGTCTCCGTGGATGGAAGCGAACATCGTCATCGCCGCCTTCCTGTTCGGCGACAACGGAACGATCGTCGAAAAGGTCAGCCAAGCCCAACGTTTGCGGGCGCGCAAGTCGGTCTTTGAAAAGTTCCTGGCCGACGGGGTTACCCAGACTCTCGAACTGCCCATCGCCAAACCGGGTGCTTACCAACTCCGCACCGCCATTCTGGATCCGGCTACGCAGAAGGCCGGCTCCGCCAGCCAGTTCGTCGATGTCCCAAACATCAAGTCGAAGCGGCTGATCCTGTCCGATCTCGCTCTCTACGGCGACGACTTCACGCAAGGCAAATCCAACCAAAGCTCGCCCGGAACCCGGCAGTTGCGCGGCGGGGAACGCTTCTCCTACGGCGCCTACCTCTATAACTCCGGCCCTGAACCCATTCTGCAAGTCAGCCTCTACCGCGACGGCAAGCTCATCCACCGGGGCAAAAAGGAACCCATCGCCGCCAAACCCGATCCGGAGACCGGCACCCGCGCCGTCGAAGCCGCCATGACCCTCGCCGCAAAGGCGCCCGCCGGCGAGTACATCCTCGAATTCGCCGTCCAGGACCCCACGGCACCCAAACAACGCCAGTTCGCCGTCCGGACCATCGACTTTACCATCCGCTAGCCACCGCCCTGCTACAATAAAATTTCGATGAAAGCCGGTGTTGTTGTCTTTCCTGGGAGCAATTGCGATCACGATGCATACTACGCCGTGACGCAGAATGTAGGCGCGCAGGCGGCGCTCCTCTGGCATCAGGAATCCACGATTCCCAGCGATATCGACGCGATTATTCTCCCCGGCGGCTTCAGCTACGGGGACTATCTGCGCTGCGGCGCCATCGCCAAATTCTCGCCCATCATCGGCGCCGTCAAGAAGTTTGCCGATGCGGGCGGCCTCGTCATGGGCTTCTGCAACGGCTTCCAAATTCTTACCGAAAGCGGCCTTCTCCCCGGCGCGCTCATCCGGAATAATAGTTTGAAATTCCGCTGCCATCAGGTCGGCCTCCGCGTTGAAACCACGAACACCCCGTTCACCAACGCCGCCGAAAAAGGGCAGATTCTCACCATTCCCATCGCTCACGGCGAAGGCTGCTACACCGCCGAGCCGCACGTCCTCGACCAACTCGAAGCCGAAGACCGTGTGGTCTTCCGGTATGTCCAGAATCCCAACGGCTCCCTGCGCGACATCGCCGGTATCTGCAACGCCGGCCGCAATGTCCTGGGCATGATGCCGCATCCGGAACGCGCCACCGACCCGCTCATGGGTTCCACCGACGGCTTGGTCGTTTTCCGCTCCCTCCTGTCTGCCCTCGTAGCCAAATAATCAATGAGCACCATCACTCCGGAAGTCGTCGCCGCGCACTCTCTCACGCCGGACGAATACCAGAAGATTCTCTCGCTTCTGGGGCGCGAACCCTCGCTCACCGAGCTCGGCATCTTCAGCGTGATGTGGAGCGAACACTGCTCCTATAAGTCGTCGAAGGTCCACCTGAAGAAGCTGCCGACCCGCAGTCAACTGGTGTTGCTCGGCCCCGGCGAAAACGCCGGCATCATCGATATTGGCCACGGCTACGGTATCGCCTTCAAGATCGAGTCGCACAACCACCCGAGTTTCATCGAGCCGTTCCAAGGTGCGGCCACCGGCGTCGGTGGCATCCTTCGCGACATCTTCACGATGGGTGCCCGTCCCATCGCCGTGCTCGATTCCATTCGCTTCGGCCCGCTCGACGATCCCAAAACCGGCGCACGCAACCGGCGCATTCTCGAGGGCGTCGTCAGCGGCATCGCCCACTACGGTAACTGCTTCGGCGTCCCCACCGTCGGCGGCGAGTGCGTGTTCCACAAGTCCTATGACGGCAATCCGCTCGTCAACGTCTTTGCCCTCGGGGTCATCCCGAAGGACAAAATCTTCTTCGGCCGCGCTGAAGGCATCGGTAACCCGGTCATCTACGTCGGCGCCAAGACGGGCCGCGACGGCATCCACGGCGCGACCATGGCCTCTGACGAGTTCACCGAAGAGTCGAAGCAGAAGCGACCGAACGTCCAGATGGGCGATCCGTTCCTTGAAAAACTCCTCCTCGAAGCCTGTCTCGAAGCCATGTACACCGGCGCCGTCGTCGGCATTCAGGACATGGGCGCCGCCGGGCTCACCTGTTCCACCTGCGAAATGGGCAGTCGCGCCGGCACCGGTATCGAAATCGATCTTCAGTACGTCCCCCAGCGCGAAACCGGCATGTCGCCCTACGAGATCATGCTCAGCGAATCGCAGGAGCGGATGCTCTTGGTCGCCGAAAAGGGCCGCGAACAAGAGATTTTCGACGTCTTCAACAAGTGGGGCCTCGACTCCGCCACCGTGGGTTTCGTCACCGACGACGGCATGTTGCGCGTGCGCGATCACGGCGTGTTAGTTGCGGAAATCAACAACCGCGACCTCGCCGACGAAGCTCCCATCTACAACCGGCCGCACACCAAGCCTCACCGCAACGTGCCGATGGAAGCGCCGGCGTTTGCTTCCTCCGATCTCAAAGCTGACCTGGTCAAGCTTCTCTCGAGCGGCGACCTCTGCAGCAAGAAGTGGATCTACGAGCAGTACGATTACATGGTCCGCACGAACACCCTCGCCGGGCCGGGTGGAGACGCTGCCATCGTCCGCGTGAAGGAGACCGGCACCTCGGTCGCCATCTCGCTCGACGGCAATGGGCGCTACTGCTATCTCGATCCGCGCGAAGGCGCCAAGCTCGTCGTCGCGGAAGCCTGCCGCAACGTCTCCACCGTCGGGGCCCTGCCCGTTGCTGCCACCAACAATCTCAACTTTGGCAACCCGCAGCGGCCCGAGATTATGGCGCAACTCGTCGAAGCCATCGAAGGCATGGCGGACGCCTGCCTCCACTTTGAAACGCCCATCACCGGCGGGAACGTCAGTCTCTACAATGAAACGCTCGGCGAAGGTATCCTGCCGACGCCGGTGATCGGGATTGTCGGTCTGCTGCCGACGCAGGCGCCGGTGCCCAGCCGGTTTCAGAATGAAGGCCGCACCGTGATGCTCCTCGGCGGCATCGGTATAAGTGATGAGGTTCATTTTGGCGGCACCCAGTACGCCCACGTTCTGCTGCAGCAGATGTGGGGCTTGCCGCCGGCCCTCGACATGGAGCTCGAAAAGAATGTCCATGCGGCGATCCGCGAGATCGTGGCGGCGGGCGTCGTTGAGTCCGCACATGACCTCTCCGATGGCGGCTTCGCCGTCGCCCTCGCCGAGGCCAGTTTTGACGGCATCGGCGCGACAGTTTCCCTGCCCGATTCCACCCTTCGCCCGGAGCTCCTGCTCTTCCACGAAGGGCCGTCTCGCATTCTGATTTCCACCAACTCCCCCGAAGAAGTATCGAAGTTAGCCGATAAGCACGGCGTACCCGCCATAACTATTGGAACAACCGTGACCGGTCAGGTCGTCATTGAGGGCCACCTCAGCGCGACCGTGGAAGAACTTCATCAGCCTTGGGCTACCGCCCTGGAGAGTGCGCTCCATGCATGAGACCCCTTTCGACGACGACAAACTCCATGAAGAGTGTGGTGTATTTGCGATCTATGGCCACGAAGAGGCCGCGAACTTAGCCTATCTGGGCCTGTACGCGCTGCAGCATCGCGGCCAGGAGTCGGCCGGCATCGCTTCGAGCGATGGCCGCCAACTGATCTGCCACAAGGCGATGGGCCATGTCGCTGACATCTTCACTCCGGAGAAGTTGGCCGGGCTGCCTGGGTATATGGCGATTGGCCACACCCGGTACTCCACCACCGGCGATTCGAAGATGCTCAACGCGCAGCCGTTCAGCGTGGCCTGCAATAAAGGCCTGATCGCGGTGGCCCACAACGGGAACATCACGAACGCCGCCGAACTCCGCCGCGAGTTAGAGGCCGAAGGGTCCATTTTCCAAGCTTCGAGCGACACCGAGGTGATCCTCCACCTGGTGGCGAAGTCGCGCGAACGGACGCTGGCCGGGGCGCTGCGCGAGGCGCTGCTCCAACTCGAAGGCGCTTTCTCCCTCGTGTTTTTGGCCAAGGACCGGATCATCGTCGCTCGCGACCCGCACGGCTTCCGTCCGCTCGCCATGGGCAAGATGGAGCTGTCGCAACACAAAATCGGCTACGTGTTTGCCTCCGAGACCTGCGCCTTCGACTTGGTCGATGCGGTGTACCAGAGCGAAGTGGAGCCCGGCGAGATGGTGATCGTAGGGCCCGAGGGCGTGACCCGCGAGCAATGGGCGCCGCGACGGAACAAGGCCCACTGCGTTTTCGAACACGTGTATTTCGCTCGCCCTGACTCGATGGTTTTTGGCCGCCCCGTGCAGAAGTCGCGGGAGCGCATGGGCCGGCTGCTCGCCATTGAGCATCCCGCCGATGCCGACGTGGTCGTGCCCGTGCCCGACTCGGGCGTCGCCGCGGCGCTCGGCTATGCAAGCCAAACCGGGATCCCGTATGGCCAGGCGCTGATTCGCAATCATTACGTCGGCCGTACGTTTATCGAACCGTCGCAGGCGATCCGCGACTTCGGCGTGAAGCTGAAGCTCAACCCCGTGCGTCATCTGCTCGAAGGCAAGCGCGTCGTGCTGGTGGACGATTCCATCGTCCGCGGCACCACCTCGCGGAAGATTGTTCGCATGGTGCGGCAAGCCGGAGCCCGGGAAGTTCATCTCCGCATCTCGTGTCCGCCGACCATCAGCCCCTGCTTTTATGGCGTCGATACGCCGAACAAGCAGCAGTTAATCGCCGCGAACTCGTCGAATGAGGAGATCCGGAAGTTCGTCGAAGCCGATTCGCTGGGATATCTCTCCATCGGCAAGTTGACCGAAGCCGTCGAAGATCACAATCGCGACTTCTGTTACGCCTGCTACAGCGGGAACTATCCGACGCTGATCCATATCGATGAGATGTCGCAGGACAACCCGCCGCTGGGTTAGTGTTGATGCCAGCCACTGTCTCCTCCTCTGCTCAAGCCGTTGCCCCGTCCCGGATTCGGGAGTTGGCAGAAATCGCAATGACGATGGAGGGCGTCCATAAGCTCTACTTCGGCGAGTCTAACCTGCCCACCCCGGAGTTTTTGAAACAGGCGGCGGCGCAGGCGATGGCGGAGGGCTTCACGACCTATACATCGAACGCCGGCCTGCTCTCAACCCGGGAGGCGCTCGCTGCATACTATGCGAAGCATCACGGCGTTACGCTCGATCCAGCGCGCGAAATCATCGTCACCAGTTCCGGGGTGCAGGCGCTCAATCTTTCGATCGGCTGTCTGCTCGATCCGGGTGACGAGGCTTTGATTCTCACGCCGGCTTGGCCGAACGCCTGCTCGATCGTTACCATGAACCAAGCACGGGCGATCGAGATGGCCCAACCGCTGGTTGGCGACCGCTATGCCATCGACTTCGATGCGTTGGAGGCGGCGCTGACGCCGCGGACGCGGTTCTTGATGTACACCTCTCCGTCGAACCCGTTAGGCTGGGTGGCGACGCTCGAAGACCAGCAGCGGCTTTTGGAGTTCACGCGGAAGCATGGGCTGTGGCTGCTCGCCGATGAGGTCTATGAGCGCCTGACGTATGGCTCGGCCAACCCGGAGCCCTCGATTCTGCGGCTGGCCACGCGCGAGGACGCGGTCCTAGTGGCGCAGTCTTTTTCAAAGTCGTATTGCATGACGGGCTGGCGGCTGGGCTGGCTGGTGGGCCGGGCGGATCTGATGGCGAAGGCGACGCAGATGAACGAGTTCATCGTGTCCTGCGCGCCAGCCTTCGTCCAGAAGACCGGCGAAGTGGCCTTGCGCGACGGAGAGCCCTTTATCGCGGAGTTGCTGACCATGCTGCGGGGCAATCGGGATTATTGCGCGCAGGAATTACGGTCGATGCCGGGCGTTACCGTGCCGGAGCCGGATGGGGCGTTCTATCTGTTCCCGCAGATTGCCGGCCTCACGGACTCGTTCGATTTCTGCAAACGTCTGCTCCTCGAGACAAAGGTCGGGCTGGCGCCCGGCGTGGCGTTTGGAAATGGTGGGGAGGGCTCGGTCCGTCTCTGCTACGCGGTGGAGCGTCCGATTCTCGAATCGGCTCTGAGCCTGATTCGGGAGTTTCTGGCGGGCCGGTAGACGCTATGGCTGCGCGGACCATCGCCGAGAAGTTAGCTCCGTTTTTTGACCGCGAAACCCGCAACCGGGGCTGGGACTATGTGCGCGCCAACCGGGTCAGTATCCGGCAGGGCAGCAAGTACGCCATCAAGGGCGTGGCGCGGGGCATGCAGGAGTATCGCGTCACGATTCGGTTGGACGGGGCGGATGTCCACTTGTATTGTGCCTGCGAGGCGTACCGGAAGAACGGGCCTTGCAAGCACCTGTGGGCGGCCGCGATTGAGGCCGAGCGGCTGGGCTATCTCTCCGAGATTCGCTGGACGAGTCTCGAACTGAACATCGCCGAAGACGATAGTCCGGACTCCATTCCCGGCGAGGCGACGCTGCCGAATTGGCGGATGTACCTGCGCGAGATCGATAACAAGGCCTCGACCCTACCGATCCGCCGCACCGAGCCACGCCCGGAAGATGAGCAGATTCTGTACTTCATCGATCCGTTGGACACGCTACGGAACGGACGCGCGATTTCGCTGCTGGTGCTGGCGCGGACGCCGAACAAGAAGGCCGGAGGGTGGAACCGGACGTACCCGCTCCGGCTGTCGCAGGAACAATTGCAGGCGATGCCGCCGTGCGACGACCGGGAGATTCTGCTGAGTCTTGCGGGTTCGCGCGGGGTGGTGGCGACGTACTCGACCATCGCGCCCGAGGACATCCACAACGCCTACGAACTTTCGGCCGCCCTGGGCCACCGGCTAATGCCGGCAATCTGCGGCACCGGCCGATGCTTCCTCAAGAGTCCCAACTCCGAGGAACGCTCGCTGGCGCAGCCGCTGGTTTGGGATGCCGAGCCTTTTCAGTTCCGGCTGCTGTGGCAGCAGGGGGGCGACGGCAGTTGGCAGGTTTCCTCCGAGTTCTATCGCGAGGATGAGATGCTGGCGCTCGATGCCTCGACGCTGATCATCGCGGGATCGTTTCTGCTACGGAAGCGGGCCATCGGACCATTGAACGCGGCCAAGGCTTTGCCTTGGATTCAGTTCTTCCGTGCGCAGGGGCAGATCTCCATTAACGCGACCGAGACGGACGAGTTCCTGCGCGAGGCGATGAAGCGGCTGCCCGAAGAGGTGCTGCATCTGCCGATGGCGCTGCGCTATGAACGGGTGCCGGGCGTGCCGCATCCGAGCCTGAAGCTGCGGCAGGCCCAGCGGAGGGCGGATCAGGATCCGTTCACGGGGCGGCCCGAGCTCATTTATGGCGACGGGATGGTGGCCTACCCGGAAACGATCGCCGAGGCGCTGTTCCATCCTTCGGAGCGGAAGCTGATTGCGCGGGACCTGGTGGCGGAGCGAGCCGCGTTGGAGTTGCTGCCCGAAGCGGGCTTCCGGCCGGTCCAATACGTCGGGGTGGAAGGGCAGAGTTGGGATATCACCCCGGGGAAGTTGTTGCCCGGGTTGCGGAAGCTGTTTCAGGCGGGCTGGTACATCGAGCTGCAAGGCTTGCCGATGCGCTCGGCGACGAAGATGAACGCGAGCGTTAGCACCGGGATCGACTGGTTTGAGCTGACCGGCGACATCCACTTCGACGATCTTTCGGTGCCGTTGCCCCAGCTGCTGAAGGCGATGCAGCAGGGCGAGACGATGTTCAAGCTCGCGGACGGCAGCATCGCCATTCTCGATGAAGGGCAACTGGGCCGGCTGCGGTCCTTGCTGCAGATTGCCGAGATTGAGAAGGGGCAGGTCCGGTTTCAGCGGAACCAGGTGGCGCTGCTGGACGCCTTGCTGGCCGCCCAACCGGAGATCAAGGCCGATGAGACCCTGGAGCATGCCCGGACCGAACTGCAGAACTTCAAGGGAATCGGGATGGCGGAGCAGCCGCCCGGATTCCAGGGTTCGCTCCGCGATTACCAGCGGGAAGGCTTGGGTTGGCTGCTGTTCCTGAACCGGTTCCGGTTCGGTGGCTGTTTAGCGGACGACATGGGCGTCGGCAAGACGGCCCAGGTGTTGGCGTTGCTCGAGATGCGGCGGGCGGCGCGCGCGGCGGGCGAAGTGATTCCGCCGTCCTTAGTCGTGGCGCCCCGATCGCTGATCTTCAACTGGCAGCGGGAAGCGGCGCGGTTCACGCCGGAGCTTCGAACGTTGGACTTCACTGGGCTGGCGCGTTCGCTCGACAACATTCAGGATTACGACCTGATCCTGACGACCTACGGGACGCTGCGCCGGGACATTGTGACGCTGCAGAACCATGTGTTCGACTACGCCATTCTCGATGAGGCGCAGGCGATCAAGAACTTCGGGTCGGCGTCGGCGAAGGCGGCGCGGTTGTTGAAGGCCAACAATAGGCTGACGATGACCGGTACGCCCGTGGAGAACCACCTGGGCGAATTGTGGAGCCTGTTTGAGTTTCTGAACCCGGGAATGTTGGGAAAGGCGTCGGTGTTGCGACTGTCGGGGGCGGGATCGCGAACAGTGGCGCCGGAGACGCGGGAGTTGCTCTCGGCCGGCTTGCGGCCGTTCTTGTTGCGGCGGACGAAGGAGCAGGTGGCCAAGGAGTTGCCAGCGAAGGTGGAGCAGACGTTGTTCTGCGAACTGGAACCCGACGAGCGGAAGCTATACAACGAGCTGCGCGATCACTACCGGGCGTCGCTGTTGGCGGGGACGTCGCGGACTTGGAACAAACGGAAGTTGCAGGTGTTGGAGGCGTTGCTGCGACTGCGGCAAGCGTCGTGCCATCCGGGCTTGGTGGACAAGAAGTTGGCGTCGGGATCGAGCACGAAGCTCGATACGCTGTTGAGTCAGTTGGACGAGGTGCTGCAGGAAGGGCACAAGGCGCTGATCTTCTCGCAGTTCACTTCGCTATTGGCGCTGGTGCGGGCGCAGTTGGACGCGCAGGGCCTGACTTACGAGTATCTCGACGGCAAGACGAAGGACCGGCAGGCACCCGTGGAACGCTTCCAGACCGACCCGGAGTGCAAGCTGTTCCTGATCAGTTTGAAGGCCGGTGGCGTGGGGTTGAATTTGACGGCGGCGGACTATGTGTTTCTGCTGGATCCGTGGTGGAACCCGGCCGTTGAGGCGCAGGCGATTGACCGGACGCACCGGATTGGGCAGGATAAGCCGGTGTTTGCGTACCGGTTGATTGCCAAGGATACGGTGGAGGAGCGGGTGCTGGAGTTGCAGAGTACGAAACGGGAGTTGGCGACGGCCATTCTAAGCGAGGACAACGCGCTGGTGTCGAACCTCAAGCCGGAGGATCTGGAGTTGTTGTTGTCGTAGGGGTGGGGCAGGCTGGGTGCGAGGACACGATTGGCGTGGCGGAACGGGAGACCGAGCGCACTGGCTTGGCATCGCCTTCGGGCTAGCTCGAGATGAGACGTGGGCCCCTTGTCGCAGGGCCGGCTTCGGTGGTGAAAGAGACTGGCGATGACGTCTATGTCCGCCAGGATGGGTCCATCGTTGCCGCCTCCCGATCGCTCCCTCACACGTACTCCCTATCGAACGGCAAAGAGGTGTACAGCTATCAACGCTCCAAGGAGCCTCGCGCGTTTATTCCATCGGTTCCTTTACCCTGACGATTCCCTCGCCGGTTGAAACCGTCAGCCCCGATCCGTGGAAATCTTTTCGGATGGTAGAGCCGAACGCGCCGCCGATCGGGGACCGGGTTGGATTGAGGTCACGTTCTATCCCGCTTCGGTTCCGGTGAAAGTGCCCGGCGGTTCTCGTCCGGAGGCGGAATTTCTTAAGCGCGCTTCGCCCTGGGTGCAGAACCGGCTGCTTTCGTTGGAGGGGCGAGATCGGCGGCAGGTTTGTGGCTTGACGATCGGGCCCGTCACTCCGCTGGCGTCCGACTCGGTGGACCAGATCGGGGCGGAGATCCAAGCAGTTCTCGAACGCCCGGAATTCGCTTTCCTGCGGGAGCAAGCACTGCGGCCACCGGCGCCGGCTGGCAGAATCGAAAAAGGTCGCGCCGTCCGGAGTGGTTGCGGAGTTCCTTGACGCCATGACCTGGCGCTTAGATCGCCTGCCGCGAAGATTCGGAAGTCGTGGATTCTGAATCTTCGGTAACGTATCTGTATGCAGCTTACGCGCCGGCAAATCCTCACCTCGGCGGCGTTGCCTTGGGCTCCGAATCGGCCCAAGATCGCCGCCATCATCACCGAGTACCGCAAGTTCTCCCACGGCCAGCACATCGTCGACCGGTTCCTCGAAGGCTACGGCTGGGACGGCGAACATCACCATCCGGCTATGGACCTGGTCTCGCTCTACGTCGACCAGCATCCCAACGGCGACCTGACCGAGGACCGGGCCAAACGCTTCCCTGGCATGAAGGTCTACAAGACCATCGCCGAGGCGCTGACGAGCGGCACGGGGAAGCTCGCCGTCGATGGGGTGATGCTCGTTGGCGAGCACGGCAAATACGAGCGCAACGAGAAAGGCCAGACGAAATATCCGCGCTACGAGTTCTTCAAAGAGATCGTTAAGGTGTTTGAAGCCAGTGGGCGCGTGGTTCCGGTGTTCAACGATAAGCACCTGTCGTGGAACTGGGAGTGGGCCAAGGAGATGTACGACACCGCCCGGCGGATGAAGTTCCCGCTGATGGCCGGGTCCAGCCTGCCGGTGACGTGGCGGACGCCGTCGCTTGAGTTCCCCACTGGCGCGCGTGTGGAAGAGGCGATGTGCGTCTGCTACGGGGGCGTCGATAGCTACGACTTCCATGGCCTCGAAACGCTGCAGGGCATGGTGGAGCGGAGGCGCGGCGGCGAGACGGGCGTCGAGTGGGTGCAGGCCTATCGCGGGGAGAATTTCTGGAAGGCGTATCAGGAGAAAGTCTGGCCGACGGAGCTCGTCGAAGCCGCGCTGTGCCGCAGCCATACGCTGGTGCCGGCGCGGGAGGGCTTCAACAATATCTTCCCGACGCTCGCTGACATGAAGCGCATCGTGAAGAACCCGGTGGCTTATCGCTACAAGCACGCCGACGGCTTGATGTCGACGATGATTCTGATGAGCGGCCTGCTGCGCGACTTCAACTTCTCGGCCAAAATTACGGGGCAGAAAGACCTCTTCTCCACCCAGATGTACCTGCCGATGCCGGACGGCCGGACCACGCTCGCGAACTTCTTCAGCCCGCTCGTCTACAACGCTGAGCTCATGTATCTGACGGGGAAGGAGACCTATCCGCTGGAGCGGACGCTGCTGACGACGGGGCTGACGGCGGCCGGCGTTGAGAGCCTGTTCCAAAGCGAGAAGCAGTTGAAGACCCCGCACCTGGGCATCCGTTACCAGGCGACGAAAGAGTCCACGTTCTGGAGAAGCTAATGAAGCGCATCGCTATCGTATCGAGCATTTATCGCTATCTTTCGCACGCCCAGCACATGGGCGATCGCTTCCTGATCGGCTATCCGCACGAAGGCAAATGGCACAAGCCGGACGTGCAGGTGGTGTCGCTGTACGTGGACCAGAAGCCGAAGGGCGACCAGAGCGAAGAACGGGCCAAGGAGTTCGGCTTCAAGGTGTATCCGACGATTGCCGAGACGCTGCGCTGCGGCACGGACAAGTTGGCGGTGGACGGCGTCGTGATCATCTGCGAGCACGGCGAGTACTCGAAGAACGAGTTGGGGCAAGTGCTCTATCCGCGCCACGAGTTCTTCAAAGCCTGTACCGAGGTGTTCGAGAAAGATGGTCGCGCCGTGCCGGTGTATAACGACAAGCACCTGTCGTTCAGCTTTGAAAAAGCCAAGTGGATGATGGACGAAGCCAGGCGGCTAAAGTTTCCGGTGCTGGCGGGTTCGTCGCTGCCGGTGACGTGGCGGCTGCCGGATATTGAGATTCCGCTCGGCAGCGTGATTGACGAGGCGCTGATGGTGGGCGTTGGCGGGTCGGACCCGATGGACTACCACGCGCTCGAAGCGATGCAGTGCATGATTGAGCGGCGGAAGGGCGGCGAGACGGGCGTGAAGTCGGTGCAGTTGCTCGAAGGCGAGGCGGCGTGGAACGCGCCGTATTCGAAGGATTTGTTGATTTCCGCGCTATCGCGGAGCGATACGCCGCTGGGGCTGACGGAGACCGACGGACGGACGCAGGACTTGGTGCGGACGGGCGAACTGAAGCGGCTGGTGGCGAAGCCGGCGGCTTATCTGATCGAGCATAACGACGGGCTGAAGACGACGCTACTGATGTTGAACGGGGCCGTGAAGGACTTCACGTTTGCGGCGAAGGTGCGCGGGCGCGGGACGATGTCGACGCAGTTCCTGCTGACGCCGGTGCCGAACGTCACGTACTCGGCGTGTCTCGTGGGCAAGATCGAAGAGATGATGGTGACGGGCCGGGCGCCGTACCCGGCGGCGCGGACGTTGATCGTATCGGGGATGCTTGAAAGCTGCCTGCAGTCGAAGCAGAAGGGCGGCGAAAAGCTGATGACGCCGCAGTTGAGCGTCCGCTACAACGCCCCGGCGCAAAGCCAGCACGCCCGGCGGTAAGCTAGGGAGCTATGAAGCTCCCTGCTCTGTTCTTGATTTCGAGCGCTCTGTTCGCGCAGGCCCCCAACCTTGAGCAATTGAAGAAAGAAGCCATCGCCGGGGTAGAAGCCCGGCAGAAGATGGTGCAGGAGATTGTGGATTCGGTGTTCAGCTTCGGCGAGCTCGGCTTTCAGGAAGTCGAGACGTCGAAGTATTTGACGGGGATCCTCGAAAAGAACGGATTCATGGTGCAGCGCGGCGTGGCGGGGATGCCGACGGCGTGGATTGCGACCTATGGGCAGGGCAAGCCGGTGATCGGGTTCATTACGGACCTCGACGGCATTCCGCGGGCGTCGCAGAAGCCGGGCGTGGCGTATCACGATCCGCTGATTGAAGGCGCGCCGGGGCATGGCGAAGGGCACAACACGGGCAACGCCGTGAACGTGGTGGCGGCGATTGTGTTGAAGGAGCTGATGATCAAGTACAAGATCAAAGGCACGCTGAAGCTCTATCCGGGCGTGGCCGAGGAGCTGGTGGCGACGAAGGCTTACTACATCCGCGCGGGGCTGATGAAGGATCTCGACATCATGCTGGGTTGCCACGTGGGACATGAGCTGGCGACCGACTACGGCCACGCGCACAACAACAGCGGCCTCGTTTCGATTCAGTTCACCTTCAAGGGCGAATCGGCACATGCGGCGGGCGCGCCTTGGCGGGGGCGGAGCGCGCTGGACGCTGTCGAACTGATGAACACGATGTGGAACTTCAAACGGGAGCATCTGCGGCCGGAACAGCGCTCGCACTACGTGATCACCAACGGCGGCGACCAGCCGAACGTCGTGCCGCAGGAGGCGACCGTTTGGTACTACTTCCGCGAGGAGGATTATCCGCGCATCAAGGAAATGCAGGAGTTCGGCTCAACGATGGCGAAGGCGGCGGCGATGGCGACGAGCACGACGGTGTCGCAGCGGGTGGTGGGCCAGGCGTGGCCGACGCACTTCAGCAAGCCGGTGGCGGAGACGCAGTACAAGAACATCCTGATGGTGGGCATGCCCACGTGGAGCGAGGCGGACCAGCTGTTGGCTAAGGAGCTGCAGCGGGAGATCCGGGCGCCGAAGGTGGAGCCGTTGAAGGACAAGGTGCAGGAGCTGAAAGCGCCCGAGCCGTGGAAGGGCGGCGGGACGGACGATGTGGGGGATATCTCGTGGGTGGTGCCGATGACCTATCTGCGCTATCCGGCGAACATCCCGAACCTGCCGGGGCACCACTGGGCCAACGCGATTGCCGAGGCGACGCCGATTGCGCACAAGGGCTCGGCGGTGGGGGCAAAGGTGCAGGCGACGACGGCGCTGGATTATCTGCTGCGGCCGGAGTTGATTGCCGAGGCGTGGAAGTACTTCAACGAGGTGCAGACGAAGGAGTTGAAGTATCAGCCGCTGATGGCGGAGACGGACCAGCCGGCGGTGGAGCTGAACCTCGAGAAGATGGCCAAGTATCGCGAGCAGATGCGGAAGTTCTACTACGACCCGGCGAAGTACGGAACCTATCTGGAGCAGTTGGGTATCACGTATCCTACGCTGAAGAAGTAGCTAGTCGGCGCGGAGTGACGTCATGGGATCGATCGCCGTCGCGCGGCGGGCCGGCAGGTAAGCGGCGAGTGCGGCGGCGGCCAGCAGCAGGGCGGCGACGGCGGCGTAGGTCACCGGGTCGGCGGGGCTGACTTCGAACAGCAGACTGCTGAGCAGGCGGCTGAGGGGAAAGGCCGCGGCGATGCCGCAAAGCACGCCGATGGCCGTGAGCGTGAGGCCGTAGCGGAGGAACAAGCTCTGGACGCTCGAGCGCGGCGCGCCGAGGGCGAGGCGGATGCCAATCTCGCGCGTGCGCTGGGTAACGGCATAGGAGAGAACGCCGTAGATGCCGATCAAGCCCAGGAGCAAGGCCATGCCGGCGGCGATGGTCAGCATCGTGAGTGTGAAGGCGGTACGGGCGAGCGAACGGTCATACAGCGCGCGCATGGTTCGCGGGCTGGCGAGCGGGAGGTCCGGGTTGACGGCCTGAACCTGCTGGCGAATATCGTTGAGCAGGGCGGCGGTGCCGGCCCGGGGGGTGCGGAGGACGTAAGAGAGGCTGGAGGTGACCCGGAGACCTTCGATCCAAAGATCCTTCACGGCGAGGGGAAAGAAGACACTGGTGGCGGCCGGGCGGTCGGCGCCGTTATCGCGCTCATTGCCGGCGACGCCGACGACTTCCCGCCAGACGCCCTTCGGGTTTTCGCGGATTCGCTTGCCGATGGCGGCTTCGGCGGAACCCCAGAGCTCGATCGCCAGATTCTCAGAGACCTGCACCACGGGACGGGTATTGTGAATGTCCTCCCAGGTGATGTCCCGGCCGGCTTTCAGGGTGTTGCCCATGGTCTTGAAATAGTTGGGGCCGACAAACTTGTAGCGGCGCATGGGAGGGATTTCGCCGTCGCGGTAAGACTTGGTCTCGGCGAAGATCGGGTCGTTGCTCATGTTGCCGTCAGTGGGCAGGGAGTTGGCGACGCCAACCGACTCGACGCCGGGAATCCCTGCCAAGCGGTCAATCAGCTGCTGCTCGATGTGCGGGACTTGCGCGCGCTCTTTTACGAACGTCTCCGGAACGGAGATGCGCAGCGTCATCAGTTGCTCGGGTTGCGTGAAGCCGGGTTCAACGCGTTGGAGGGCCTGCGTGGTGCGGATCATGAGCCCCGCTCCAATAAGCAGGACTAGGGCAAGCGCGACCTGGACGACAACGAGGGCGCCGCGGGCGCGATGGCGCTCGCGGCCTTCGCTCATCGTGCGGCCACCAGCCTGCAGGCCGTTTTCGAGCTTCGGTCCGGCGCACTTGAGCACCGGAATGAGACCGAAGAGAAGACTGGCGAGGAGAGCGTGATCTCTTCGAGACGAGGGAGAGAAGACGGCGCGAGAGACTGGAGGAGGGCGAGGCAACCCGCCGCCACCCCCACGCCGAGGGCGCCGCCGGTGAGGCCAAGGACGGCGCTTTCAAGAAGCAGTTCCCGCGCGATCTGCCAGCGGCTGGCGCCGAGGGCGGCCCGGACGGCTATCTCTCGCTGGCGCCCTTCGACGCGAACGAGGAGGAGATTGGCAACGTTGGCGCAAGCGATAAAAAGGACGATGCCGATGGTGGCCATCAGCACCCAGAGCACCTTGCCGATGTCGCCGATGGCTTCGTCCTTCAGCGTGCGGAGATTGGGTGCCATGCGGGCCTCGTCGATCATCTTCCGGCTCATGCCGGGGGCCAGCCGGTACCGGTCCGGGAGGATCTGGAGCATGCGGGCGACGTCGGTGTGGGCTTGCTCGAGGCTGACGCCAGGCCTCAGTTTGGCGATGGTGGGGTAGCTAAATTGGCCGACGAAGGCCTCTTTGGGATCGAGCTGTAAAGGGAGCAGGACATTGGGGCGGGTGTCCAGGAAGCGGAAGCTGGCGGGGAGGACGCCGATGACTTCGTAGGAGCGGCCATCGACCCGGATGTTCTGGCCAACGACTGAGGGGTTGGCCCCAAATTTTCGTTGCCAGAAGCCGTGGGTGAGCATGGCGGTAAGGGGCTGGTTGGGCGAATCGTCCCCAGGTGTGAAGCGGCGGCCGAGGAGAGGCTCGACGCCGAGGACGGGGAGAAAGCCATCGGTGATGCGGAGGGTCTCGATGCGCTCCGGCTCAGCCAGTCCAGTGAGATTGACGGACTCCTGACGCCAGAGGCCGAGGTGTTCAAAGGACTGGCCTATTTCGCGGTAAGTGAAATAGGTGGAAGGAGAACCTGGAAGCTCTTTAATGCCGAGCCCTGGCGCCGATTGCCAAACCGCGACGAGGCGATCCGGGTCGGCGTAGGGCAGCGGCTTCAACAAAACTCCATTCACTACGCTGAATATCGCCGTGTTCGCGCCAATGCCCACCGCCAGCGTCAGCAGAGTGACCGCGGTGAACAGGGGCGCTCGCGACAGGCGTCGCACAATCCAACGGAATTCGCTTGTAAGCCAGCCCATGCCCCTTTCATACGAACGAAGCGGGCAAAAGTTCCTCAGGTATTTGCAGTGAGGCGAATCGTCGCTTCCATATGGGAATAGGAACCGCCGGTATAGATGCCGGCTATGGGGGAGGCGAGGTCCGAATGGAAGGCGGCGGCGACGGCCACATGGGACTTGGTGACGGCGAGTCCGCGGGAGGGATCATAGCCGCGCCAGCCAGCTGAGGGAAGATAGACCTCCGCCCAGGCGTGCATGTACGACTGCGTCTGGCCGGCGGAGGCGTACTCGTAGCCGCTGACGAAACGGGCGGCGATACCCATGACGCGGCAGGCATCGCAGAAGAGAACGGCGAGATCGCGGCAGGAGCCTTCGCGGGCGCGGAGGGTATAGTCCGAGGTCCACGGGGCGCCATCGACGCGGGTGATGGGCCGGTAGGAGTGGAATATATCGTTGGTCAGGGCAGAGAGAAACGCGAGAACGTCACCGTTGGCGGCGTTGGCGAGAGACTGGGCGAACTGGCGCACCGCGGGAGTAACGTTGGCATCGAGGCGGTAAGAGAACAAGGCCGTGCTGAGGGGTTCGCGATACCAGAGCGGGAGGTGGAGCGAATCATTGACCAGGAAGAAGTCGAAGGGGTTTTCGCGCAGGTTTTCGACGGTAAAGCGGCTGCGGACATGGAGCGATGTTGTCGGGTCCTGGAACCAGGCGTAGTGGGCGAGGTTGCCATCCTGGTCGAGGCTTTCGGTGGAGCCGGCGGGTTCCGGGGTGATCTGCAGATCGTAGGCGAGTAGGCGCTGGTTGGCGCTCATGCGGGGCTGGAGGCGGAAGGTGTGGGGTTCCAGTTGGACGGGGAACTGATACCGGTAGGTCGTCGAATGGTCGACAGTGATCTTCATGAGTTACTCGGTGTGGGCCAATCCATGTTTGATGGCGTGTTGGATGAGTTCGGCGGTGGTTTTCAGGCCAAGCGAATCCATCATCTTGTACTTGTGAGTTTCGACGGTACGGGCGGAGATGTCGAGGATGGCTCCGATCTCTTTCGCGGACTTGCCGGCGGCGAGGAGATGGAGAACGTCGCGTTGGCGTTCCGTGAGTTCGATAGTGGAGCGGAGGTGGCGGCGATGGGGGTCGAGGAGCTCTGTGACGGAATCGGAGCGGAGGCGGGGCGAAATATAGGTGTCGCCGCGGAGGACGGCGTCGATGGCGGTGACGAGTTCATCGGAAGCGGAATGCTTGAGGACGTAGGCCTCGGCGCCGGCATCGAGGGCGCGGGTGAGGTAGGTGAGGTCGGGGTGCATGGTGAGGAAGACGACCTTGGCGGTGAGGCCTTCGGCGCGGAGCTTGCGGATGGCGTCGATGCCATTCAGGTGCGGCATGGAGATGTCGGCGACGATGACGTCGGGCTGGAGGCGGCGGGCTTCCTCGACGAGCGCGAGGCCGTCGGTGACGGTGGCGCAGAGGTCGTAGTGGGGCGTGAGGAGACCGCGGAGACCGTCGATGACGATCTGATGATCGTCGGCGAGGAGGACACGAGGTTTATTGGCCATAGGGGAGCTCGACATCTACGATGGTGCCACCTCCGGGGGTAGACGTGATGGTCACCGCGCCGCCGACGAAGCGGGCGCGTTCCTCCATGCTGGAGAGGCCGACGCCGGCGCGGTAGCCGGGGGCGGCTTTGTCGAAGCCCTTACCATTGTCGGTAATGGTGAGATGGGCGCCGGCGAGAGACAGGCTGACCTCGGTGGCTTCGGCGTGCTTCAGGATATTGCGGAGGGCCTCTTGGGCGATGCGGTAAAGGACGAGTTGGGCATCGCGTCGCGTTCAAAGAAGAGACGGCATTCGGCTTCGAGGGCGGCAGGAAGGCCGAGGTCGTCGAGGATTGCGGGATGCAGCTGGCGGGAGAGGCTGTGGATGTCGTGCGAGATGCTGGCGATCTGTTCCTTGATGTTCTGGTCGCCGAGGTTGGCGGCGGCGATGGCCACGGCGGCGAGGCGTTGGGAGAGATCGTCGTGGAGTTCGCGGGCGATGCGGCGGCGTTCGTCCTCCTGGGCGCTCATCAGGCGGCCGGCGAGGAGTTCGAGCTCGGACTTGGACACCGTCGTGGCCTCGAGGTCCTCGGCCATGGCGTTGAAGGCGGCGGCGAGCTGGCCGATTTCGTCGCGTGAGGAGATGGGGAGGCGGGTGCCGAACTGTCGGCGGCCGAGGCGGCGAACGCCATCGGCGAGGGCGAGGACGGGCTCGGTCACCGAGCGGGCCAGCAATGTAGCGACGAGCAGGAGGATGATGCCGATGAGTGCGCCAAGACCCAGAGTGCGGGTCCGCAGGGCGTCGATGGCAGCGTGGGCCTCGGCTTCGTCGATCTCGGCGATCAGCGTCCAATCGAGCCCGGGAACGTTGATGCGGGAATGGGAGCGAAGGACGCGGACCTGGCGATGGTCGATGCCGGTTTCGGTGCCGGGAGGGGCATGCAGAAGACGTGCTACTTCCGGCGCGACGTGGGTGCGGAGGATGCCGCTACCGGGCTCATGCGGATGGCGAAGGTCGCTGCGGAGCAGGGCGTCGGGGCCGACCAGGTAGGACTCGCCCGTCTCACCAAGACCGGCCTCGCGCCACTGCCCACCGGCCGTCATCACCCGGTTGACCTCGGTGCTTGAGAGCTGGATGGCCAGGACGCCGATCTTGTAACCGGCGCGGAAGACCGGTGCGGCGAGGAAAGCGGCGGGTGCGTTGCTCGACGGGGGATAGGGGCGGTAGTCCTGGAGGATGAACTGCTCCGGACCGTCTAAGGCCCACGCGGCGCGGTGAGCGGCCGACAAGGGAGAATCGGGGGCGAGGCGGACGGCGAAATCGGACTCTTTGGCGACGGAGTACAGGACGTCGCCTTCGGGGCTGAGGAGGAAAATATCGTAGAGGCCGAAGGCGCTCTGGTAGCGGTGGAAGGTGGGGTGGTAGCGGGAGTGGATATTGCCGTAGGGGCCGGGGGCGCGGAGGAGCAGGGGTTGATGGAGGAAAAGCGGTTGGATGGCGGGGGACCAGACCGGGGTAAACTCTTCGATGGCGTCCAGGGTGGACTCGTCGACCGAAAGGGCCAGGACGTGGTTGCCCAAGTCCTGGAAATAGCGTTCGATCTGCTGGGCGCGGGTTTGGCGGAGGACCGTGAGACGGTCGTAGGTGGCGGCGCGGAGGGCCTCCGTGGAGCCGCTGAGCGCCTGCCAACTCGTAAGACCGACGGCGAACAGACCGATGGCCAGGAGAGCGAGTTGGAGCTTGGCGCGATAGGAGGTCATTCTCCGCGGATGAGGTCTTCGTACGTCTCGCGGCGGCGCACGACGCGCCATGTGGCGCCGTCGACGAGCACTTCCGCCGCACGGGGCCGGGTGTTGTAGTTGCTCGACAAAACGAACCCATAGGCGCCGGCGGTGACCAGCGCGAGGAAGTCGCCAGGCAGGCACTGGGCCATTTCCCGATCCCGGGCAAAGAAGTCGCCGGACTCGCAAACCGGGCCGACCACATCGGCAACAAAGGTGCCGGGGAAGGATTTGCGAAGCGGGACGATGTCGTGATGGGCCTGGTACAGCGCCGGGCGGATCAGATCGTTCATCGCAGCGTCGACAATGACAAACTCCTTGGTCTCGGTTTTCTTCCGATTGAGGACGCGGGTGAGCAGGACGCCGGCAGGCCCGACGATGGAACGGCCGGGCTCCGTCATCAAAGTCAGGCCGAGTCCGGCGCAGCGTGCGCAGACGGCGGCGAGATGGTCAGCGACGATGGGTTCCACCTGGCCGTCGCGATAGGGCACGCCGAGGCCGCCGCCGATGTCGAGATGGGTGATCGGGACGCCGGCCGTCCGGAGGCGGGCGATGAGAGCGAGCAGCGCCTCGAGGGCTTCCAGAAGCGGCTTGGTATCGAGGAGTTGGGAGCCGATATGGGCGCTGACGCCTTCGAGTTGGAGGCTCGGGAGGGCGAGGGCGCGTTGGTAGAGAGCTTCGACTTCGGTGATGTCGATTCCGAACTTATGGTCGCGGAGGCCGGTGGAGATGTAGGGGTGCGTCGCGGCGTCGACGTGAGGGTTCACGCGGAGCGCGATGCGGGCGGTTTGGTTCAGGCGGGCGGCGATGGAACTGATGAGCGAAAGCTCGGCTTCGCTTTCGCAGTTGAAGGAATGGATGCCCGATTCGAGGGCGTACTCGATCTCTTCCCGGGTCTTGCCGACGCCGGAGAACACGACCTTGCCGGGGTCGCCGCCAGCCTGGATCACGCGGAACAGTTCGCCGCCGGAGACGATGTCAAACCCGGCGCCGGCCTCGGCGAGGAGGCGCAGGATGGAGAGATTGGAGTTCGCTTTAACGGCGTAGCAGATCTGATGGGGGAAGTCGCCGAAGCCAGATTCGTAGGCTTGGTAGCGGGAGAGGATCGCCTGTTTCGAATAGACGTATAGGGGGGTGCCTTCGCGGCGGGCGATGGCTTCGAGGTCGCACTCTTCAACGAACAGGTTTTGGTTGCGGTAAGCGAAAGGGGGCAGGAGCATGGGGAGCGTAAATCCCATGGTAGCCGAGGGCGGGGCTAGCGGCGGACGCGGGCGGTGGCGGCGCCGGTACCGGAGAGCAGCGCGCCGGCCGGGAGGCGGAGGGGTTCGCGGAGGATGAGCCAGCGGGGACTGGGTTGGAGGCCCCAGACGAGAGGTGTCGCCGCCGTCCAGAGTTTGCCGGGACGATCGATGCGGAGAGCGAGGATCGTGATGGGAGCCGCCAGCGTTTGGCCGGGGCGGAGGGCGAGGGTTTCGCCGGCGGGGACACTGCCGGGCAAAGCTGGGGAGGAAAAGTTACGGGGCTTGAGATAGATCGGGTCGCCTTCGGGAGCGCCGCCTTCCACCCATTCGGCGATGCGGACGATCTCTTCCTGGGTGAGCGAGAAGTC
>LNFE01000111.1 GCA_001464575.1 Acidobacteria bacterium Ga0077553 | reverse complement strand
TTCCTTGATGGCGACGCCCCAGGGCTTGGCGTCGGCGAAGGTTTGGAAGGCCATGGGGGCGGCGCCGCCTTCCCGATGGCAGGACTGGCAGCGCTTTTCGAAGATCCGGGAGATCTCGCGGGTCCAGGAGAGGTTGGTCGAGACCGGGTCGTGGGCAAAAAGCAGGGCGGGCGTCAGCAGAAAAATGCTGAGCCCGCCCTGGAGGAGGAGGTTTGAAGACCGCTTAGTCACCGGAAGTTTTCTTCTTCGGCTGAAGCAGATCGCGTTCGGTGGTTCCGGGCTTGACGGCGACATCAAAGAAGCCGATCATCATCTCTTCCCAGCTCTGTTCGCCGAAACGGACCGCTTTGGTCGGGTCTGGATTGGCTTTGTTGTTCGCTGAGTTATCAAAGTGGGCGATGGCTTGAAGCTTGGTTCCCTTGGGGAGGATCTTCTCGCCGGCGGGTTCGTAGATCAACTGCCACGCGAAGTCGTACCGGGGAACGCTGAGCAGAATTTCGGATTCGCCTGTGGGATAGGTGGCCCGGTACTGGAAGTCTTTGCCCCGCAGGTGCATGTGGGGCATGAGCGCGGACAGCTTGGCGTCCTCTTGAAGGACCAGTTCAGCCTTCACTTCGTGGTTGGCATCGTGGGCCGGAATTTCGAAGCGGTTGTTCTGCACGGCAAGGGTCAGCACCTGCTCTTTTGGGGCATGCTTGGCATAAATGATGCCGATCTTCGAGGCATCGGTCTGTTCCTTACCGTTGGCCGTGTAATGCATCTGCATGACGATGTCGGAACCAGCCGGAACGAGGCGGGCCTTGCCGGCTTCGAGAATCTGGGGCGGCATGCCGGGGGCGTAGGCGGTGAGCCACTGGCCGCCGAAGGCGCTCTCGCGCTGTTCCTGACCGCGGGCGTTGATGGTGACCGGAGGAACGAACGGTTCGCCGGGTTTCGCACCCTTCAACCAACGGCTGCCGGGGGGACGGATGAACGCGATAACGTGGTGGAGCACTGCGCGGTTGCCGGGGCGGACCTCGGCGCGTTCGACCCAGACATCTTCTTTGTTCCCAAGCGGCATGATGTAGTAGGTGTACTCGACGGTGCCTTGGGCGGGAATCGTGAAGGGCTTCGGCATTTCGAGAACCGCATCGGGCTTGCCGATGTTCCAGCCGTCAAAGAACGAGACCGGCTTCGGGGCGTCCTTGGGATTTCCTTCTTTCGCCCCGGTATCGGCCCACGCCGAGAGCGTGTCGATTTCAGCCTGGGACATGGACTTGTCGTTCGAAAACTTGCCGTAGTGGGGGTCGGCGTGCCACGGCGGCATGCGGCGGGTGGTGGCGGCCTCTTTGATTGCTTTGGCGAAGGGCCGGGTGGACTTATAGGTCAAGAAGGACATTGGAGCCGCTTCGCCGGGGCGATGACAGCTTTGGCAATTCTTCTGCAGGACGGGCAGCACGTCTTTGTGGAACGTGACTTGCTTGGGAATAGCTGCCGCCACGGTGGCGGAGACGGTGCAAAGGAAGAGTATGAGAGTTCGCATAAACGGTCGCTACTTCTCATCATACGGATTCTGGATTGGGTTCGTTCTGTAGAAATAATTTATTAAGGCTTCGCGTTATCCTTCCGATGAGGACAAGTAAGGCGCATTAGGTATCCGATTCGAGGTGAACCATGAAAATCAATGACGTGTATACCAGTTCGCAGGCGGCCGCGACCTACCAGAGCCAGACGCAGAAGACTGAGGCGGCGCAGGGTGCTGCCGCAGCCAAAAGTGTTGCAAACAAGGGTAGTGTTGGCTCGGATGAAGTGAATTTGTCGAGTCTGGCCAATGTATTGCAGGATGCGGTGACGGAGTCGCCGGAGCGCGCGGCGTATCTGGAGAAGTTGTCGGCTGAGTTTGCGGCGGGCACCTACCAGGCCGATCCGCAGGCCGTCGCAAAGTCGCTAATTGGGGAGACCTTGGCCGATAAGACCGGAGAGAGTGGTCTCTAGTTGGAGATGGCGGGTAAAGAGGGTTTATGAGTGATCTGCAGCGTACCGAAGCGAAACGGGTTCCCGATTTGGAACCAGTTATCCAGGATTTGTCCCATTTTGAGACGGCTTCGGCGCTGTTGCACCTGGAAACTGCGTTGGGGGCACTCAGTGGTATGGCTGGGGAACTGGAACAGGGCAAACGGATGGACCCGATGCAACAGCGGGCTACCGAGCGGGCGCTACTGATTTTTCAAGAGCAGTTGCGGGTGGCGCATGTGTTGACGCGGCAAGGGCTGGCGTATTGCCGGAACTGGTCGGACTCGCTGGCGCCGCCGGCGGATTCTTATGGGAGTCAGGGTCAGGAGCGGGCAGCGGAACTCGACGTGCATGGGGTAAGGCTGGACGGATAGATATGGGAAGCATTTCGACAGCGATGGTCTCGACCGCCGAGGCGATGCGGGTGATCCAGCGCCAAGTGACGGTGGTGCAGAATAACATCGTGAACGCTTCGTCGCCGAACTACGCGCGCCTCGATCAGGCGACGTTGGCCAATCGATTTAACCCGGATTCCGAGTCGACTTCGGGCGGCATCAGTTCAGCGCCCTTGATCTCGGGCCGGGATCGGTTTTTGGAAACGGCGGTCTGGCAGCGGCAGACGGCGGCTGGCTATTCGGACCAATCGTTGAGCAGTTTGCGGGCGATTGAGTCGGCGATCCCGGTGACGGCGGACAGCGGAATTCCCGCTGCGCTGGACAATTTCTACAGCAGCGCGGCGCAGTTAGCGCTGGCGCCCAATTCGGATTTGGCCCGGCAGGGACTTTTGGACCGGGCGCAGGCGGCGGCGCGGAGTTTCAATCAGGCGGCCAACGAATTCGGGACTTTGACGGCGCGGGCCGGGACGGAAGTATCGAACACCGTGCGGCAGGTGAACGCGGTCGCGACCGAGATTGCCGCGATCAATGCGGAGCGGAAGAGCAATTTTCGGAACGTTACCGATGCGGGGCTCGATGCGCGGCTGCATACGGCTCTCGAAAAGCTTTCTGGCTTGGTGGATCACAACTCGCTGGCGCAGGAGGATGGTTCGGTTGTCGTTTTCGTGTCCGGCCAAGCTCCGTTGGTTGTGGGCGAGCAGGCTTATCCGTTGGCGACAAGCTTTGATAACGTCGAATACCGGATTCTGGACGGACGGGGTGAGGATGTGACCCGCACCATCACGTCAGGAAAGCTGGGCGCTTTGTTGGAGGTCCGGAACACCACGCTGCCGGGTTACAGTGCCCAGTTGGATACCTTGGCCCAAGGCTTTGCGGATCAGGTAAATGGGATCCTGGCCGGGGGCTTGGCTTCGAACGGATTACCTCCCACGCAGAGTCTGTTTACCTACGACGCTTCGTTAGGAGCGGCAGCTACCTTGGCAGTATCAGGGATTACAACGGACGATCTGGCTGCGGCGGGCGCGGGAGAGCCGGGCGGAAATGCTAATGCCAATCGGTTGGCGCAACTATCAAGCGCGCCGGCGATCGGTGGGCTCTCGTTGGCGCAGTACTACGGTTCGATGGCGTCGACCTTGGGGACGCGGTTAGATTCCGTGCGGGGCAGGAACTCGTCGGACCAGCAATTGCTGTTACAGGCGCGGACGCTGCGGCAGGAGGCGACTGGGGTGTCCGTGGACCAGGAGGCGGCGAAGCTGCTGGAGTACCAGCGCGGCTTCCAGGCGGTGGGGCAAGTGATGGGCGTGTTGAACGAGCTGTCGGAGACGCTGCTCACGATGATGCGTTAGAAGATGATGCGCTAGGCGGGGAGACGGGCCATGATCAATAATCTGAATACGAGAGATGAGCAGTTCCTGAGTAGTCTGAATCGAATTCAGACGCGCATTGACCGGGCAACGGCACAGGTGTCGAGCGGGCTGCGGGTGACGACCGCTTCAGACGCGCCGGACGAGATTGGCCCGCTGCTGCAGAGCCGGGCGGAACTGGCGGTGACGGAGCAGACCCGATCGAATCTCAACCGCGTGAAGGGTGAGGTGGATTCGGCGGAGAACGCCCTACGCAGCGTGATCGCACTGGCGGAGCGGGCTCGGGTGTTGGGGGCGCAGGGGCAGACCGGCACCCAAACGGCGGTAACGCGAGAGACGATTGCGGCCGAGTTGGAAGGCGTCTTCCGGCAGATTGTCGGCGCGTCGAACTCCAACTTTGACGGCCGGTTTCTGTTTGCCGGCAATAACGATCAGGTGCAGCCGTTTACAGTAGACTTCTCGCAACCCGACGGGGTGACGGGTTACACCGGCACGGCCGCCACGCGGAGCGTGCCGGATGCCAATGGCGTAGTGATCCCGATTGGGCGGAGCGGCGAAGAGATTTTCAATTCGCCAACACCCGGAGAGAACCTGTTCGGGGCGATAAACGCCTTGCGGACGGCGCTGCTGGCCAACGATGAAGCTGCATTGGCCGTGGCAAATGAGAGCTTGGGATCCGCGCTAGAGCATGTGAACGTGCAGCTAACGCGCTACGGACATACTCAAAACGACGTGGCGTCGGCGATTGAGATCGCTTCCAAGCGGAGTTTGGATCTGAAGACGAAGATCTCGACGATCGAGAACGCCGATTTGGCGGACGCGATTCTGGAGTTGCAGACCGGGCAGACGGCGCGTCAAGCCGCCTTGCAGGCGAAAGGGCAAGAAGACCGCCGGACGTTGTTTGATTTTCTCCGGTAGCGTCACTTGAGTCGAACGTGTCTGGGGCCGAAGCCCGGGTCAACGCCAGAGGTTGAGCCCAAAGAATAAGAAAGGGGCGGCGCCAGCCGTTCTAGGTAGGCACCGCCCCTTTTCGTGTTGAGTTGCTTGGTCTAGCGACCGAATGTCGCGGCGGCGGCCACCCGGGCGCGTGCGCGTTCGGCAGCGGCCAAGGCGCGGGGGATATCCATCTCGCCGCTCTCCTTGAGCCGGCGTTCGGCGCGATCCAGCGCAGCCTGTGCCCGCTTCAGATCGATCTCGTTGGGGTTCTCCGCCACTGTTGCCAAGATGCGAACACCAGTCGGCAGCACTTCCATCCAGCCGCCGCCCACGACAACATACCGCTTGGCTCCACCGACGGTGTAGCTGAGCGTTCCGGGCGCCAATTCTGTCAGCAGCGGGGCGTGGTCCGGCAAGATCCCCAGGTAGCCGTCGCGTCCGGGAGCCTCTGCCTCGGTCACCTGCTCGCGGACGAGCAGGCGATCCGGGGTCGCAACTTCAAGTTCGAACGTCGCCGCCATAAAAACTCTACTTAACCTTCTTCATTTCGGCGGCCTTCTCGAGAACTTCCTCGATGGTGCCCTGCATGTAGAACGCCTGCTCCGGAATGTCGTCGTGCTTGCCGTCGCAGATCTCGGTAAAGCCCTTGATCGTATCGGCCAACTTGACGTACTTGCCGGGGAAGCCGGTGAACTGCTCAGCCACGAAGAACGGCTGCGAAAGGAACCGCTGGATCTTACGGGCGCGGGCCACGATCAGCTTGTCGTCTTCACTCAGTTCATCGATACCGAGAATGGCGATGATGTCCTGCAGATCCTTGTAACGCTGCAAAACGGTCTTCACGCGCTGGGCGCAGTTGTAATGCGCTTCGCCGATAACCTGAGGATCGAGAATGCGGGAGGACGAAGCG
>LNFE01000110.1 GCA_001464575.1 Acidobacteria bacterium Ga0077553 | reverse complement strand
GAAGGTGGAAGCCGCCCCCTGGCCCTACGTGCCGGTGGACCTGCTGCCCATCTTCTGGGGGTAGCGGCTTCGAGCTCGGCGAGTTCTTCGTGGAGCTTGTCGACGACCTGGGCGGGGGTCTCCCAATCGAAGCCGGCCTTGGCGGCGCGCTTGCTGATTTCGCGAGCCTGGAGGAGGGCGGGCATGGAGTTGGGGATGCCGTCGAGGATGCGCTTGCGTTCGGGCTTTTCGGTGGCCTTGATCTTGTTCCACTGGTCGAGAACGGCCTCGGCGGTGTCGGCCTGGGCGTCGCCGAAGATGTGGGGATGGCGGCGGATGAGCTTTTCGTTGATGGCGCGGAGGGACTGGGCGATATCGAAGAGCCCCTCTTCGGAGGCCATTTGGGCGTAGAAGACGGGTTGGAGCAGGAGGTCGCCGAGCTCTTCGCAGAGGCCGGGCCAGTCGCGTTCGTCGATGGCGTCGAGGACCTCGTAGGTTTCTTCGAGGGTGTACTTCTTGATGGAGTCGAAGGTTTGTTCCAGATCCCAGGGGCAACCATCGGGGGCGCGTAACTTCGCCATGAGGGCGACTAATCGGGAGAATTCTTCTCCGGCTTGAGCTGAGGGGTCGGCCACTACTTGTTCAGGGTAGCATAGGGCGGCGAAATGGCTGGTTTGGCGGGACGACGGCTCCGTTGGCTTCGTCTGAAAAAATTGATCGTTTTTTCGGTGTCGGCAGATGGTCGACATGGCCTATCTTGTTGTTATTCGTAGACTTGTTGTTCTTGCCGACGGGACAACGGCCTCAAAAAAGTGGCTTCGTTTGTAGCCTTGGGCGACCGTTGGGTTGCTTTCCGTCCAGCGGGCGGGCAGAGTTCGACCCACGGAGCCATTGTGGAATGGGTGGGGACGGGGTTAGCGGACGGGGCGGGCGTAAGCCGTTGGCAGGAAGGGAGATAAAAAGCGGGATGGTCCGGCACCAGGAGAATGGTAGAATCGAGACAGGAATCTACCATGGGACTAAACATCAAAAATGCCGAGGTGGAGCGGCTGGCATCTGAAGTGGCCCATTTAGCCGGTGAGACAAAGACTGAGGCGATTCGGCGGGCCCTGCTGGATCGGATGGATCGTCTTCGCGAACCATCCCGACGACGGACAGATGGTGTTCAGGAATGGCTGGAGCAGTCTGTGTGGCCTGCGACGAAACCGGAGTTTCGGGGGAAACCGGTGACGAAGGAAGAGATGGATGCCCTCTGGGAGTAGAGGGGGCGGAATTGTTGTACTGGATTCGTCTGTTCTGGTGGCGATCGTTCTCGGGGAGAGCCCGATCAGCGAGTTTTCTTCCGTGCTCGACGACGCTGAAGAGTTGTTACTAGGCGCACCGACGTTGGCGGAGGCCGGGATCGTGTTGCAGGGCCGCCAGGGCCACGCCGGCGTGGCAGCACTGCTATCTCTGCTTGAGCGATGGACAATTCGTGTGATTCCATTCACAGCCGCCCATTCCTTAGAAGCCATGGAGGCCTACCGACGATATGGAAAGGGTCACCATGCAGCGGCGCTGAATCTCGGAGACTGCAATAGTTATGCAACAGCAAAGCTCGCAGGGGCGAAATTGCTCTACAAGGGAAATGACTTTAGCCGGACCGACGTTGTGAGGGCCTGAGCCGCAAACTGGGATGGAGATCAATTCGGGCAGTTGGTGCGGGACACCGTTGCCCGTCGATCGAGGAGCGGCACCATTATGAAAGCCGGGAGTTGCTTCCATTGGGGGCGACGGTTAGACTCACGGCGTATGAAATTCCACTTTCTCCTTTCCATCCTGGCAGTCGCTGCTCCGGCTGCCTTTGCGGTGAAGCTCATCAACCGCGATTCGAGTTCGCATGATTTGTTGGTGAAGTGCTCGTCGACGGCGCAGACGTCGATTGGGGGTTCGTCGACACGGGACCTGGGGAGTGGTCCGTGCACGGTGACGGTGAAGAAGACGGGGTCGTCGGCGACGGCTTCTGGGAGCCGGAATTTGGTGATCCAGAACGGGAGTGTGTCGGTAGGGAAGTAACGAGGCCCCGGAGCTCCGATTGTGCAAGAGGCGCTTGCACAATCGGAGGCGGGTGTCGGCGGGGCGGGAAGCGACGGGCCGAAGTTCGGCGGACGCCGCCGGCTGATTCCCCCTGTCGTGTTTGCTTCGTCCCGCACGGTTGACTTGCGTTCGCGCAACATCAAAAACTTGTACTTCCCCGGCAGAAGATACTTGCAGGAGCACGAGAATGCCGCCCGCCCATCAGAAGCTCGCCGCTTCCCAGGATGCTCTGCCTCGGCTGCGGCGGGACGGTAGCCGATTTTCTCAGTCGCGCCAGTTCAAGCGCCTCGATCGCTAGCCGGACTACCAGCCCGCTTTTCGCTTTTCTCGCTTGGTGAGTGTTTCGTGCAGCAGTGATTTAATGTAGGTCTGGTACGGCAAACCCTTCTGCTCAGCCTGCTTCCGGGCTAGGGCCAAGTCGGCGGCGGGAATTCTTAACGCCACCACGGGAGCGGGCGCTTTCTTGGACGCAGCGATCCGCTCCTGCAACTTGGTCTTAGTCAACACTTGCGCCTCGCCGCTTTTCACGGCAGCGAGTAGTTCTTTCCCCTGGTGGCTGCGGTTTTCGTACCACCACGCGGCCTCTTCCGCCTCGGTAGCGAAGGCAGGCACGACGCGCTGCGAGTTTTTCTCCAACGGCTTCTTCATTTTGGTTTCTCCAGGAAGGCCTTTCTGTCGGATACGGTAGCCGGAAAAGCGGTAATGGCGCGCACCTTGCCGTTCCGAATCGTCCAGGCCACCGACAACAAACGACCGTTATTGGTAAGGCCAACCGAGCGGTACCGTTCTTCGTCGTTGACGAGATGGAAGGCCAAGTTTATCGGATCGTTGTTCAGCACCTGTTCGAACTCCGCGGGCGCGACTTTGTGGTCAGAGAGGTGCTTCTTGTTCTCTTTATCCCAATCGAACTCGATTCCGCCCGCCACCCGTCTTCATTGTATCGCAACGTATATACGCTCGCGATGGCCAGGAGGTTGATCGCGATTCTAGGCTTACGCCAGCCGGTTGTTTTCGGATGAGCGGCCTTGCTGGTCAGAATCGATTGTTTTCAGCTGCCTGAGCGCCAAGGCCGGACGTGGTTGCCGTTGAGGACGCGGGCTTCGACGGGGGCGGGTTCGTTATTGGCGCATTGCTGACTTCGACCGATCAGCTGCTCCAGTTTTTCCGGAATGATACTATCGTGAGCTTTTCGACCTTCTACTTGCAGTACGCAGACGAAGAACCCTACTTCGCCAGTTCTTCCCGGATCAGCGAGGCAGTTCCGGTTTAGCCAATTCGAGTACACGGCAGGACAAAGAACCCGCATTCACTATCTCGATGGTCACTCATGACGTCGGAACCCAAAACGGCACATCCGTCCGAGCCGTGCCGCTGCGATGGGACCGCTTAGGAGGCCCCATCGCGCGGGAGGGCAACGCGACTAGCCCTCCTTAAGGAACTAGCCAAGCGCCAGCGATCCGCCAGGGACTGACCTGGGCGGCGGCGTTTTGCATCGCGGTCCAAACGCCGCGCGGGCCGGCAAAGGGAGCCTTCATCGTGATGTTGAGATTTAGGGTCAGTTGGCCTCCGCTCGTCGCCGTGCTGGAACCCTGCGAGTTGATTCGGCATTGGCTGTTTTCGAGACTATTTGTGCCGGTGAGAACCATGTTAGTCACTTGAGCGCCGTCGCCGTTGTCTGGATATAGGAACACCAGATTGGCGGGAGCGAAATAGGCGACATAGCACGCTTGGCCGGCATCAACTGCCGTGTTGATTAGGACCCATCCGGTAGTAATGGGTTGGACGCGGTGGAGGTGGCTGGGGGCATGGGACCGGTACGGGGGAAGGTGGGGCTGGCTTCGGGGATTTGGGAGGCCCCGATGGTTTTCCATCCGCTGTTGCCGCTGCCGTTGTCGCGGGCGGCGGTGTAGATGACCCGGCTGCCGGTAAACGACGCCGAGAAGCTGATGTTGAGGGTGAGCGTCAAATTGTTGCCGGATCCTACCGCGGAGGAACCGGTACCCCGAATGGTGCATTGGGAGTTCGAAACGGTGGCATTCGAGCCGAGAACGAGGGGATCGGATAGGCCCTCGTTTGGCCCGCCATCCTTGACCAGGAAGAGAATACCGGCGGGCTGCGAGTAGGCGATATAACATGCGTTGCCGCCGTCAAGGGCGCGGTTGATCAGGACATTGAGTACACCCAGGTTGCTAAAGCCGTCGGGATGGGAGAAGCGGAAGGTGAGGGTCTGGTTAACGCCGGAGCCGGCGATGGGGCCGGACCCGGTGGCCGAGGGCTGGGCGGCCCCGGCCTGATTGACGGTGAACGTGCGGGCGCCGATGGTGATGACGCCTGCGCGCGCCGCTCCCGGATTGGCGGCGAACTGGTAAGTCACCGTGGTTCCCGAGACCGAAGCGGTGAGGAAGGCGGCGTTCGAAGTCGGGTTCGGAAGAGAAGCGCAGACTCCGGCACCACCCGTGACCGAGAAGGTTCCCGAGCCGGCGGCGGCGCCGACGGAGGCGGAGCTAACCGGCAGCGTGTAATTGCATCCGAAATTGGCGGTAACCGTGGCGGCGCCGTTCATGGTGACGGTACCGGGGTTGGTGGTCCCGGTGAGCGAGCCGGAGAAGTTTAAGAAGCTATAGCCAGAATTGGGAACCGCGGTGACCTGGACGGCGGTACCGACATCGTAGTATCCGTCGGATGAGGTTGGGTTAAAGACGAACGAGCCGGAGGACAAGGGACTGACAGCGGTGGTTAGAGCGAATTGAGCGCCGAAGGTGGCGGTATAGGTGGCAGGCGCGGAACCAATGGTGATGGTGTGGGACTGGGCACCGGCGTCTGACCAGGAGCGGAAAGTATGGCGCGGAACGAATCCTTGCGGCGATGGGGCGGAGACGGCAACCGTCGCGCCAGGGGTGAGAGCGAGAGCGGTGGGAGTGGTGTAGGTGACGCCGTCGACGGTGAGCTGGAGGCCAGAGGGGACAGTGGCGAAGCTGGTGAGAACGGGCGCGGCGCCGCTCGAGACACGGCGGATGCGCTGGTTGCCGTAGTCGGCGATGTAGAGATTGCCGGCGGAGTCGATGGCGATCGCTGAGGGCTCCGAGAGCCGGGCTGACGTGGGAGCACCACCGTCGCCCTCGAACCCGCCGATACTTAATACACCGGCAGGACCCGAGCCAGCGTAGGTGGTTATCGTGCCGGCAGGGGTAATCCGGCGAATGCGGTGGTTCCCCACGTCGGCGACGTATAAGCTGCCGGTGGTGTCGAATGCGAGACCCCGAGGCGATACGAAACGGGCCGAGGTAGCCGGTCCGCCATCTCCAGCAAAACCCTGATCAGCAGAACCGGCGAATGTTGTAATCACCCCGGCGGGCGTGATGCGCCGGATGCGATTGTTGCCGGTATCGGCAACGTAGAGGTTATTCGAAGAGTCGAAAGCGAGCCCAGAGGGCACCCATAGAACCGCAGAGGAGGCTGGCCCACCATCGCCACTGAAACCGCTGGTGTCGTTGCCGGCAATGGTCGTAATGACACCGGCCGGGGTAACCCGACGGATCCGGTTGTTGTCCGTAAAGAGTACGTTTCCAGCGGAGTCAACCGCAATTGCAGTAAATGCTGAGTTGGATATGGAAGCTGCCGTGGCGGGGCCGTTGTCGCCGGAGTAGCCAAAGGTGCCGTTACCAGCGATTGCGGTGACGCTCCCTGCTGGAGTGACGCGAAAGATCCGCTGATAGTCAGCGAAGTAAAGGTCGCCGTTGGGAGCGTAGGCGAGAGCGACGGGGCCGCGCAGGGTGAAGGAATTGATATTGGTTCCGTCGGCGGGCGGATTGCCATAGTTGGAGAGACCATTGCCGGCGAAGGTGGAGATGCTCCCGGCAGAGATGCGGCGGATGCGGGCTTCCTCATCAAGCACGAGGAGGTTGCCTGAGGGGTCGACGGCGAGCTCACTAGTGAACGAGCTCCGAAAGACGCGGGCATTGATGGACGGCCCGCCGTCACTGAGGGCCCCCCCGAACACCGTGGAAACGACTCCGGCGGAGTTGATGCGGCGGATACGATCGCCCGAGAGGAAGAGCAGATCACCCGAAGAGTGAAACACGAGGCCGGCGACCCTGCCGACGTTGGCGGCGGTGGCAAGGCCGCCATCGCCGGTGTTGCCTATGTTGCCGTTGAAACTTAGCGACCCGGCAACAAGTTCGAGAACACCGGCGGTGTTCACGCGCAGTACGGGGGCACCAGCACTGGTGCCGTTGGAAAAGACAATGTTGCCGGCAGCGTCTACGGCGATGGTGTCGGGTGGCGAGAAGCCGGTGTTGGTGGCGGGTGAGCCCAGGCTCGTAACTCCGGTCCCATCGCCGGCCACGGTAGCGATGGTTCCGCCCGGCGTAACCCGGCGGATGCGGCGGTAGCCATAGTCAGTAATGAACAGATTCCCGGCGGTGTCGAGGGCGATCGCCCGCGGACTAGAGATCGAGGCGGCGGTGGCGGGGCCGCCGTCGCCGCCGAAACCGGAAGTGAGTCCGCCGGCGTAAGTCGTGATGGTACCCGCGGTGTTGACGCGGCGAATTCGCCAGTTATTGGTGTCCGAGATATAGAGGTTCCCCGATGCATCCACGGCCACCCCCTCTGGCCGGTTCAGCCGGGCAGAGAGGGCAGGTCCGTTATCGCCAAAGAATCCAGAGGTGCCAGTGCCCGCTACGGTGGAGATGATGCCGGCTGGGGTGACACGCCGTACGCGATGGCCATCGCGGTCGGCGATAAAGAGATTCCCGACGGAGTCGATAGCAAGCCCCCTCGGGTCCCGAAGTTGGGCGGCGGTTGCGGGGCCGCCATCGCCGCTAAAGCCTCGCTGCCCAGTCCCGGCAATAGTAGAGATGACACCGGCGGGGGTGATGCGGCGGACCACACCGCTAGCGGGTTCCGAGAAATAAAGATTGCCGGCCGCATCATAGATCAGACCTGTTGAAAGCTCAGGAAACCGGGTCGCCGTGGCTGGCCCACCGTCGCCATTCCCGGCGGTTATGGAGGAGATGGTGCTTTGGCAGTAAGCAGCAGCAGAAAAGAGGAGGACGGCAGACAAGACGAAGACGCGCATAACATCAATTGCGAATTCCGAGACCAAATCTGCGAGATTTTTTACGAAATCGGAACGGGGGCCTGCTGTTCGGTCGTGATAGCCTATCCCTTGATGCATGGAACGCTGACGATCCTGCTCCGCCGGGCCCAATTTGGCGATCGCGCCGCCGAACAGGCCGCCTTCAGTCGCATGAACGACCGGTTGCTGCGACTGGCGAGCGGGTTATTACGGCGAGAACGAGCGGGACATACGCTGGAGACGAAGTCTCTGCTGTCAGAGACTTTCCTGAAAAAACTGCGTCGACTGCAGGTTCCCATACAAGACCGGGAACATTATTTCGCCTTGGTGGGTCATGCGATGCGGCAGGTGTTGATCGACCATTCGCGCTACAAACGGGCGGCGAAGCGCACCGACCCCTTGGCGCTACAAGCGCAACTGTTTTCGCCCGACCTTGATGTCACCACGACACTGGCAGTGCGCGACGTGCTGACCCGTTTGCGCAGCTTGGACCGCCACGCCGCCGAGGCGATTCAACTGCGGTATGTCGAGGGGCTCACGATTGAAGCAACCGCGCAGCAAATGGCGCGGCCGGCCTGGCGAGTTCGCGTCGATTGTGAGTTCGGCCTCAAGTGGATGAGTTCGCAGCTCGCAAATGTTCGACCAACCGATTGAGCCAATCGCCAAAGTCCTGCGGTCTGCGTTCGGGCTGATGGGTAAGAGCCTGCATGAGGAGTGCAGCGGTGGCCCGATCCATCCATTGCGCCACACACTGCGGGAAGTCGGGATCCTGAGGGGAGAGCGGGAGTTGGGCGGGCCTGAGTCCGGTTAGACATTCGAGAACCACGATGGCGAGAGAGAATATATCGCTTGCGGGCGAGAATTGACATAGGAGCCGTTCCGGAGCCATGTAGTGCATGGAGCCGGTAATCGTTCCCGTCACATCGACCTCACCGAGTGGCCCGCGGGCGGTGGCGGTGCCGAAGTCGATTAGAATGGCGTGGGCGGGATCAGCAAACAAAATGTTGTCCGGCTTCACGTCGCGATGGATCAGCCCCTTGCGGTGAAGTTCGAGGAGCGCGGACCCAATTTGCTCAGTGAGCTGGGCGACGCGCCTAGGAGCGAGCGGAGCCTCTTTCCGCACCAGTTCGCGCAGGGAAAGGCCCGCGTAGAATGGCAGCACCAGAACTGGCGCACCCTGGGGGGTGACGAACGAATCGAGCAGGGGCGGAATGTGAGGATGGCTCACGCCGCTGAGGGCGGCGACTTCCTGCGAGAAGCGACGGCGCAACTCCTCTTTTGGGCTGCCATCCCGGTTCAATACCTTAATCACGATGGGGCGGCCGGGCTTCTCGAGATCCTCGGCCCGGTAGACGCAGGCGAATCCACCCTCGGCATGCAAGGGGCCCACACGATAACGAGACAATAGGACCTCTCCCGTCAAGCTTGCTTCCGTGGGCCAATCTCTTTGTCGGCGAAGTTTGGCGAGGTAGAGGAGCTTGTGCAAGCGATAGCGAATCCACTCTCGCTTTCTCCACCCGAAGAAGAAGAGAACAGGAACAGGGACCAGCGCGAGGATCGGCCAGGAGGACCAGGTCTCGGACGCTGGGCCGACGCGAAAGGCGAAGGGGACCACGACAGGGCTGCCGTCCCCGGTGAATGCCGCCTGGAGTGTGTAGTCGCCTACGGTGGGATTCTTGAGGACAGCTCGGGCCTCCGGGGCAGGTTGCCAGGGGGAGTCAGAGGACCAGCGGAACTTGATGGGTACGGTCTGAAACGGCGAGGCCGCAATGGTGCTCCACTCGATGGCTATTTCAGTAACACCGGCAGGAAACTGGTGCGGAATGCCGACTGGTCCTAGCCACTCCTGCCCTGGAATGGCGATGCGCGAAACAACGGGAGCAGCCCCGGACGGTGCCTGAAACCACGATGAGTCTGGCTTGAGGCGGAGGATGCCTTCGGTGCCGGCCAACCAGACGTAACCCGCCGCATCTTCCCCAAAGCCATTGAGGTTCGCCTCTCCAATGACAACACCACTCCGCCTGTCGAGGCGGAGCCAGCCATCCGGTCCAGTCCGATCCGGCTTGGCGACTGAGACGGCTGTGTCGGCGCCTCGCCACAGCCAGCCGCGCGAGTCCCGCTGGAAGAAGTGGGTGTCGCCGGGATGAGTCTCCTTGCGAAAACGGGTCACCTGCCACACACTGCCGTTTCTCTGGAGCCGGGTGAAGAATCCGGGCTGGCGGTGCGCGACCCAAATGATGTCTTTGGACTCAAAAATGAATTCGCGGATGAGGCGGACCGGTTCGCTGGTCTGCTGGGGATGCCACTGGTTTTTCTCGTCCTGCCACAGGAGACCTTCCTCGTAGCCTACCCATAACCTCCGGTCAGGATCCTCATTCATGGCAATGGCCTGAATGTTATTGCCGGGCAGGTGCTGCGGCGTGACGCGCCAAGCGCGGGGCCTACCCGAAAGCTCGAAGAAACAATCGGCGTCTTTGCCGCCGACCCAAAGGCGACCGATACGGTCACGGCGGAGCAATCGGTAGGTATCAAGCGACTGGCAGGGATGGAGTTGATCGAGAACTTTTCCGGCGGCGTCGATGCGGAGGAGCGCCCGTTCGATTGTGGCGATCCAAAAACCACCGAAGCCATCGCCGAGCACGGCACGGACATCGACGGAGGGCAATTTTGGCAAGCGCTCCCACTGGCGGGAGGAGGGATTCAGCCGAAAGATACCATTGCGTCCGTAGATGAATGTCTGTTTCGTGAGGGGATCGAAGAAAAACGACTTCGCACCGGGTGCAGACCGGTCGGTCCAGTACTCCCATGTTTCGTCAAGGCGCGAGAACGCGAGGCCGTTATCGGCACAAATCCACCGCGAAGACTCGTCTAGGAAGAGCTCACAGGTATCGCTGAGGGGGTTCGCCTGCCAATTCGGCACTGCGGGTGGCGGCGGCAGCGGGCGCACCCACCAAACGCGTCCACTTGGGGCTAGGAAAGGATTGGACTGGCCGAAGGCGAAATCGTACGAGCGCGCGGAGTGGTTGGGTCCAACGGTGGTGACACGATCCAGGGCGATTGCCCAGAGAGTCCTCTGGCCGTCGCGGAACGCCCGGGTCGAGGGACCGGAGATGGGATTCATCTCGCAGGCCATTTCTCCCGCACCGTCGGCGGGGAGCGAGCAGATTTGGGGACCGCGCAGAAACCAGAGGCGGTCTCTGCTGAGGGCGAGTTTCGTTTGGGGGGAGGGTGCAGGGAGTGACTTGAGGACGATACCGTTCCAGTCGCGCAGCTCCAGCTTGGTTTTCGTAGCGGCCCAGAAGCCGCGAGGTGTACGTTGCCAACTGACTATAGGAGTTCGGGAGAGAACGTCCCACCGGCCGTTCCGTAACTGAGTGATTCCGGCTTCTGCTCCGGCCCAGACACTCCCGGCATGGGTAGCGATAAAGGAGGCTTGGGGAAAGGGATAGCCGGCTATCCGAAGGTAGCGAAGGCCATCAAAGCGAAAGACGCCGGTTCGCTCCGCCAGCCAAACCATCCCGGTTTCGTCGGTGGCGGCGTCGAGAATTCGCAATGGTTCGCTGGAGGCATACTGCCGGAAGAGATGGGAACGAGAGGGGAGCTGGGCGAGAACGGCCAGGGGCAGGCCGATGAAGGCGATCAGCGTCAGGATCGGCAACCGGCGGAGAGATTCGTAGTTCACCATCTGGGAATGCGCACTTTGCGGGAGAAACTGCGAAGGAACAAACTGACTGTTTTCTGATCGTAATCTACCTGCGGCGAAGCCCGCGCCGGCGATGCGATTGGGCAAAACGGCAACATGCGTTGACAAGGAGTCTCACTCTAGGCAGACTACCCGGCCAAGGCCGCTTTGTTCGATGACAACAGATGCAGATTCGGCAGCAGCTTCGCGGGTCCGGGCTGCTCTTCCGGGTCGGGGCCTTCCTCGCTGGCACCACTGGTCCGCTGTCTACGAGCTATTTCAGGCGAAAAGGGAAAGCTTCCATCGCTTCGTTTTGCGCGCGACGGGGAATACAATTACCTTGACCATCGAGACACTCGGGCCGCTGGCCGGACTCGGGAAACGGTTAGTGGGCACCAAGCACACGGCAACTCCGGCGGCACCGATGGCTCACTTCGTTGCCGCCGAGAGCGCAGCCAATCGCTGACGGCGAATGGGGAGATGCGCTGGCAGCAGCAACGGAGGTGCCGAGCAGTTGGACCCAATCGCGGCGCCGCTGTGGCGGCTGGATTTTACCAGGCCTCCATCGGAATTCGGAGAGGTGGAGGCGGAGTGCCTGCAGCCCTGGCCGCGGGACGACGGCGGGCAAGCGAATCTAGTCGAGTCGATGCGGCAGCGGTTGACACCGCGAGATGCCGTTGGAGGCAGCGATGGCGAGCGCGGAGAGGGACGTGCTGGTGGTCATCCTGGCACATGGTACAGCCGGGATGTGCGGGAGCCGCACGAACGGGCACGAAATGGACGAAAGAGATACCTGAACTATTGGGAAGACGCGACCCGGAACAGTTGCACTCCGATGATCAAGGCGAAGGGGTCGCGGCCCTCTTTATTGGGGCTCGAAGAGAATTCCATCCCGCTGACGACCACGATGGCCGAACGTGGCCACGGGAAGCGCGGCTCCCGGCGCAGGCGCCCTGCGTGGCGCTGCCCGGAGCGATGATGGGTGATCTGGCGTGAATGAACTATCAGCCCAAGAACATGGACCAGGATGATGCAGCGATTAAAGCGGTGATGGGGCTTTCTGAGGCCGGCGCATCCCAAGAGATCCCCTTGCGAACCAGGATCGAGGCGGCGGATGCGCTGGCGCGAGCCGGGGACCAGCGCCTCGAGCGCGACGAAGAGAATTGGATCCTCATTCCAGCCGGGCAGTTCTGGATGGGAGCGCAGAGGCACGATCCGGAAGGACGCAACTATGATCCAGAGGCTTGGGAGATCCGGGGACACTCGGATGAGGCACCGGTACATCTGGTTTCGTTGCGGGCCTTCCGGATTCGCCGGTATCCGGTGACGGTGCAGGAATTCGCCAGGTTTCTGGCTGCGGGCGCCTACGGCGAGGAGCGCTACTGGGGAGCGGGAGGATGCGGCGAGTTCTCAGAGCCCGAGGGGTGGCCGCAGCAACAGGAGACCCCGAGCCGGCCGGTGGTGGGGGTGAGTTGGTATGAGCCGTCGGCTTATGCCACTTGGGCCGGAGCCCGGCTTCCCACCGAAGCCGAGTGGGAGCGAGCGGCACGGGGCCCGCACAGCTCCCGTTTCCCGTGGGGCGACCTCCCCCCGCTGGATGGACAGCGGGCCAATTCCGATTCCGGGAGCGACGCGCCCAGCGCGCCGACGCCGGTGGGCAACAGTGGGGAAGGGGTGAGTGACCTGCTTTCGATTGACGGACGGGGAATCTCGTAGACTGAAGGGGTGACCATTCGCGTGGAAGCCATTTACGACAACGGAGTGCTGCGGCCGGTCGAGCCGATCCCCGTGGATGACCAAGCACGCGTAACCCTGACGCTGGAGGCCCCGGCGCTGATCGGCCCCGAACGGGCTTCGCCTCGCCGGGCCAGGCGATCCATCGAGGAGATCCAGGCGCGGTGGCAGGATGTGCCCGGATCGTTCGCGGACCTGATCCTTGAGGAGCGCGGAGAATCCTAGGAGGTGTTCTACTTCTTCGATTCGAGCGCCTTGGCGAAGCTCTTCCACCCGGAGTTGGGGTCCCCAGCCGTAACGGCGATTTTCTCCGAGCAAGAGAATGAGATCTGCGTGTCGCGGCTGGCACAGATCGAGATCACTTCGGTGGCGGCGATCAAGGTGCGAACGGGGGCGATGACACCATCCGAGGCCGTCGAATTCTTGGCCGATGTGGAGGACACGGTAGAGTCGCAGCGAATTCTCGTACAGCCGTTGGTGGACCAGGACTACAGGCGCGCGCAGCAGTTGCTCAGCCACCACGCGCAGCAGAATCGTCTTCGGACTCTGGATGCGCTTCATTTGGCCTCCGCGATTCGCCGTCGCGCGGCCTTCGGGGTGGACTTCTTCGTCACCGCAGACCTCCATCTGGCCCGGGTGGCCGCACTGGAAGAATTCAAAACTCTGATCCCTGGGTAAACTCCTCCGTCAAAACACCAGTCGCCTCGCCGATTGGACGGATCGGGGACCGCCGATTGGATGCCGCGGAGTTAGCCCGCCGCTGCGGCCGAACATTCGGGTCGAGCGAGCTGCCATCCGGCACGGTGATGTTGAGGGCGAGACCTGCTTCGATTGGTGAACGGTGACGCCTGCCGGGCGAAAAAGAGCACCTTGCTGGATTTGCCGTCTTTTTCGAACGACAGCTGTATTCGTTCGTCCATGGCGGGTCCGGTATCGTCGAGAGTTCGGTGTGTTTAGCGGCTTGGAGCGATGATGGGTGGTCGGGCGTGAATGAAGTATCGACCCGGGAACCGGGAACAGGATGATGCGTCGATGAACGCGGGGATGGGGATCTTTGAGGCCGGAGCCTCTCACGAGAGACCCTTGCGAACCAGGATCGAGGCGGCGGATGCGCTGGCGCGCGCCGGTGATCCGCGCCTCGATCGCGACGAAGACAATTGGATTCTTATTCCGGCCGGGGAGTTCTGGATGGGAGCGCAGAAGCACGATGCGGAAGCACGCAATTACGATCCAGAGGCTTGGGAGACCCGAGGACACTCGGATGAGGCGCCGGTGCATCTGGTTTCGTTACGGGCTTTCCGGATTCGCCGCTATCCGGTGACGGTGCATGAGTTCGCCCGGTTTATAGCCGCCGGGGCCTACGGCGAGGCGCGTTATTGGGGGGCGGGAGGATTTGGCGAGTTCGAGGAGCCCGAGGGATGGGAGCAACAACAGGAGACCCCGAGCCGGCCCGTGGTGGCGGTGAGTTGGTATGAGGCTTCGGCTTATGCCAACTGGGCCGGGGCTCGGCTTCCCACCGAAGCGGAGTGGGAACGGGCGGCGCGGGGCCCGCACAGCTCCCGTTTCCCATGGGGCGACCTGCCGCCGCTGGATGGACAGCGGGCCAATTACGATTCCGGGAGCGACGCGCCGGGCGCGCCGACGCCGGTGGGTCTGTACCCGTTGGGTAACAGTGCGGAAGGGGTGAGTGACCTGCTGGGAAACGTCCACGAGTGGACTGCGGACTGGTACGACGCGAGATACTACGAGAGTTCGCCGAGCAGCGATCCGGCTGGTCCGTCGGACGGATTGGGACGGGTGTTGCGGGGCGGGTGTTGGGACTACGGGAGAGTGTCCGTTCGCGTCTCGGCCCGTGACTGGTACGAGCCGACAATTCGATACCGCGAGGTGGGGTTCCGTTGTGCCGGAGAGATGCGTTGAGGCCATCGGGGGAAGAGCCGAGCAGCCGCGCGGTGTTCGGCGAGAGGTGGGGAGATCCTGATATGCTGGCCGCCGGAAAAGGAGCTACGCAGTGCGGACTGTTCTTGCCTTGGTTTTGTGCCACGTTGGCGCGGTGATTGGGATGGGCCAGGGACTGCCGGCCGGTCCGCGGGCTCCGGCGGCATTCTACGAGGACCTGAAGAATGTGCCCGTTTCGCCGGAGGTGCAGGGCGATCGAAAGGTCACCTTTCGTCTGTTCGCCCCGAAAGCGAGCGAGGTGCTCTTGATGGGGTCGCCGGGAATTCTCGAATTCCTGAAGAAACCGACGCCGCTGGTACGCGATGGCAATGGAATGTGGAGCCTGACCGTGGGACCGCTGGCTCCCGGTTTCTACACCTATGGCTACGCGATCGATGGCGGGCTGCGGATGCCCGACCCGTCGAACCCCAATCTCGAACTGCGGCGCTGGGGCGCCACCAGTCTCTTCGTGATTCCGGGGATGGACCAGGCGCCCATTGACGAACGGAAGGTGCCCCATGGCACCATCCACGTGAATTTCTACGACTCGCCGAACTTGAACGAGCGACGCATGGTGTATGTCTATACGCCGCCCGGCTACGAGACCAGCAAACAGAAGCTGCCGGTGCTCTACCTGCTGCACGGCAATGGCCAGATTGAGGCTTCCTGGACTTGGACCGGCCGGACGAACGTGATTCTGGACAACCTGCTGGCGGAGGGAAAGGTGAAGCCCATGATCGTGGTGATGCCCTATGGCCATGTGACGCGCGAGATCAAGACGGTCGCCAATCCGAGCGGCGCAGGGTCGCCCACCGACCAGGCGGTGATCGAGAAGGAGTTGATGACGGCGATCAAGCCGATGGTGGAGAGCCAGTATCGCGTGCGGACGGGGCGGGATCACCGGGCGATTGCCGGGCTTTCGATGGGCTCGGCACAATCGCAGATGATCGCTTTGCACAATCTCGACCAGTTTGCCTACCTGGGCGCGTTCAGCGCGGCGGGCAATCGCGCCGAATGGGAGAAGGTGGACGGTGGGGCGTTGAACAAGAAGCTTAAACTGATCTGGCTGGGCTGCGGCACCGAGGACTTCGCCTACGCGGGGATGAAGAGCCTCCATACGCTTATGGAGACGAAGAAGATACAACACGTTTGGAACGAATCCGGCGCGGGCCATAGCTGGCCGAATTGGCAGGTGTACCTGACCCAGTATGCCCAACTGCTGTTTCGGGACTGAGTTGACTGGCTAAGGGACATCGTGGCGGAGAGAGATAGGAGATGATAGGGAAAGCGCCAGGAGGGCAGAACCGATCTTGACTATCACGGTAGAGATCCCGGAAGCGCTGGCGACCCAACTTGGCGCTGGTACGCCGCAGGAGTTGTCCCGGCAGGCCCTGGAGGCGTTGGTTCTGGAGGCCTATCGCGAGGATCGATTGGGTGGCCCACAGGCAGCAGAAGCCCTCGGCTTTTCCCGCGTGCGGTGGGAGCAATTCCTTGAGGATCATCGTGTTTCGAAGGACGCCTACGCGGTGCACGACCTAGAGCGGGATGTCGCCACGCTGCAAAGGGTTCGCGCTGACGGCGGATTTGCCCCAGCACCATGATCGCGGTGGCGGACACTTCCCCAATCCGCTATCTCGTGCGGATCGGGGAAATCGGCGTCTTGCCGAGGCGTTACGCGAAGGTCCTTTTGCCCGAAGCTGTGCGGGGAGAGTTGCGGGCCGAAGATGGCTTGCGCGCCGTCCGGGAATGGGCCAATCGGCTCCCGGCTTGAGTTTCGGTTCAGAATTCCACTAACCCGCTGATGGACGACATTCCCAATCTCCACCGGGGAGAGCGAGCAGCGATTGCACTGGCCGAGGAGTTGCGGGCCCCATTGTTGCTGATCGACGATCGAATCGGAGTGAAGGTAGCGCTCGATAGAGGACTCACCGTCACTGGTACCTTGGGCGTTCTCGTAGAGGCGGCGCAGGCGGGGCTGATTCCCATTGAGCCCGTTTTGGAGAAGCTCCGGGGCACGAATTTCCGCGCGACATCAGCATTGTATGAGCGGGCATTGGAGATGGCTCATCAATGTCCGCCGAATCTTCCCCGGCGCACTGCCGGCTAACCCGATTCTCCCGACCTCGTCTCTCCGGTGGCGACATTGATTGCCCGTTCGGTTTCGTTCTCAAGGGAAATGGCAATCGCTACTGGCCCTAACGGGCGAGCCCTGACGAATCGCGGGGCTAGGCGCTTGGTTGTCTATGATGTTGATCCTCTCTCTCGAAACCCAAGGGCCGTCGATGCAGATCGTCGCTCGCCGAAAGCGCGGCGCAGGCCGTCGGCCGCCGATGCAGAATCGGGTTCCCGGAGATGCGAAAGGGCATTCGGGCGTCGTTGTTCCCCAGGAGTTCGAGTTGGCGCAGCGGGCTACGCGGGGGATGTGCCGGTGGCGGACGGACGGCCGCTCGCTGTTCGGCTGGTCTCAGCGAACCGAAGGCGGAGCGGCGGAATTCAGTTTCCCAGCGAGGGCGACGCCCCTAGCTCGGGGGCGTCCGGGCGGGGCGGCGTTGTTTGCGGTAGGCCCCGGGGGACTGGCCCGTTTGGCGCTTGCAGGCTCGGCTGAAGGCGAATTCGGAGTTGTAACCCAACTGGCGGGCGAGTTCGCTCAGCGATTCCCTGCCCCCCGTAATCCGCCTCGCCGCCAGGCGCATCCGCCATCCCGTTCGGTAAGTCACCGGCCCCTCCCCCGATACCTCCGCAACGCGCTTCGCAAATACCGCCCCGGACAGGCCCGCCACCTGCGCTAAACTCTCCACCATCCGCCCGCCCGGCGACGCACACTGCCGCTTGCCCCACGCTCGCAAGGTATAGAGCAGCAGCGCATCAAAGAGCGACGGGAGGAGGGCTTCCGTGCCGGGGCCGGGGCGCTCTACCTGCTGGCAGAGCAGCTCAATGACGGCGGCTAACCCGGGGGCGGATGCGCCATTCGATTTGGAAAACCAGCAGCGGTTTCCTTTCCGGCCGGTGATTTGGGTGAATCATCATGGGGCATCGGACTATTGCCGCTGGTGGAGCGGCCAAACGGGGCGAGTGGTGCGGCTGCCGACTGATGCCGAGTGGTCGGCGGCGAGCAGCGGAGACGGTAAACGAGAGTTTCCTTGGGGTGGCCAGGAACCGGGGGAGGACTTGGCCAACTTTGGCATGCGGACGGGCCGCAGGACGCCTGTGGGCCTTCTCCCGGCCGGTAGTACGCCGGAGGGCGTTTCGGATCTGGCCGGCAATGCTTGGGAGTGGACCGGCAGCTACTACGACGAAAGGCAGGAGACGTTCTCGCTGCGGGGCGGGGCCTTCGACTTCGATGCGGGGTTCCTGTGCTCGGTGGGGCGTGACCACAGTGGGCCGGGCGACCGGTACGTCAGCATGGGTTCCGTTGTCTCCGGGAGTGATTCGCTTGATTCTCTTTTCTTGATTGCGGCGCAGCCGCAAGAAACGTTTTAGCAATCCGGTGGCACCGTCATCCAGCGACATTGGCATTCGGCAGCAGTGCCCTATACTGTGGTTGGCCGTTCCCACGAAGTAGTTACCCGATCGGTTCGGCCCCTGGAGATGATCATGTCCCGTCCTGACGAATCCATCACCTATTTGAAAGATCGCGGATACTGCGTGTTACGCATGCCGCGGTCCGACGCCCGCCCCCTGCAGACCCTGCGCAAGGCCGGCAGAAAGGACCTGACCCGCCTCGGCGAGTTGGCCACCATTACGACCGGCGGGGCCAATTCCCTGCCCCGGTTGAGCCTCGATAACGTCGCCCCGATCGGGATATCAGGCAAAGAGAGCAGCACGACGAAGGTGGAAGTCGGCGTGAATATCCTCGGTAACCTGATTCAGGCGCTGGGTGGCAAAACACTGGGGGTTTCGCTGGGGTTTTCCTCCGCGAAAACGATGACGTTCACGTTTGAAGATGTCCTCGAAGACCACATCGCGGTGGACGAGCTGGACCAGTATCTCACGGCGTGCAGCTTCCGGCCGGACATGATTTCCGTGACGAACGCGTTAATTGATGATGAGGTTTACGTAATCACCTCGACGCTCAAGACGACTAAGTTCAAGATCAACGCCAAAGGGGAAGGGGGCGTGAAGGTAGGTTTGGACGTCCCGGTGGTTTCGGGTGTAGCGAGCGGAACACTCAGCGTGGACACGGCGCGGGCGACCGAGGGAACGGTGACCTACGAAGGCACGACACCGGTAGTGTTTGGATTTCAGGCCGTCCGGTTGTTTGCGGACGAGATGAATGGCTCTCCGGTCTACGTGGCGATGGACCCGCTGAAAGCGGGCGCGGCGGCGGCGCGGTCGGCCGGACATGTGGAGCCGACACTGCTGACACTTGAGGAGGGTGCGTTCTTCCGCTTGCAGGTGGAAGAAGAGTAGACGGGAGCGAGGCGGGCATGGCGAACTGGGCGTTGGTCATTGGCGTGGACAGCTATCCGAACGCGTCCCGGCTGAACCTGAAGGGGGCAGTGGGGGATGCGGTGGCGATGGCGGAGCTCTTGCTCGAAGGCCCCGCGCCGCTGATCGATAGCCCGGACCGGTTGATCCTGCTCTTGAGCCGGACGGCGGCGAGCCCGACGCCGGCCGGCTCTCTCCCTTTTCGTAACGCTACGGCGGCGAACATTACCAAGGCGGTGAAGGAGATCGCCCAGAAGCGGGGGGAGCGGCTTTTTTTGCATTTTTCCGGACACGGGATCCTGGCGCCGGGCATGAGCGAGGGCCACGCCATCCTGCCGGAAGAGTATCAGCCGGACGTGACGACGGCGTCCATTGAGGTGGCGGGGATCTTGGCCTATCTGCGGATAGCGCAATTTGACGAGCAGTTTATCTTCATCGACGCTTGCCGGAACATTCCGGTGCCCGGGGACTTCAATATCGGCCCCTTCGCGATGAAACCAAAGGCGGAGAGTTTGCGGCCGGCGGTGAAGCAGTATGTGTTTTTGGCGACGTCGCGAGGGGTGACGGCGCAGGAGAACGAAGAGGGCGGGGTGTTCAGCGGGGCACTGCTGCGGGGCTTACGGGGGGAGGGCGAGGCGAAGCGGTACGATCCAGAAGGGGACCGGTATCTGGTGACGGTGGGGCGACTGCTGGGTTTTGTCCAGGCGCGGGTGAGGGAGACGGTGACCGCGTTGGGACTGGCTCCCGCGGGTGAATTTCCGCAGGAGCCCCGGCTGGCGGGAGAGGTGGCGAACACGGAGACGGTGGTGCGGGTGGTGCCGGTGGCGGCGGTGGCGAAGGCGAAGATGCAGTTCACGGTGACGCCAGCGGACGCGGGCGCGAGCGCGCGGGTCCATGTTTTGGGGGATGTGGAGGAGGCCGAGTTTGACCCGCCGATTGCGGAGGCGAGGGCAGAGCTGGCGCAAGGGGAGTACCGGGTGAAGGGATCGGCCCGAGGATATGAGCCGGAGAGGAAGAGCTGGGCAGCGCCGCTTTACGGGGACTTGACGGTGGCGCTGCGGTTTCGGCGGCAGGAGGAGATGGGGCGGCCGAGTTCGATCCTGGGTTTTGATGGAAACGGCGAGGAAGATTTCACGCCGAGGCCGGCGTCCCGATTTGAGGCGGATACGGGGACGATTGTGGCGCGGACGCTGGATCCGCTAGCGCTGGTGCGGGTGGTGAACGGCAAGGACGAGACGGTGGGGACGGGCCGGCAGAGGGTGGAGCAGCGGGACCTCAAGCCGGGGATCTACCGTTGCCAGGTTTTGGCGCCGGGGGGCTTGCCGGTGGAAGAGATGGTGGCGCTGGAGGCGGGAGAGCGGGAGGAGGTGGTGCTGGATTCGCCGCCGGGGGCAGGCGGCCCCGTGATGGAGGAGTTGCGGCGGACGGGAGAGATTGGAGTGAACAGCGATCGTTCCCTGCGGATTCTGGAGACCCTGGGCGCGCCGGCGGCGGCGCTGCTGGACGTGCCGGGGCTGTTGGCGATGGCGGAGATGGCGGGAATGGCAGGGGAGGCGTTGGAGCCGGTGGCGCGGCTGCGGCAGATGGGGCTGAACGTTTGGCGGGAGTTGCGGAAGCCGAGGCAGGAGGCGGCGGTGCAGCTTTCGGTGGTGGACGAAGGGGATGGCGCGCTGCGGGGGGCGACGGTACGAGTCTGGCCGGTGGGGAAGGCGAAGCCCCGAGTGAGGACGGCGCTGCGGGCGGGGACGACCGTGGAGAGCGTGGGGCGGTTTTCGGCGGCGGTGAGGCCGGGGACCCATTTCCTGGAGCTGCGGAGTGAGAAGGGGAGAAGCCTGATGTTCGCGCCGCCCGCGTTGGCAGGGTGGGTGTCGGCGTTGATTGTGTACCGGCCGGCTTGGGGAGAAACGTCGGCTTCGTGCTTTTTTATGCGGGAGGATCGCGGTTCCGAGCGGGAAATTCTTTTGCAGCGGCGGCTGGGTATGCGGAAGTGGTCCGGGTTTTGAGCGTGGAGCCGGGCGACCGGGATGGCGCGATTCTGAACGAGCACGAAGACCCGATGGCAGAGCTGCTGCTGGGATATGCGCACTTGCGGCTGGCGCTGAACAACGAGGTTGGAGACGGGGAGGGGTTGCGGGCGGCGGTGACGCATTTGCGGGAACGGTTTGACGGGCTGGCGGATACGAGTGTGCTGGCGGCGGAGGCGCGGCGGCTGGGAGGGGAGGAGGTGACGGTGGTGGAGTGCCGGGAGGCACTGGATAAGGGGATTCCGCTGTTCTGGTTTGGGGCGCTGCGGCTACTTGGGATGGCGGAGAAGCACTCCGTGGAACATAAGAACCTACCGTTACTCCGGCGGGCGGTGAATGAGCGGGTGGGAGACTCCGGGTTGCTTTGCTGGCGGAGCGGGGCGTAGGCTACCCGTCGCCGTTCTGCGTTGTGGGGTGTCCAGCGAAGTTGGCGCAAGGTGGCAGCCGAGCAGCAGCCGAGACAGTGCTGCCGGTGAAGCGCCTGAAAAGGCCACTTGGCGGACTGACGAGTGCCTCACGCAACTTGCGACCGTGTGCCTGCCGGGCGTCGCGCGAGTCTACCTCGCCTTGATGGAAACCGGAGCACAGTCATTGACCGCGGAGCTGCGGGATCGAGCTAAGACTCCCGGGGGCGATCGCCGGCGAAGGTTTCTTCACGAGGAGTGGCGCGCCGACTTGAGCGCATAAAGGAGACCCTGGATATGCTCCGATCCGCAATGCCCAGGTACAACCCAGCCCCGGCCGTGTTCACCTGACGATCCTGGCAAGACCGGATGCGAATGCCGTCGAGGCACAGCCTTGGCGGGTGGCTGGCGAGCACCATTGCAAACTTGTCTTGCCCATGCGCCAGGAGAAGCTGCGAAATTCGAGGAGCCATCGGAAATTCGTCTGCAGATGACCGCCTTCGATACAACTCATGGGCTCGCGCCATCCGATCGCAGGAGCGGACGCGGCTGTTGCCAGAGGAGACGCTGCGTGCGGATCCCGTGCCCGACGCCAAGCGGACAGGGATGCGAGCGAACCGCACTCCGCCGGTCGATTGCTGGAATGTCTTGACCCGGCTTAACGCGGACGACGTCGACGATGCGGCAGGATCGCCCGGCCGAACTGTGGCCTCCTCCTTAACCGAATTCGACACCGCAACCGAATGCGACACCGCCCTCGACGGGCCCGCCGACTTAGACTGCATCGGCGGGGTCCTGTCGAGCCAACACACCATCGGTTCGCCACAGCAACGGGCCACCGCGACTTAGTGGAAAGACCGGAGGTGCCTGGCACTCGTCAGTCTGGCCAACTCTCCGGGTTAGTGTGAATGACGAGCGGTCCAGGCTTGCAAAACTCAGCAGAGCGTTCGATGGTAGTCGCTCGAACCGCAGAACCCATTCCTGAATCAACTCGACAGCAGCTCGCTGCTGAGGTGCGGGGAGGCCGGCCGGCCGGATACCCACTAGAGAACCTTCGGGACGGATGACTTGGGGCAGTGGCAGAGTTCGCGGCGCGATTTACTCTCTGCATAGCAGGCTTGTCCCGTGGCGGCTGTGTTCAGGCGAAATCAGCAACTGCTCCTCGCGGGCCGGGAGGGTGGACGTAAGTTGGCCGAAACGGGGATTGACAAGGTTACCCGAGTTGTCTTCCCCGTTGATGCGGTTCAGAAACGGGCCGGCCGCAGGCCGAAGTGCCGGCGCTCCAGGATTCCCGCGAGATCGTTCCCTCGAACCCACCTGCCCGCCGGAATCACTCTCCGTTGCGCGAGCGCGCCAGAAAGGATTGCGGCGGAGCAGGCCAGGCGGAGGGGAGCAGCGCCGACTCCCACAAAACTTAGCGAAATAAGAGATTAGGTGAGCCTTGCAACCCAGAATCTCTTTGCATATAATCGCCGGGCTCGTATCAATTGCGTCATTGAACTGACACGGGCGTTCAGACAGATCTTTGGAGGTTCATCCATGCAGTCTTTCGCCAAACTATCATTGGCCGCAGCGCTGTTCACGGTAACGGCGTTCGCGCAGATCGGCACCTCAACGTTGACCGGCCGCGTGACCGACTCGACCGGGGCAGTCGTTCCGAATGTCAGCGTAATCGTGGTGCAACCCAGCACGAACTTCACGTCCACCACCACAACCAACGCAGAAGGCATCTATCGCGTGCTTTCCTTGCAACCCAGCACCTACCGGATTACCTTCGAGCTGACTGGATTCAAGAAAGCCATTCGGGACAGTGTCGAACTCCGCACGGGTGACACCCTCGCGGTAGATGCCGTCATGCAGGTCGGTCAACTCACCGAGTCCGTGGAAGTCACGGGCGCCGTGCCCGCGCTCGAGACGGAGACCTCGACGACGGGCGCCGTGCTCAGCGGTGAAGTCCTCTACGACCTCCCGCTCTATCAGCGCTTCGTCAACTCGACGATGAATCTGGTTCCTGGCATGACCACCGGCGGCTATGCCTACGGCGGTTCGCTGGGCGCTTATCACCTGGCGGGACAGCGCGCCGGCGCTATCGGCATCTTCGAAGACGGCGTGAACGGCAACGATCAGCAGGGCGGAACAGAGACCACCAAGCCCATCTTGAACTCGGTCGCCGAGGTGAAGGTGATCACGACGCTGCCTCCAGCCGAATACGGGCACTCCGCCGGCGGTGTGATCAACGCCGTCAAAAAGACCGGAACGAACGAACTCCACATGATGGGCTCCTGGTACGGCCGTACGCGGCGGATGCAACACCGGCTGTTCTTTGACCGTCTCCGCACCTCACAGGCCACCCCCACCGCGCCGAACGGCGTTCCTTCGTTCTTCATGATGCCGGACGCTTCCGTTTCCGGTCCGGTGGTAATTCCGAAGATCTACAACGGCAAGAACAAGACCTTCTTCTTCTTTGGCTTTCAACGTCTCCACGAGAAGAAAGTGGCGCAGGTTGATTCCTCGGTCCCGAGCCTGGGCATGCGCCGGGGCGATTTCAACTTTCCCGGCGCCAATTCTATTTTCGACCCGGCGACCACCCGGCTGGTGAACGGGGTCTGGCAGCGTGATCCTTTCGCGGGTGGAATCATCCCGCCGAGCCGCATCGATCCCGTGGCCCGCAAGGTTCTCGACTTCGACCCGTGGCAACTACCCAACCGCGAAGGAAGCTTCATTTCGACGGGCGCGGCTGGCAACTACCTGGCGAATGAACTCGCGCAGGTGTATCTGAACGACTATAACTACCGCTTCGATCATCAGTTCAGCACCGCCTTCAAGATCTATTTTTCCTGGACCGACAACAAGTACCTTCCCGGACTCTTACGCCCGTGGAACATTCGGCCGGACCGGGGCGAATTCGATGGCTCGGCAGGCGGCACCGCTCCCTCGCGGAATCAGAACATGTCGTTCGGCAAGACCTGGATCATTTCGCCGACGATCGTCAACGACGCCCGCGTCGGGTACAACCGCCGTTGGGCCGAGCGGACGGCGCCGTCTTTCCAACAGGGTTGGGGGCAGCAGCTCGGCATTTCGAACATCAACGCGGACCTGATGCCCGCTTTTGGCAGCGGGGACCGGAACAACCCGAGTTCCATCTATGGACTCACCGGCGTCACGCCGACGAGGAGTGTGAACGAGACGATCTCGTTCCGGAACGATCTGTCGATCATTAAGGGCACCCATGCCTACAAGGCCGGCTACGAGATTCTGCGTTTCCGGCTGAATTCGGCGACTCTGGCTAACCCGGTGCGATTCGATTTCTCGAACGCGACGGTCGGGCTGCAGGCGAACGGCGCACCCGTGCCCAATACCGGCAGTCCGTTTGCGGGCTTCCTGACCGGTTATGTGACGTCGGCGACGTTCCTGACCGAGCTGACGAGTTGGCTGCCGCGGGCCAACATTCATAGCTTCTACATTCAGGACGATTGGAAGATCACCCCGAAGCTGACCGCCAACATGGGGCTGCGCTATTCGAATGAAAGCGCCTTCAATACGAAGTATGGCTTGATGAGCCAGTTCGACCCCGGGGCGACCGATCCTCTCACGGGTAACCGTGGCGCGATCGTTCATCCGAAAAACGCGCTGACCAATGGGGACCACAACAACTTCAATCCCCGTCTCGGCCTGGCTTGGCACCCCTTTGAGAAGTGGGTTTTCCGCGGCGGTTTCGGCTTCTACACGGTGGACGTCAAGTTCCCGTCTGGCCGGGATCAGTACGACGAGTATGTCGGCACGGCGGTACAGGAGTCGGTGCCCGGGAACCCGACGCCGGTCTACCAGATCAGCCGCGGGACCGCTCCGCCGGCCCCGGTGGTCCTTCCCGATGGGTCGAGCCCGTTCCGCGGGACCAACTTCAGCGGGCGCAATGTCTCCATGTGGGATTCGAACCTGCGCAATCCGTATGTCATGAACTGGAACTTCTCGATTCAGAATGAAATCGCCCGCGATTACACGATCGAACTGAGCTATCAGGGCTCGAGCGGCGTAGGACTGGTGGAACGGTGGGAGCTCAATTCTTTTCCGGTCGACCTGTTCGCGAACGACCCGGCGCAACGGGACCGGGTGTTTGCCGCTGCGCAGAACTTCCGGCCCTATCCGCACTTTGGCAACATCTCGATGCGCTCCAATTTCGGGCATTCGACGTTCCATTCGGGAACGGTGAAACTCGAAAAGCGCATGTCGCGGGGCTTGTTCTTCTCGACGTTCTACACGTTCTCGAAAGCGATCAACAGCGCCGATACCGATAACAGCGGTGGTGGCGTTGCTCCGATTCAGAACCGGAGACTCGAGAAAGGCCGCGCCGGCTATGACCGCAACCATCGCTTTATCGCGACAGTCGACTATGACCTGCCCTTCGGTAAAGGACAGCGGTGGATGACCAACAGCCGGATGGGCAATGGGGGAATCCTCTGAATTTCTCCTTTGCCAACAGCCCGTTCAACTACTACCCAGGCTTCGCCGGCAACCGCCGTCCGAACGTGGTGAGCTCGCCAGACTACGACTTCAGCAAGTGGAACAACGGCGGCGGCGACCGGTTTGTCACCAATAATCGACCGGCGGTGATTGACATGAATGCGTTCGCCTATCCGGCGGCGTTTCAAATCGGTAACGCGGGCCGTAACATCCTGACGGGACCCAGCATGGCTTGGGCTCAAATCTCGCTCCAGAAGAACTTTATGATTAAGGAGCGGACGAGGGTTCAGTTGCGTTGGGATATGCAGAATGCGTTCAAGACGTTTAACTTCACCGGACCCACGACGACCGTCGATTTCCGGAACCCGCAAACGTTTGGCAAACTCACCGACGATCCCCGGACGGCTTCGCTCGGTGGTCAGCCCCTCATGAATCTGACTGTGATGTTGCAGTTCTAAACTGTCGCTGGGCCCTTCCCCGGAAGGGCCCAGTGTTTTTCCGGGGGTTGGCTTTGTTTGGCTTCGCCTAGAAACTAATGCGGAGCAAGATCTGAATCTGCCGGGCCGGGAAGGCGGACGTGGCCTGGCCGAAACGGGGATCGAGGAGGTTGCCGGAGTAGACGTCGTAGTTCACTTTGTTCAAGAGGTTGAAGGCCTCGACGCGGGTTTCAAGGCCCAGCCGCTCGGTCAAGCGGAAGGACTTCTGCAAACCGGCGCTGAGGTCAAAGAACGGCATCGCCCGCTCTGTGTTGCGGCCCAGGGTGCCGAAGGTGTTGTTGGCCGGGGTGATCTGCTGGCGCACCTGGGCGAGCGTGAGCCCGGAGCCGGGGAGGAGGCCGAAGACGCCGTCCTGCCGGCGTTCGAGGGTTCCCGCAATGTCGTTCACCCGGTTCAGCCGGACGCCTTCGGGGGTGTCGCCACCCGAGAGGATGGAGAACGGGAAACCGGAGCGCCATTGGATGACCGGCGAGACCTGCCAGCCGCCGAAGAGGGTCCGGGCGAGGCCGCCGGAACCGGCGCCGGGTAGGGCGTAGACCATGGCCGTCGTGAAGTTGTGAGAGAGGTGGAATTCGGAGACGGCACGGTCCAGACGACGGTTGTTCTGCGCGATGATGTTGACGGTGTCGCGGCTGACATCGTCGATGGAGCGGGACCAGGTGTAGGAGGTGCGGAGGGTCATCTGCCGCGTGACCTGGCCGTTGAGGGAGAACTGCAGGGCATGATAGGAGCTCATGGCCGCGGTTTCGAGGAGGGAGACGACGCCGGCGGCGGGGTTGGGGCGCAGATTGGGCGCGAGGCGATCGCCGCCGTTGGGCAGGCGCGTCATGGGCAGGGCGACGCCGCGGGTACCGACGTAGCCGAGGGAGGCGACGAGCTTGGTGGCGGGGAGGCGGTAGTCCGTGGTGAGGTTCCACTGTTGGACGTAGGGCTGGCGGAGGTTGGGGTCGGTGATGGTGAGGTTGGTGGAATCGACGAGCGGGCCGCCGAGGAGATCGTTCATGGCGGGGTTGAGCGCGATGACGGTGCGGACGCGGGGCGGGGTGAGCCGGGTGAGGCCGACGTAGCGGGCGGCGAGGGGGGCGATGAAGAGGCCGTAGCCGCCGCGGAGGACGAGGGATTGCTGCGAGCCCGGGGTGTAGGCGAAGCCGAAACGGGGGGCGACGCTGAGGCCGGTGCCGTAGTTGGGGGTGAGGCGGCCGTGGCGATCGGCGGGGGCGCCGTAGTGTTCGGCGCGGGCGCCGAGGTTGAGGGTGAGGTTCTGGCGGACGCGGTAGTCGGTCTGGCCGTAGAAGCCGGCTTCGTATTGTTGCTGGTCGAGGCGGGTGTCGCCGAGGACGCGGGTGTAGGTACGGGGGCGTCCCTGGAGGAAGAGTTCGCGGCTATCGAAGACGAGTTGGCCGTCGCCGAGGGAGCGGGAGGTGGTGGCGATCTGGACGCGGCGGGCGATGATGCCGAGTTTGATGCCGTGGCGGCCGCGGGTGAGGGAGAGATCGTTCTGCACCTGGTAGTTGTGGGTGCGGGAGTCGTCCCGGAAGATGGTGCCGAGGGAGGCGGCGCCGGTGACGCTGAGGAGGCCGACGGTGCCGTTGACGGCGGGGTTGCCGAGGAGGGGCGTCATAGGCCAGAGGGGGATGTTGTAGCTGGTGTAGTAGGCGCGGGCTTCGTTGACGGTGTTGGGGGTGAGGGTGGAGGTGAGGTTAAAGGTATGGCTGTAGACCTCATTCCAGCCGGCGGAACCGGTGGCGAAGTTGTTGGCGGCGCGGCGGAGGCTTTCGGCGTGGGTGTAGCGGTAGCCGAACTGGTGCTTTTCCGAGGCCAGCCAGTCGAGCTTGCCGAACCAGGTGCGTCCGGTGAGGACTTCGGCGATGCGGCCGGGATCAAAGAGGGGGACGTTGGTGGCGGAGGTGGCGTTGGGGAGGGGGTAAGTGGCGAGGAGGGCGCGCATGGCGGGGACGGCGCGGTCGCGTTCGGCCTGGGAGAAGGTGGCTTGGGGTACGGCGGAGTTGGCGGCGCGCTGGAGCATCCATTCGCCGTTGGCGGCGAAGAAGAGGCGGTTGCGGATGATGGGGCCGGAGAGGAGGCCGCCGAACTGGTTCTGCCGCAGGGTGGGCCGTTCGGCGTTGAGACTGTTGCGGGCGTCGAGGGCGTCGTTGCGGAAGAACTCGTAGAAGCGGCCGTGGAACTGGTTGCCGCCGCTGGGGGTGATGAGGTTGATGGTGCCGCCGCCGGCGCGGCCGTATTCGGCTTTGAAGTTGGAGGTTTGGACTTCGACGGTTTGGAGGGCCTCCTGGCTGACGGGTTGCTCGGTGAAGTTGGCGCCGAGGAGGGAGCCGGAGTTGGGGTTATTGAAGTCGGCGCCGTCGACCATGACGTTGGTCATGCCCTGGCCGCGGCTGCCGTTGATGGAGAAGGGCGCGTGCGGGGTGCGGCTGAGGTTGACGCCGGGGAGGAGGAAGACCTGGCTCGAATAGTTGCGGCTCGTGCGGCCGGCGAGGGCGGGGATGTTTTGGAGGGCCTGTTCGTTGAACAGGGCGCCGCGGGTGGCGGAGCTGAGGCTACGGGCGACGTCGTCGAGGGACTCGGTGACGGTGACGGAACCGGAGACGGCGGAGACGGAGAGTTGGATATCGACTTGGAGGGGCGAACCGACGGAGACTTCGAGGCCGGTGCGTTCGTGGACGGCGAAGCCGAGGGCTTCGACGGTGAGGTTGTAGAGGCCGGGGGTGAGCCCGACGAAGCGATATTGGCCGGCATCGTTGGTGGTGGTTTCGCGGGAGCCTTGGCGTTCCGGCAGGAGGGCGCGGACGCGGGCGTTGGAGACGACGGCGCCGGCGGGGTCGAGGACGGAGCCGGCGACGATGCCATTGACGTTCTGGGCCAGTGCGGCGCAGGACGATCCGAGGGCCAGGAGGAGCAGGTAGAGCTTCATGCTTTCACGATAATGGTTTCTCATTACTTGCGCAAGGGCTTGTTGAGACCTTCTTCTCGAAAAGCGTTGCGGAATTTCTTGAGAGTGGCTTATCATGTGCAGAACATCATGCTTGTTGCCTCCGGCCTTTCGAAATCGTACGCGGGCAAAGTGGCCCTGCACCCTTTGAACCTGCGGATTGAGCCCGGGGAGATCTTTTGCCTACTCGGGGCGAACGGCGCCGGGAAGACGACGACGATCAATCTGTTCCTAAACTTCATTGCGCCGACAGCGGGGAAGGCGACGATTGGGGGGCTGGATGTGACGAAGGAGCCGTTGGCGTCGAAACGGCTGCTGGCTTACATTCCGGAGCAGGTGATGCTGTATAAGAACCTGACGGGGCTCGAGAATCTGGAGTACTTTACGTCGTTGGCGGGGGGGCGGCACACGGCGAGCGAACTGGCGGGATTTTTGGACGAGGCGGGGTTGGCGCGGGCGGACGCGGGCAAGCGGGTGGGGGCGTATTCGAAGGGAATGCGGCAGAAGGTGGGGATTGCGATTGCGATTGCCAAGGGGGCGCGGGCGTTGCTGCTGGATGAGCCGACGTCGGGGCTGGACCCGAAGGCGTCGAACGAGTTTATGGCGACGTACGATCTGTTTCGCGCGAAGGAGACGGGGACGCGGGTGGGAATTATGAAGCAGGGCCATTTGATGGCCACGTATACGACTTCCGAGCTGGGCCACAGCGACCTGGAGCGGATTTACCTGGAACACATGCATGAGTAGGGGGACACCGATGAAGATGACGCTGTTGATTGCGCGGAAAGAGTTTACGGAGATGCTGCGGGATGGCCGTTTTCGCGGGGCAGGGGCGATTGTGTTCACGCTGCTGGCGGGGGCCTTGCTGCTGGGTTGGCAGAGTCATCGGGAGGTGAGCGCACAGCACCGGTCGGCGCAGGAGGCGACGCGGGCGCAATGGTTGCAGCAGGGGAAGAAGAACCCGCACTCGGCGGCACATTACGGGGTTTACGCATTTAAGCCGCAGGTGCCGCTGTCGCTGGTGGACCACGGGACGGACCCGTACACGGGGGTGGCGGTGTGGTTGGAGGCGCACAAGCAGAACGAGTTTAAGTACCGCCCGGCGCAGGATGCGACGGCGGTGCAGCGATTGGGGGAGTTGACGGGGGCGACGGTGCTGCAGTTGCTGGTGCCGTTGTTGATTGTACTGCTGACGTTTAGTGCGTTTTCGGGTGAACGGGAGCTGGGAACGCTGCGGCAGTTGTTCAGTTTAGGGGTATCTCCGGCGGAACTGGCGGCGGGCAAGGCGCTGGGGGTGGCGGCGGCGTTGGGGGTGTGGCTGGTGCCGGCGGCGATCTTAGGGTCGGTAGCGATTGTGGCGGCTTCCGGCGGGGGGGAGGTGATGGCTGCGGCGCCGCGAGCGGGATGGATGGGGTTGAGCTATCTGCTGTATTTTGGAGCATTCACGGGAGTTTCACTGGCGGTTTCGGCGTGGGCGCCCTCTTCGCGGGTGGCGCTGATGGTGTTGTTGGGGTTTTGGATGATGAACGGGTTGGTGGCGCCGCGAGTAGCGGCGGATCTAGCCAAGAGCCAGAGTCCGTCGCCGTCGGCGTTTGCGTTTGCGCAGCAGATGCAATTGGCGCTGGCGAAGGGTTCCGACGGGCACGACCCGGGGGCGCGAGCCAAGGCACTGGAGACGGAGTTGCTGAAAAAGTACAACGTAGACCGGCCGGAGGCGCTGCCTGTGAACCTGTTGGGTGTCCGCTTGCAGGACAGCGAGAACCATGGGAATGAGGTATTCGACGAGTCGTATGGGGCGTTGTGGGAGAACTTCGCGGCGCAGAATCGGATCCATCAGCGGGTGGCTTGGATGGCGCCTGGGCTGGCGATGCGGTCGATCTCGATGGGATTTGCGGGAACGGACTTTGCGCAGCATACTCATTTTGCCAAGGCGGCTGAGGAGTACCGGCGGATGATTCAGCGCACGATGAACGAGGAACTGACGCACCGGGCGCCGAAGACGGGCGCGCCGCATCTGGCGGGTCCGGAACTCTGGAACAAGGTAGCGCCGTTTGCCTACACGGCGCCGGAGGCGGGATGGGTGGCGGAGCGGCAGGCGCCGGCGTTGGGGGTGGTGGCGGGGTGGTTTGCCGGTAGTATTCTTCTGGCGGGTTGGGCAGCGCGGCGGATCCGGGTGGTTTAGGGATGCTGCTGCGATTGATGACGTACGAATGGCGAAACCTGAGCGCCGACCGGACCCCGCTGTGGATTGCCTTGTTTCTGGGCCTGACCATGGCCTACGGCACATGGAACGGCTCGCAGTGGGTGAGTTTCCAGAGGGAGACCATTGAGGCGGCGCGTCAGGAGGAGCGGGAGCGGCTGGAGGGGCTGCGGCGGGAGATTCCGCTGGTGGAGGCGGGCGAACGGAAGGTGTCCGCGTTCACGGATCCGCGTCTGCCTTCGGCGGTGGGCCGGGGACCGGGGGCGCGGTATGTGGTGATGCCGCCGTACGGGCTGGGGGCGCTGGCGGTGGGCCAAAGCGACTTATACCCGTACTACTTCAAAGTTACGACGGGGAGTAAGCAGACGTTTCTGAATAACGATGAGATTGAGAACCCGGTGCACCTCCTGACGGGACGGTTTGATGCTTCCTTTGTTCTGCTGTATCTCTTTCCGCTGGTGATCCTGGCTTGCAGTTACAATCTGGTCTCGGCGGAGAAGGAGGGGGGCACGCTGGCGCTGGCGCTTTCGCAGCCGATTGCACTGCCGGCGTTAACGATGGCGAAGCTGTTGCCGCGGGTGGGGCTGGTGATCAGCATGCCGGTGTTGTTATCGCTTGGGCTAATGGCAGCAGGAGGCGGGGACCTTCGGGCGGAAGGAGCGGGGATCCGGCTGGCACTCTGGGTGGCCATCACGGTGGCCTATGGTTTGTTCTGGTTTGCGCTGGCGGTGGCCGTGAATGCTTGGGGCCGCGGTTCTGCGACCAACGCGATGGTGTTGGCCGGATTGTGGTTATTGTTTGTGGTCTTGATTCCTTCGGTTTTGAATGTAGCCGTGAAGGCGGCGTACCCGGTGCCTTCGCGGGTGGAAATGATTCAAGCGATGCGGGTGGCTGGGGACGCGGCGACGCGGCAGGGGGCACATTTGCTGGCGCGGTACTTGGAGGATCATCCGGAGATGGCGCCGGCGGAGAAGGGCGGTGCTCCGGATTTTGGCACCTTGCAGGTGGCCGTGAATGAAGCGACGGAACGGGCCGTGCAACCGGTGCGGGATCGGTTTGACGCGCAAGTGGCGGGGCAGCAGGCGATGGTGGACCGGTTCCGATTTCTCTCTCCCGCAATTGTGGCGCAGGCGGCTTTCAACGACGTGGCGGGGGCCAGCGCGGGCCGCTATAGCCACTTTTTAGCGCAGGCGGATATTTACCACCGGCAATGGCGCGACTATTTTGTGCCGCGGATTCTGCGCAAAGAGAAGCTTGCAGCGGCGGACGTGGACCGGTTCCCGGCGTTCGCATATCGCGAAGAGGAGTGGGGACAGGTGGCCGGGAGGCTAGGAGTGGCGCTGCTGGGTTTGTTGTTGCCTGCAGGTCTGGTGGCTGGGGCCGGATGGCGCTGGCTGGGGCGTTATCCAATAGCCGGTTCTTGAGCCCAGGGGTAACACTCAGAGGACGGGGCGATGTTTGATCCAATACAGGGATGACTGCGTGCCTCCGCTATTGGATGAAGCTGCTGTTGGGGATGCTGCCGCTGCTCGGCAGTGAAGTTTCGTATGCGGAGGTGCGGGGTGTTGTGAAAGACGCGCGCTCGGGCGAGGCATTGAGCAAGGCGAAAGTCTTCGCGGGCGAAGAGACCGCCGTAAGCGATGCCGAGGGACGATTCTCCGTGGCAGGGGCGGCAGGGGAGTTACTGGTATCGCTGGTGGGCTATCGCACGCTGCGGGTGGTGGTGGGCGACCCTACCCGCGAGCTGGAATTGCTGCTGACGCCGGACGGCCTTTCGCAAAAAGACAGCGTGGAGGTACGGGAAGGTCCGTTCGAGCCGCGGGATGCGGCAAGCCCCTCCGAGCGGACGCTGCGTTCGGCGGAGCTGCGCAATTTGGCCGGGGTGATTGTCAACGACCCGCTTCGCGCCGTACAAAGCCTGCCGGGGGTGGCTTCGACCAACGACTTCACGGCGAGCTTCGCCGTACGAGGCGCGGACTTCCGGCGAGTGGGGATCTACCTCGATGGCGTGCTGATGAATAACCTGCTGCACGCAACGCAAGGCCAACAGGCCAGCGGCAGCATCTCGATGCTGAACACGGATGTGGTGGAGGCGGTGACGCTGCACGCCGCCGCTCCGCCGGTGGCTTACATGGACCGGAACGCTTCCGCGCTCGAGATGCTGGTGCGGGAGGGCTCTGAAAAGGGATTGGCGTGGCGGGTGAATGCCGGGGTGGCGGCGACGAGCGTGATGGCCGAGGGCCCCTGGAAGAAGGGCACTTGGCTGGTGAGCGTCCGCAAGAGCTACCTGCAGTATCTTCTGCAGAAGGCCCGCGCGATCGATACGCTGGCCTTTGGCTTCTTTGATATGCAAGCCAAGCTGGGCTACAACCTGACCCGCCGGCAACATGCGACGCTGGCCTGGTTCGATGGAATTTCGGACCTCGACCGGGCGGCGGCGGGCGGCGCGCTGGGGGTGAATGCGATTCTGGACGGCACTTATCATTTCACCAACCTGCAGTTGGGACATCGCTGGTCGGCCACCGAGCGGTTGCTCGTCACCAACAAGTTCGCCTGGATCCGCGAACGCGGCCTGAACCGGAATGTACTGGAGCTGCCGCTATTGTCGGCGGGGTATGGCGAGTGGGTGGCGAATACGGGGGTGGAGTGGCGGTCGTTTCGCGCGGGCTCGTCGTTCCGGCGCATTCGGGATGAGGGTTTCGAGGCCCGCTACATCTTCAACCCGCTCTCGCTCCGCCGGCGCGACCCGTGGAGCGGCACTGCGCTGCGGGCGGGTGGTTATGTCGAGCAGGGGTTCCAAAGAGGGATTCTGAGTATGCGCGTAGGCTCGCGTTGGGATGGGTCTTCGACGCGGCAGCCGGCGTCGGTATCGCCTCATGCCAGCTTGCGGCTACGGCTCGGCGAGGCGACGCAGTTGATTTCGGCCTGGAGTCACGCCACGCAATATGTGCCGTTGAGCGCGTTAACGATAGCGAACCTGGAGAACGGGGCGCTGCTCCCCTCGAGAGCCATCCACGCCGTCGCGGGCGTGGAGCAGGCGCTGAGTGCGACGACGCGGCTGCGCGTTGAGGCTTACTACCGGGCAGACCGCGATCTGCTGGCTCAGCCGCTGGCCGAAATCCGGCTGCTCGGCAATGGCCAAGTCTTCTTGCCGCCGGCAGCGGCCCGGTTTGAGAACTCTGTGCGCGGGGCGGCGCGGGGCTTCGAAGTGTTTTTGCAGAAGCGCAGCGCCAATCGTTGGAACGGTTGGGTTTCCTACGGCTGGTCGCGGTCCCGGATGCGGGATGGAGTTACGGGCGCGCGCTACGATGCGGATTTCGACCAGCGGCACACGGTGAACGGATACGGGAGCTACCGGGTGAGCCCGACGGTGAACCTGAGCGTGCGCTACAGTTACGGGTCGAATTTCCCGATCGCGGGATTCTTTAGCCAGCGCAATGGGCAGTACTTTCTGTCTCAGGAGCGGAATGCCGTTAGGCTTCCGGTGTTCAGCCGGGCTGACTTCCGGTTGAATTCGAGGTGATAAATCTGTTGAACACCAACAACCGGACGTTTGATTCCTACAACGGCTACAACACGCGCACGGGCGTGGCCAATATCTCGCTGCTGCGGCTGTTTCCGATCGTGCCCGGGGCGGGATGGATGATGGACTGGGGGAATCGCTAGGACCTTACCAGGAGGAGGGCGGGCGGGTACTCTCGCGAGGATGGTGCGATACAATCCGGCTATGAAAACGAGCCGCCCTGGTATGGCTGGCCGCCGGTTTTTTCTCCGCGCCGTGGGGATTCAATTGGCGTTGCCGATTCTCGACTCCCTGAGCACGAGGTTTCTGGGTTCCGGACTCGCTATTTCGGCGCTGAGCGCCAATGCAAAAACCGTGCGGCCCATGCGCATGGTGGCGGTGGGCAACGCGTTCGGGTTCTATGCGCAGAAATTCTTCCCCCAAAAGACCGGCGCCGATTTCGACACGCCGCATCTGCTCGAACCGCTTGCCGAACATCGCCGGAACCTCACCGTCTTTTCGGGGCTCGACCACGGGGTGAAGGGCGGGCACTTTGCCGTCCACTCGTTCCTCAGCGGCGTCCGCCAGGTGGACGCCAAGGGCATGCCGGATGGCAACATCAGCCTGGACCAACGCATGGCGGAGACGGTGGGCGGAGCGACGCGCTTCCCGTCTCTGACCCTGGGTTCCGAAGAAGGCCTGCACGGCGGTTGCATGATGTGCTGGACGCGGAGCGGTACGCGCGTGAACCCGATTCAGGGCCCGCGGGAACTGTTTCGAAAGCTGTTTACCGGCGAGACCGAAGCGGAGCAGCTGCGCACCAAAGACCGATTGACGCTGCAGGGCTCGATCCTGGACGCGGTGAACGGCGATGCCCAATCGCTGCAGCGGCAGCTTGGGACGCGGGACCGGCAGAAGCTGGACGAGTACTTCACCTCCGTGCGCGATGTGGAGAAGGTATTGGAGCTGCGGCAGAAGTGGGCAGGGGTACCGAAGCCTCCAGCGCCGATCCAGGAGCCGGAAAATCGCGGACTGGTGAATGACATCCCGGTGCTGTACGACCTGATGGCGCTGGCGTTGCAAACCGATTCAACGCGGATCGCCACGCTCGAGATCGCGGGCGGCTTTGAGGCGGCGGTGCTGGGCGTCCGGAAGGAGTATCATGCGCTCTCCCACCATGGCCAAGCGCCGGAGGCGATTGAACTGTTAGTGAAGCTGGAACGCTATCAGACCGAGCAGTTCGCCCGTTTTCTGGGGAAGCTGCAGTCGATTGACGATGGCGATGGGACCTTGCTCGATCACACGATGGTGTTATTCGGCAGCGGCATGGGCAATGGCAATGCCCACACGAATCTCAATTTACCGGTGGTGCTGGCCGGTGGCCGCTTCCGCCATGGTTCCTACGTGGCCTTTCCGGACAACGGACCGAACAAGCAGCCGTTGTCGAATCTGTTCCTGAGCATGCTGCACCGCTTCGGAGTGGAGCAGCCGAAGTTTGCCCTTTCGACAGGCACGTTGCGCGGGCTATAAGTTATGATTCTGGCCGCCTGGTTTCTCGTGCTGGCCGCGGCGGTGGACCCGGCGGCTGAGTTTCTTTCCACCTTTTGCATTTCCTGTCACGGCGAGAAGGTGCAGATGGGCAATCGCCGGTTTGACCGGGGGGCTCTGAGCGCGGCGGATATGGCGACGGTGGTCCGGCGGGTGGAGTCCGGGACGATGCCGCCGCGACAGGCCCGGCAACCGGGCGAGATGGAGCGCCAGGCGTTTCTGCTGCATGTGGCCAAACAGGGGCCGGAGAGTGTCGTGCTGCGGCGGTTGAACCGGCGGGAGTATCGGAACACGATTGGCGATCTGCTGCAATTGGACATGGACCAGTTCGACCCGACCAGCCGCTTCCCGCGGGACCAGCAATACGCGCACATGGACAATATCGGGGAGACGCTGGTGACTTCGGGGTATCTGCTGGAGCAGTACCTGGACGCGGCGGAGGCCGTGATCGCGAAGGCGCTGCCCGGCGCACCGGCACCGGCACCGCGGACGTGGGTTTTCAGAGATCACTTCCGGCAGCAGAAGGAGCTCGACGGGGCGCGGACGCGGAACAAGATGATGCATTTCATGCTGCTCTACGAGCATCCGCGGACGCCGCACTATGAGGGCGCATATGCGCCGCTGCACGCTTTTCCCGAAGGGGTGCCGTACGACGGCATTTACGAAGTGAAGGTGCAGGTGGAGGCGTTGCATCGTAAGAATCCGTACGATCCGAAGCTGTTTGGCATGGACCCGGAAGCGCCGTTCCGGCTGGGCGTTGTGGCCGGGAATGCGCGGGCCGGCTACCTGCAGCATGAGCAGCCGATTCAGCCGCAGTTGGCTGAGCCAGTGGATGTGCCGGACGGTGGACCGCATTGGTTTACGTTCCGGGTGCGCCTGGACAAGGGCTATCAGCCGCGATTTACCTTTCCGAACGGCATGAACAACGTGCGGAATGTGTTTAGCACGTATGTGCGCCGGTTTCCGCAATTCGTTCCCGAGGAGGACCGGGGGGCGCAGGGCATTGTGGCGGGCCGGTTCGCGTTGATGAAGAATGGGCCGATTCCACAGCTGCGGATTCACCAAGTGGAGCTGCGGGGTCCGCTGGAGGCGCCGGCGGTGCCGGCGAGTCAGCGGGTGCTTTATGGCGACCGGCCGTTCGCGCCGGGGCGGACGCGCGAGATCATCGCCCAGTTCGCAACCCGGGCCTATCGGCGGCCGGCGACGACGGAAGAGGTGGGCCGGTTGGTGGCAGTGGCGGAGAAGCGCCGGGCGGCGGGTGCCTCGGCGGAGACGGCGCTGCAGGATGCGCTGAAGGCGGTGCTCTGCTCGCCGGCGTTCCTCTACATTTCTACAGCAGAGGAGAAGGGGCGGCTGACGGCCGATGCGTTGGCGTCGCGCCTCTCTTACTTCCTGTGGTCGACGATGCCGGATGACGCGCTGCTCCGGCAGGCGCGGACGGGGGCGCTGTTGCGGGATGACGTTCTACGGGCCGAGGCGCGGCGAATGCTGGCCAGCCCGCGGGCGCAGGCGTTCGTCGAAGGTTTTCTCGATAGCTGGTTGAATCTGCGTAGTCTTGGCGATATGCCTCCGGATCGCGACGCTTTTGGGGCCTACTATTGGGACGACCTGCAGGAGGCGATGAAGACGGAGACGCGGCTGCTGATGCGGCACTTGCTCGACGAGAACCGGAGCTTGCATGAGTTTCTCGATGCCCGCTACAGCTTCCTGAATAAGCCGTTGGCGCGGCTCTACGGGATGGACGCCGCGATTCCGAGTGTGGGCGGCCATCGCTTCCGGAAGGTGACGTTGACCGACCCGCGCCGCGGCGGGCTGCTGGGCCATGGCAGCATTCTGACGGTATCGGCCAATGGGATTGAAACCTCGCCGGTCACACGGGGCGTCTGGATGCTCGAGAACATTTTCGGCACGCCGCCGCCGCCTCCTCCGGATGATGTGCCCGCGCTGGACCCGGACGTGCGCGGCGCGACAACGGTGCGCGAACTGCTGACTAAGCACCGGGAGAGCGCGGCGTGTCTGTCTTGCCATCGTTCAATCGATCCTCCCGGATTTGCCATGGAAAGCTTCGACCCGATTGGGCGGTGGCGCGACCGATATCCCGGCGGTAAGCCGATTGACGCTTCTGGCGAACTAACGACCGGGGAGAAGTTTCACGACATTACCGGCTTGCGCGAGGCAATTGTGAAGCGAAAGCCGGAGTTCACGCGATTTCTGGCGGATCGTCTGCTGACTTACGCCAGCGGCCGGAAGCTGACGGCGCGGGACCGGACGCAGGTTGATGCCGTGGCGGCGGCGGCGGCGCAAAAGGGAAGCGGATTGCGGGACCTTGTGGAATTGGCCGTGTTGAGCGAGATTTTTCGCAAGAGGTAGCGCTGCCCGGCATTACCCGCCCTATTTACCGGGGGCTCGCTGGCCCTGCTCCCCAGTTCGGCCTTATCCTGTGGGAGGTACATGGGACAATTCACTAAGGAATACCGGGCTTGGCTGCGCCGTAACGTGCCGCCTTCGCTACTGAGAAAGGTCAACACGGTCACCCATCTCGACGACCGGCTGTTCGACGTGGAGACCCGGCGGGCGCAACTGGCGCGGATCGTATTGCGGGAGCGGTTCCCGGGATTGTTTCCCGACGAGGAGCCAGCCGAGTTTCAGGTGTTCTCGCAGAATGGCGAAGACGGCATTCTGCTGCACATTTTGGCGCAACTGCCCGGACTGAGCCGGACCTTTGTCGAGATCGGCATTGAGGACGCCCTCGAGTGCAATTCGGCCGTGCTGGGCTTTGTACTGGGCTGGAGTGGCCTGATGGTGGAAGGGGAACCCGGGAAGGCCGCCGCGGCCAGACGCCTGGCGGCCCGGATGCTGATGGGGCGCAGAAACCGGATTGAGGTGCGCCACGCCTTTGTGACTGCCGAGACGGTGAATGCGCTGGTGGGGAGCGGCCCGTTGAGTATGCTTTCGATTGATGTGGATGGGGTGGACTACTGGCTCTGGAAGGCGATTCGCGATACGGCTCCGGAGGTGGTGATCATGGAATACAACGCCTCCTTGGGCCGGGACCGGGCGGTGACGGTGCCATACGATCCCCAATTCTCGGCCCAGAGCGCTCACCCGAGCGGCTATTATCATGGCGCATCGCTGGCGGCGCTTGAGAAGCTCGGCAGGGAGAAAGGATACAGCCTGGTGGCCGTGGATTCGGCCGGGGTGAACGCGTTCTTCGTTCGGGACGCGGTGCGGCCGGCGTCGCTGCTGGCGCAGACGGCTGCCGCGCTTTTCCGTCCGCACCGAATGCGGCTGCGCAACCACTCCGAGCAGCAGCAATGGGAACTGATCCGGCATTTACCCTATGAAACGGTTTAGGCCCGACGGGGGACGGGCACTGTTTTGGACCGCGTGTTTCGCTTTGCTCTTGGGCGTCCGGCTTTGCCATGTCGATGTCCTGTGGGTGGATGAAGCGTATGGGATGGCCGGGGCGCGGCGAATTCTGGAGGGGGCGGAGCTATACCGGGATGTCTGGTTCGACAAGCCGCCGCTGTATGCGTGGATTTATCTGCCGTGGGGCGCCGGGACCGGATGGCCGCTGCGGCTGGGCGGGGCGTTGTTCGCTCTGCTGTGCTGTTGGCTAGCGGCGCGAACGGCGGAGGCGATGTTCGGAAGGCGCGAGGGGTATGCCGCCGGAGGTTTGTTGGCTTTCTTCCTCGCCTTCGACCATCCCTCGTCGCTGATTTCGCTCGCTCCCGACCTGCTGCTGGTTCCCTTTACGTTGGCCGCCCTGTGGGCGGTGCAGGCGAACCGTCCGGTGGTGGCGGGGTTGGCCGCGGCGGCGGGCCTGCTGGCCAACGCCAAGGCGCTGCTGCTCTTCCCGCTGCTGTTCGTGTGGCGCCCCCGCCAGGGCGCTCGGCTCACGGTGGCTTACGCGGCAGGGGCGCTGGCGGTTTGGTTGGTGGCTGGGGAGTGGTGGGAACCGGTGTGGGAATGGGGGGTGCTCTATTCCCGGCAGAGTCTGTTTGCCAACCCATGGGCGGAGGGATTGCTGCGAACGCTGAATTGGGCGGGCTTCCATGCGGCTCTGGTGTTGGGCGCCGCGCTGTACTTCGTTCGGCGCGAGGAGGGGAGTTGGCGGCTGCTGGCGTTCACCGGGGTTGGACTGGTGATGGTCGCGGCGGGGTTGCGCTTTTTCCCCCGCTATTACTTTGCATTGCTGCCGGCGCTGACGATCGCGGCGGCGCGGGGCGTCTGCCTGCCCCGGAGGCCGTGGATGACGGCATTGCTGGCGCTGGCGTTGGCCGTACCGGCGGTGCGCTTTGGCACGCGCCACGTGGCCACGCTGCGGGGCGAGCCCCGGGCGATGCGCGACCTGGCGATGGGGTCCGATGCGCGGGACGCCGCACTGCTCATCCGGCAACTGGCCCGGCCTGGGGACACCTTGCTGGTTTGGGGCTACCGCCCGGAACTCAACGTCCAGGCTGGGTTGCCGGGGGCGACGCGCTTCCTGGATTCGCAGCCGTTGACGGGCGTGATCGCGGACCGCCATCTCACGTCGTCTGTGTCCGCGGCGCCGGAGTTGGCGGCGCGCCACCGTCAGGAGTTGACCGCGACCCGGCCCACGTTCCTCGCTGACGGGCTCGGCCCGTTGAACCCGGCGCTCGCGATGGGGCAGTATGAGGATCTTCGGACGTGGCTGGCCCAGTACGAGTCCGTTGCCGAAACCCGGGGCGTGCGCATCTACCGCCTGCGAGCGAGATCGGCGGCGAGACGCTGACGGAGGGCGGCGGCCTTGCCGGCCTCTTTGCGGGCCAGATAGAGGTCAATCAGGCGCTGGCCGGTCGTCTCGAACGCTTCGACTTCTTCGGGTACCAGGGTTTGGGCGGCAAGAGAATCGTAGGCCCGGGTGAGAGCGGCTTCCGCTTCGTCCCAACGGAGTTGGGCGACCAGGATGGCGCCAAGGCGGCTGAGGGCGAAGAGGTGGGGACCGCGATCGGCCCCTTTGCCGTGGGGAACATCGATTACAGGGCGCAGCACCTGCTCCGCTTCGGCCAGCCGGCCGCGGGTTTGCAGGAGCTCGGCGAGGTCCGTGGCGGCCTCGGCGGTAAGGGTATCGGCGGGGCCCCGCGTGGCGAGTAGTCCATCATAGGCCTCGCGGGCCAGGGCCTCCGCCCGGGACGGGTTGGCCTTGCCAATGACCTGGGCGAGATATCCCATGGTGGCTAATGTGTCGGAGTGGGCGTTGCCCAGAGCTTTGCGCTGGCCGGCCAGCGCCTCTTCGAGCAGTTTGAGCTCTTGGTCCTTTTGCCCGACTTCGGCATAGGCGCCGGCCAAATGCACGAGCAGACGCATGGTGCGGGGGTGGCCCGGGGGGTAGACCTTGGAGCGGGCGGCGAGGTTTTCCTGGAGGATGGCGAGGGCTTCCTGGTGTTGACCGCGGTTCGACAAGACCGTGGCAAGGTTGTACATCGAGATGAGGGTATCGGGATGGGCGACGCCGTGGATACGGCGGTTGATGGCGAGGACGCGGCGGAACCAGGCCTCCTCCTCGGCGAACCGGCGGAGGATGTGATACGTGACGCCGAGAGAGTTCATGGCGCCCAGGGTGTCGGGATGCTCGTCGCCGAAGTGCCGCCGGCGAATTTCGACGACCCGGAGTTGCAGCTGTTCCGCTTCGGCCGGGGAGTCATTGACGATTGCGGCGGCGAGACCGGCCAGGATTTGCACGGTCTGCGGATGCTCCGGTCCAAAGACCTGTTGGGAGCGGCCGAGGGCTTCCCGCAGCAAGGCGGCGGCCGGCGACAGCTTGTCCAGGTTGCGTTGGGCAGTGGCGAGGCCGGACATGGCGCCGATGGTAGCCGGATCGTTGGGGCCGAGGTGTAAGCGATGCGCGGCGAGGAGTTCGGTATAGAGCGCCTCGGCCTCGCCGTAGCGGCCCTGGATGGCGACAAGAGAAGCGTGGAGGAGGCGGCTGGCGAGGGTGTCGCGGTGGGTTTCGCCCTGGGTGGCCCGGCGCAGGGCGATGGCGCGTTCGACATGTTGCTGGGCGGCAGGGAAGACAGCGAGGCCGTAGTAGGCGTTGGCGATGGTTTCGCGGATGGCTGCTTCGACGAGGGGCTGGTTGGGAAATTTGCCTTCGACGTTTTTTGCGGCGCGATCGAGGGCCGTGCGGACGGTCAGGTTGGGGTCGGGCGAGACGGTGGGACGGGCTTGGCTGCGAGGGTCGGCCTGGGCGAGGACGGAGGTGCGGAGGAAGTCGTTGACGGCGGAGGCGACCTGCTCGGCCTCGCGGGCGCGGACGGCGAGGGAGACGCTGATAATGACTGCGGCGATGAGCACGGCGAGGGCGGCGGCGCCGAGGGCAAAGGGGAGGCGGTGGCGGCGGACGAACTTGCCGACGCGGTAAGCGCGGGAGGGTGGGGCGGCTTCGACGGGCTCGCCGGCCAGGTAGCGTTCCAGGTCGCGGACCATGCCGTTGACGGATTCGTAGCGGCGGGAGCGCTCCTTTTCGAGGGCCTTGAGGGGGATCCAATCGAGTTCGCGGTCCAGGGCCGAGGAGCGGTTGCGCAGCGAGGGGGCGATGGGTTCGTGGTCCCGAATCCGTTCGAGCAGGGACTGGACGTTGTCGCGGGCCAGTTCGCTGGTATCGAGGGGAGCGGCACCGGTAAGGAGTTCGTACAGCAGCGCGCCGAGGGAGTAGACGTCGGCGCGGATATCGATATCAGCGTTGCCCGGGGCGGCCTGTTCGGGGCTCATGTATTGGAGCGTGCCAAGGATGATGCCGACTTGGGTGAGGAGGGTGGAGCCCGTGAGATCCGGGTGGAGGGCCTTGGCGAGGCCGAAGTCGATGACTTTGGGGACAGGATGACCCTCGACAATCTTGACGAGCACGTTCGAAGGTTTGATATCGCGATGGATGATGCCTTTCTGATGGGCGTGGTGGATGGCCTGGCAGACGGGGATGAAGAGTGCGATTCGCTCGCGGATGGTGAGCTGGTGCTTTTCGGCGTAGGCGGTGAGCGGCAGGCCGTCGACGAACTCCATGACGAAATAGGGGAGGCCTTGCGGGGTGGCGCCGGCGTCGAGGACCTGGGCGATGCTGGGGTGGTCCATCAGGGCGAGGGCACGGCGTTCGGAATCGAAGCGGGCGATGACGGCCTTCGAGCCCATGCCGGGCTTGATGATTTTGAGGGCGACGTCGCGGCGGATGGGTTCGGCCTGGGTGGCGAGATAGACGGTGCCCATGCCGCCTTCGCCAAGACCCCGCTGGATTTTGTAGGGGCCAATGGCGGTGGGCGGGGCGTCGGATGGGACCAGGAAATTGGCGGCACGTTCGTGGGTGGCGAGAAGCTGGTTGACCTGTTGGAGGAGAGAGGGATTATCGGGGCAGGCGGAGGAGAGATAGGCCGGGCGATCGGAGGCGGGCAGATCGAGGGCGGCGTCGAAGAGTTCGTTGATGCGGTTGTAGCGTTCCGGGGTCATCGCGATTTATGGGGCGGGGCTGAGCTGCTGGAAGAGCCAGGCTTGGGCCATGCGGAAGTCCCGGCGGACGGTACTGACGGAGGCGTCGATGACGAGGGCGGTATCTTCGAGAGAGAGGCCGGCGAAGAAGCGTAGTTCTTTTCGAGGGCGTCGAGAGCGGCGTCGAGGGCGAGGACGTCGGTATCGACGGGTTGGGCGGCGGCGACTTGGTCGGCTTCCGAGAGAGAGACCCGGACGGCGCCTTGGCCGCGTTTGGCGGTTTGGGCTTCGCGGGCGGAGTGGACCAGAATGCGGCGCATGAGGGTGGCCGATACGCCGAAGAAGTGGGCGCGGTTCTGCCACTCGCCGGGCTGCCACTGCATCAGCCGGAGGAAGGCTTCGTTGACGAGGGCGGAGGGCTGCAGGATGTGGCCGGGGCGTTCGCGAGCGAGGTAGTTCGCCGCCAGAGCGTGGAGTTCGCCGTAGACCAGGGGGGTGAGATCGGAAAGAGCGCTAGGGTCGCCTTGGCGCCAAGCGGTAAGGATTTGGGTGATGTCAGACCGGTCGGGAGCAGGCATCGGGCGCAGGATAGAGCGGGACGAAAAAAACCATGAACAGTTTCGTTTCGATTTCTCCCTGTTACAATTATGAGCCATTCGTGCCGATAGGTAGATTGGTTCTGAAAATGTTTTCACGCTTCCGCTTCCGCGAAGGGGGCGGCCGTGAGTAGGGAAAGGGAGAAACGAAGGATGCGGATGCGATATTTGTTAGCGGTACTGATTTTGGCGGCGTCGCTGGGGGCGCAGACGGAATTTCAATTCTCCGATGGGGGGCGGCGGACGGCGCTGATTTTGGCGGCTGACGAAGTATTCAGTAGCAAAGTGGCGCTGGGCAGAGCCCGCGGGGTTAAGGAGTGGGCCGGCGGAAAGGTGTTCCAACTGGATTCGACGGGGATGAAGGGCCTGCGCGGTTCGTTGATGGGACGGAACGGGATTGTTCCGGTGTTCTACGACAAGGCGAATCTTCCGGCGGCGGAGAAGTTAGCGGCGATGAGCGAGGAGAAGCGGGCGGCCCGGATGGGGGCGGCGCGCCGGCTGATGACCCCGAAGCTGCTGGTGCACATGGATGCCAGCCGGCTGAGCGAGTTGGCTGAGACGCAGCCGGCCGGGACGGAGAAGAACTACCTGCCGGGTTGGACGACCGTGGTGTACAGCGACGCTTTCGCGGCGCTGGAGGCGGCCGAGTGGATGGCGAAGAAGGGCGGCTTTGAATTTACGCCCGTGTTTGCTCGTGAGACCTATGTGCGGCAGTTGAAGCGGGTGCCGAACGATCCCCTGTATCCGAAACAATGGCACTTGGACGGCACGCAACCGTTCCACATCAACATGCTGGACTCCTGGGACTTCGCTACCGGCAAGGGCATCAATATGGCGGTGATTGACGACGCGCTCGACCTGAACCACGAGGACCTGACGAACGTGTACCCGCTGGATTCGGGCTATCACAAGAACTTCAAGGAAGACGGCGAGCCGAACGACCCCAACCCGATGAAGGCCTCTGAAAACCACGGGACTTATTGCGGTGGCTTGGCCATGGCGGCGGGCTTCAACAACACGGGCGTGGTGGGCGTGGCGCCGGAGGCCCGGGCGATGGGCTTACGGATAGTGGGCGGGGCGACGGCCGACGACGCGGCGCAGATTGCGCTGGGCTGGCAGCCGGAAGGTATCGTCACGCACGTTTCGAGCAACAGCTGGGGCCCGAGCGACGACGGCAAGGATGATGGCCGCATCAGCGCTCTGCAAATTGCAGGGATGAGAAAGGCGATCGTCGAGAACCGCGAACGCCGGGGAACGGTACTGGCGATTTCCTGCGGCAATGGCCGGGACGACGGCGACGACGCCAGCTACGATGCCTTTTCGGGATCGCGGTATGCCATCGCAGTAGCGGCGGTGGGCCGGGACGGTAAGCAGAGTTCGTACTCAGAAAGCGGCATGTCGGTGGCGATCGCGGCGTTCGGCGGCGAATACCAGCCGCCGTCGGTCCTCTGGAGCACCAATGTGACAGGGGAAGAGGCTTTCGCAATTAAGGCGGAAAACTTTCCGTCGACGGAAGCACCGATGAACTACACCGACTCGGCCAACGGCACCTCATCGGCGGCGCCGCAGGTTTCCGGTGCGGCGGCACTGCTGCTGGAGTTTAAGCCGACCCTGGGCTATCGGGACGTGAAAGAGATCCTGATGAAGACCGCCAATCGAGAGGGTCTACAGGGGAACGACGAGTTCCGCACGAACGCGGGCGGGTTTTCCTTTAGCCATGCTTTCGGGGCCGGATTATTGAACGTTTCCGGGGCGTTGGTGGCGGCACTTGACTGGGTGAACCTAGGTGATTTGAAAGTGACCGATTACACGTTCGTGGGGCCGCAAGCGATTCCAGAGACCGGGACGCCGTTTACGGCGGAGTTAAACTTCAATGCGGCGGCCGACAAGCTTCGCGTGGAGCATGTGGAGTTGATCGTCAACGTGAAGCACGCCAACCGAGGGGACTTGCAGTTCACGATTGAGTCGCCGAGCGGATTCCGGGCCATTGCCCTGCCGCGCAAGCCGGACGACAACGCCGACTTCACCGACTACATGTTCACGACGCCGCGATTCTGGGGCGAGAGTGCGCAAGGGGTGTGGAAGGTGATCATCACCGACACGGTCACCAACGAAGTTGTTGGTTCGGTGGTGGACGCGAAGTTGCGGGTTTACGGCACCGAGCAGTAGATTTCGGCGAGAAGTGCACTAAGAAAAGGGCGGCCCACCGGAATGGGGGCCGCCCTTTTGCTTTGGGGGCGATCAGTAGCGATACACTGATCCCATGCTCCACCTTGACAGGCGGACTATCGTGAACCTCTTCGCCCTGCTCTCGTTGCTCCCCGGCTGTGGCCCCCAAAAGCCAGCGGGCCCAGGTGTCTCCGTACCCCTCCAGTTCCCGGTGCTTCTGATTGGTCAGCGCCGCGTCGTCGTCAAACCGGACGAGCAGAAACTCATCGCCACGAGCGTTGCCACCGGCCTCAACTTCCCCGAATTCGCCTTGATTGATTCCTCCGGCCGGCAGTTCACGATTTCCCAGGTCACCGAGTTCGGCAGAACGTCCGGCCTGCTCGACATGGGCACTTCCCAATTCCAGGTCTATCTTCACCTCAAGCCCGCAGGCCAACCGTCCCTCACTCAACTCAAATCCCTCGTGAAGCAGACGGCCATTCACCCCGAGACCGTCCAAGACCCCGAGGCCGCGGCGCGTGAACTGGACAGGGCGGCTTCCCTGCCCCAGCTAATCGAAATCTGCTCCACCTCCTGGCGGTGGTAGTGCGGTCGCAGCGCGTCAATCCGCGGACGAAGTTGCTCCTCCTGGTGGGACATGCAGCGTCCGGGTGGTGTCGATGGCTAACGAACAGAGGGCCAGCATCACGAACGCCGCGGCGCAGATCCAGAAGATCTCGCTCCAATCCTTAAAATGCCAAGTGGTGGCGAGGATCATGGGGATCAGTTTGGCGACCATCGAAGCGCCAAAGTTGCCCCACATGTTGGACCACGCGATCGTCGAGGCAACGTTCGACCCGCCAATGTCCTGACCAATCGCCCAGACGGCGGGCATCACGCTGTCCGCCGAGAACGCAACGACGGCGCAGGCAACGGTGATCGCGAGGGGGCTGGGCAGGAACGGACAAACGATATAGGCGAGGGCCGCGAGCGTGCATCCCGTGAGAAACGGAAGCCGGCGGCCCCATTTCAAGCCAAATCGCACCGTCAGTTGATCGCACCACCAACCGCCAAAGAGCATACCCGCCATTCCGGCGGCGAGGGCAATCGAGACATTGCGGCTGGCGGTGACCTGGTCCAAGCCGCGCACTTCGATCAGATAGGCCGGGAGCCACGTGATCAGAAACGCCCAGCCGAAGTTGAGGCCGAGCATGCCCAGATTCAGCATCCAAAGGCCGGGATGGAGGATCAACTGGCGGATGGGGAAACCGGGAGGGGGCGACGGCGGAGGCGGGCCAATCAGCTCCCGTTCCTCATTGTTGACCCAGGGGTGCTGCGCGGGACGGTCCCGGAAGATGAAGTGGGTGAGCGCGGCGAGGGCGAGGCCGCCCAGGCCATAGACCAGCAAAACCAGCCGCCAAGAGCCGAAGCTGGCGATGGCCAGCGCGGTCAACCAGAGCGCGAGCGCATTGCCCACGCGACCGCCGAAAGAGACGACGCTGTTGGCACGGGCTCGGTGGGAGAGCGGGAACCATCGGGAGATGACCAGGGCGCTGGCCGGGTAAGCCCCCGCTTCCGCTAGGCCGCAGGCGGCGCGGACGGCAAGCATGGCAAACAACGTGGAGGTGAGGCCCGTCGCGGCAGTGGCGAGGCTCCAGAGGGCAATGTAGGTGACCAGCATCTTCCTCGGGCCGAACCGATCGGCAAGATAGCCGGCGGGCAACTGGCCGAGCGCGTAGGCGAAGAAGAAGGTGGCGAGGATGTCGCCGGTGGACTCCCGGGTCAGGTTGAGTTCGGTTTGGAAAGCCGGCGATTGGACGACCGCACTCATGCAGATGCGGTCGAGATAGAGCAGGAACGCGTTGGCGGTGGCGACGGCGAGGAGGCCGTAGCGGATGCGGGTAGGTTCGCTCACTGGAGGTGATCTTCAAGGAAGCGGAGGAAGTTGCCGGCGAAGATGTTCTCAATGTCGGCGGGGGTGTAGCCACGGGCAGCCAAGGGTGCGGTTAGCGAGACGAGGTCGGCGATGGAGTTGAGGTCCATGGGCACTTGCTCGGTACCGTAGCCGCCGTCCAGATCGGTGCCGATGCCGACGTGATTCGCGTTCCCGGCGATCTGGCAAATGTAGTCAATATGCTCGCAGATCTTCTCCATTTTGAGTTGGAAATCGGCCGGCTTGGATTTGTGATGGACCCAGTTGTGGACCATCATGATGGCGTCGAAGGCCATGCCGATGACGGCGCCGCGGTCGATGAGAGCGCGGATCTGGTCGTCGGAGAGCTGGCGGTTCCAATCGGCGAGGGCGCGGCAGTTGTGATGGGAGGCCCAGAGCGGCCCGCGATACCGGGCGAGGGCATCCCAGAACGATTCGTCGCAAAGATGGGTGACATCGAGGATGATGTGCAGCTCTTCCATCTGCTTGAGCAACTCGTGGCCACGCGGGGTGAGCGGCCCTTCGTCGTCTGTCCCGTGACCGTAGACGCCGGGGCCATAATGGACCGGGCCGAGAGCGATGAGCCCTTCTTCGCGGGATTTTTCAAGGTGTTTGGGCGAAAGAATGGAGTCGGCGCCTTCGAGGCTGAGCAGGTAGCCGATGGGCAGTTTGCTGGTATCGGTCGCGTTGCGCCAGAGGTCGACGTGGGCACTAACATCTTGCCAAGTGCGGAGCTGGACCAGTTCCCCCGCGTCTTCCATCGTGCGATACCAGGCAAGCTGGCCGCGGGTTTGGGCCCAGGCTTGTTCAGGGCTCTGCCAGCCGGGGAGCTTGCTAAAGCGCGCGGAGTAGCGGGCGATTTGGGTGGCGACGCAAAGGCCGATGCGGCCCCGGCGCATTTCGGGCAGGCAGACGGTGTTGTTGCCCCGGTCGGGGAGATCTTTCATGCCGATTTCGCGACGGCGGATATCAACAAGCGGAAGGCGGATGTCGCGATTCCACTCCATGGCGTTCATCGAGAGGTCGAGATGGGCATCGAAGATCAGCGAGGGCTGGGACATAGGAAACTAAGAGGATACATGATCGCGGCGGCGTCCCGTTGTATCGTGGATTTTGGGGATTTCCCGCAGGAGTTTGGCCGAATTGAGTGAGATCGTATACCCCGTTTCGCTGCAGGCGAACGGCGGCCCGTTGTTTGTTGATGGAGTCTGGTCTGGCTTTGTGTCCTTTGACACTCCCGGATTGAAGTTGACGGAACTGGAGGCGGTCGCCCGCTACTACTACTCGCTGGGCTACGGCTACTTCTGCCCAACGATGGTCACCGCCAGCGCGGAGGCGTATCAGGCCAATCTGCCCGTTTTTCGCGCGGCCCGCGATTTTGACTGGGGGCAAGGGATCTTGCCGCCGCATCTCGAAGGCCCCTTCTTTTCCCCCGACTGCATGGGCGCGCACAACTCCAGCCTCCGCCAGGAACCGAGCGTTGCCTTCGCCCAGAAACTCATCGACTGGTCCGGCGGCTTCCTTGGCTTTCTGACGATGGCCCCGGAGCGGTCTGGGGCTTTGGAGACGATCCGCTTCCTCACGGCACAAGGCGTTGGCGTGAGCCTCGGCCATATGAACCCTGTCGTCGAGGAGATTCAGGCGGCGCTCGAAGCCGGGGCCACAGCGTTTACCCACGTGTTGAACGCCGCGACCCGCGACAAGCTTTCCGCCAAGGACCTGCGTATGGTGGCCCAATTCACGGATCGCCGAGCCTGGTCGATGATCATCCCGGACGCGGTACATGTGCCCGCTTATGCGGTGCAGTTAATGACCCAAGGCAAAGGGCCGGAAAAGGTGATCTTCGTTGCGGACGAGAGCCCCTTGATTGGCGCGCCCGAAGGAACCGAAGCTAGCCTTTGGGGCCAGCGGTTTTCGATCCGGAAGGACGAAGGCGGGCGCCTCCGCTCCTACGAACTCAGTGGCTCCTGCACTTCGCTCATCGAGTGCATGAATATTGCCATCGAATGGGGCATCCCGCGCGATGTGGTCGAGGCGGCCGTTACCACCAATGCCGCGGCTTTCCTGGCGCCGTCGCTCAACCGCCTTTCCATCTCGTTCGATGAACCGCCCACTCATTCCCCGGGAGTTGCCTTCGATGGCGCTGCCTTCGTCCCGGGAGATCGATTTTAAATGCTACTCATTCCCCCGTCCGTTACCCCTATTCTTGATCCCGACTTCCGCCCCGCGGCCCTGGCTTGGCGTGCCTTCGCTCAGGCGATCGCAGGGAATGCGCAACCGATCCGCATCGCCATTGAACAGGGCGAAGGGTCGACCTATGTTTTCGAGCGCAACATTTCGCGCGACGATTTGGCGGTAAATCTTCGCTTCCTGGAGCGCGAAGTGAAGTTCCTGCTCTGGGCCGTCGGCGGCTTCCGCATCCACCTGGATGCGCCAGAAGACCTGGTGGCGCTGCTGCGCGACTACATCTATCGCTACGACGCCAATCGGTTATTCGACCAGGAGGTGATGGGTCCGACGATCTATGGACGCCCGTGCGAGATTCTTCATGCTCCCGGCGCCGCGTTCCCCGCTGCCTCCCACGTGACCCTCCCATTGGGACGGCACGCCGGCGGCTGCCGCGTGGCGATCGACAAGGGCGCCTCCGACATTAAGGCCTATGCCGAGCAGGACGGGATCACAACCTTCTCCGGCGAGTTCAAATGGGACCCGAAGCCGCAGACCGATCCCGTGTATCACAACCTGCATATCCGGAACGCGATTGCGGCCGCTGCGGCCACGCTTCCGCGGCTAGACGCGATTGGCGTTAGTTCGGCCGGTGTCTACATTGCCAATGAACCGCGGATTGCCTCCTCTACCACCGCATTCAGGCCGAGTACGGGGGAATTCCGCTCGTCGTTGCCAATGATGGGGCGGTGTCGGCGCTGGCTGGGTCAATGTCGCTCAACCGCAATCGGGTGCTGGGTCTGGCGTTCGGCAGCAGCCTGGCGGCGGGCTACGTCGATGCGGCGGGGAACATTACCACCTGGCTCGACGAACTCGCGTTTGTTCCGATCGACATGAACCCGCTGGCTCCGGCCGATGAGTGGTCGAACGACCGCGGGTGCGGGGTGCAGTATCTCTCGCAGCAGGCGGTGAACCGGCTGCTCGGGCCCGCGGGAATCGAGTTCCCTGCCGAGATGGGAGTGCCTGAACGCTTGGAGCATGTGCAGGCGATGCACAAGCAGGGCGACCCGCGGACGGCGAAGATCTACCAGACGATTGGGGTGTACTTCGGCTACGCACTGGCGCACTATGCCAACTATTACGACATCGGAACGGTGCTGGTGATGGGACGAGTAACGACCGGCCAAGGGGGAGAGATCATTCTCCAGGTAGCCAACGAGGTGCTGGCGAAGGACTTCCCGAACCTGAGCATCGATATTCGCCTGCCGGACGAAGCGAGCCGCCGGGTGGGCCAGGCGGCAGCGGCAGCGTCGCTGCCGCAGGTGTAGCACCCGGCTTACTCGAGCAACGGGATTTCCAGGTGGCGGGCAAAGGCGCCGGCCTCCGCCACCTGCTCGACGACGGCGAGCGCTTCCCGATACGCCGCGACCACCCGTTCGAGCGTAGCGTCATCGTGCGCGAGCGACGGGAGCATGTAGCCGACGAACGTCAACACGCCCCGCTGCAGCAGCTCCTGTTGGAGCAGGGTGCGACGCAGGCGGCGCTGCGAGGGGTTGGGCTCGTCGTACTTGTAGATCATGCGGATGGGTAGACCAATCATGGCGCCCGCGGCACCGACTTCGCGGCTGGCGGCGTCGATCCCTGCGAACAGCCGCCGCCCGATGCGGTCGACGGAAGCCGGTACATCGTCGCGGTCGTAGATGGTGAGTAAAGGTGGGATAGTAAGCAGCGCGCGAAAGCGCGCCCGCCATGATGGCTTTCTTCCCCGTCAGTGCTGAAAGCGCCATGCCGCCGCTCAGCGCCTTGCCCCAGCAGGTGAGGTCCGGAACCACTTCCGCGGCCTGTTGCACGCTGCCGCGCGGATACCGGAAGCCGGTAATGATTTCGTCGAAGATGAGCACGATGCCACGCCGGTCGCAGAGCCGCCGAACCGCTTCCAGAAATTCGGGATCCGCGTCCAGGATCGGCCCATCAACGCTGACGGCTTGGGCCCCGGGTTCGATCATCACCGCCGCCACATCGCCGGCATGATCGGCCAGGAGTTGCTCCAAACTACGCAGGTCGTTCGGCGGAAAGCGGAACAGCTCCGGTGGGCCGCCGGGCACCGCGAGGCCAGGCTGGACGTGCTGCATGTACCAGTCGTGCCAGCCGTGGTAGCCGCTGTATAGAATCTTGCGCCGACCCGTGTGAAGGCGCGCCACGCGCGCGGCTACGGTACACGCGTCCGAACCGTGCTTGCCGAAAAGCACCATTTCCGCGCCCGCAGTGCGCCGCCGCAACATCTGCGAAACTTCGATTTCCAGCACATGCGGCAATGTCAGCAGAGCACTCGACGCCAACTGCGCGCCAATGGCCGCCTGGATCTCCGGGTGCGCGTAGCCGAGCAGCGCCGAGCCCCCGGTCATCGCCATATCGATCCACTGATGGCCTTCCAAGTCCGTTAACCAGCAGCCCTTCGCACTAGCCATTACGCTCGGGTAAGGCCGGCCGGTCCGGCTCCTGAGTATGCATTCCCCAGGCAACCAGAAGGCCCAATTGGAGTCCATGGAAATGGTCATCGCCTCCGCCGAGGGCCCGGCCAGCGGCGGCCCAACATCGAGATCCCAATCGAGCGATTCGGCGCCGGGACCGGCGAACCACGCCACGTGTTGTTCGAGGAGGGCCAAGCGCAGATTACACGCGCCGGCCACGGCGGGGGCCTCCAAACGGAAGGTGAACAGCGCCTCCTCATCGGGCAGCGTATCGGCGGGCAGGTCGATCTGCCGGTGCAGGACGCCGTTGATCAGCACGGCGAGTTGGGTGGGCCGGCCCTCACTGTCGGTCTGTTTCCACACGCGGGCTCCCGTGTTGCGGCAGCGCAGGTAGACCTGATAGGCTGCGCCGGCGGGCCATGTGGTGGGGAGATTGTGCTCCAGCCAGTGGACGCCATACTCGGGCCGCCGGTCGGCTTCCGTGGCCGGGATGGTGAGTTGGAGCGGGCGCACCCCGTGCTGCTCAAACCAGGCTGTGTTCTGTTCGACGAAGGTGAAGCGGAGGTTGCGGATACCGCGCGCCTGTTCGGGCGGGAACGAAAGGAAAAACTCCAATTGCGCGGTGGCCTGGCTTTCGACGTCATAGGGAAGGTCGACAGTACGCAGCAGCTTAGCGTTTTGATAGACGAGCAGGTTCACCGAGTAGCCCGCCGGATGACTCGCCGGCCAGCGGCGGGAACCCCGGTTTTCGACGCGAAGGCGTACCCGGTGTTCGACGCCCGCCGGAAGCGTTGCGGGCAGTTCGTGGGCTAGCCAGCCGACGCCATACGGTCCGGCGGCGGCTACGGTCTGACTGGGCGTTCGCCGCGTTGGCGCGTTGTCCCGGCTCATTACCGTACCTTCGCGCACCGCCACCCGTCCTTCGTAGATCACCACGCCGGCCTCCGGCCGAAACTCCTCTTGCTGCGCGACCAACGTCAGGCGAATCATCACCTCTCCGGCGACGTCGGGAGGGGTGACGTCGAAGACGAACCGGTACCGGCAGAACGGTTGGATATCGCGCGGCAGGAGCAGCGCCTGCGTCGGCTGGCCATCGACGTCCACCAAAAGGCGCACCTCTGCGGGATGCTCGCCTTTGGGCGGATACCAACCACGGCTACCCGTGTTTTCAACATGGGCATAGAGGCACAGCGGACGGGCCACCTCCCACTCAGCCGGGATGTGCCAATTCAGCAGCCGGGCGCCGAACTCGGGCCCGCCGTAAACCAGGGTTTGCCGCTCCTTCAGGGCCGGTATGATTCCCTGCTCCGCCATTTCCCGCATCTGCTGGTGAGCGCCCTGCAGTAGCGCGGGAACACGCAACCCCACCGGGCAGCTACATGTGACCTGCGAACAGGTTGTGCAGGCCAGTTCCGCATGCGGATAGACCTCGAAGTATTCGCAATCCTTGTGCAATTCATAGATGGCGGAAGGGTATTGATTGACGAGCGCCGAGCGGAGCATGTTCGCCAGCGGCAGCTCCTGGCTGCACGTTTCGTCGCATTGGCCGCACCGGCTGCAGACCGTGGTCTGCGCCTCCGTCAGCAGACCCGCCAAAGCTTCCCGCGCACCGCGGGCCAGCGGCCGTCCCTTCACCCCCGCGGCGGCATTCTGACGGGCCTCGGCGACGGAGGCGGTGCCGGGCACCACGCTCGCAATACGCGGGTCTTCGAGCAGTTCGCGCAGTATGGATTCGGCAGGAACCACGGCATGCCCGGCCAGCGGTCCTCGCCGGGGCGGAAACGCCTCACTTCTTGTCAGCAGTCCTCCGGCCAGGGGCTTCATGACCAGCACCCCCACGCCTTGCGCGGCACAGAGGTCTAGAATCTCGCTATTCCGGGTCAGGTTCTCCGTTTCCCGATCGTCCGGCGGCGGGGAGGTGAGCAGATGAAACCCCAGGGCATTATGCGCCATCATGATGGCGTCAAAATGGCGGCTGCGAGCCAGTTTTGCGATGTACTCCGGAGAACCGTGCGTGGTGCAGAAGGTCGCGCCCAGCCGGCCTTCCTGCTTCTTCTTTTCGAGAAACTGCACCATCCCGTACCGGCCCCAGACGTTCTCCTGGTAGGCCTCGCGATCATCAATGCAGGCGATGCCAAACAAATCCAGCCGGTCCGTCCCGAGCCTCCGGCAGGTCTGTTCAAACAGCCGTTCAAACTCAACCACTGGCCCCAGCCGATTGCCCGGAATGTCGAACGCTTGCGAGGCCACGATGACCTTGGCCCGGGTCTGCCGCAACGCCTTACCAATCAGCTCTTCGGCACGGCCGTAGTCCGGCGCGGTGTGTATCAGATTCACCCCGGCCTCAAAACCCGCCAAGAGCGTCTCAATGGCCTGTCGCTCCGGCAGGACCTGGAACTGACACGTGCCGAAGCCAACTGCCGAAACGTGGAGTCCGGAGCGGCCCAGAGGCCGGTATTCCATTTCCGGCGCCTGAATCGCGTTTTGTATCTGCACCAGTTCAGGGAATGGAGAACGGACGACCTGATAAGCCCGCTCCACGCGCTGGCCGATCTCCATCTCCGGGGTAAACCGGTTACCGGTGTGCCCGAACGTGACGTGGTGGTTCTCTGCTTCGAGGGCGTGCCGCAACGCGGCCAGCGCCTCAACGACTAGTTGCTTCGAATCCGGCTCATCGAAGTCGATATCGAGGATGACGGAATCCGGCTGGAGCCGGCGGCACTGTTCGAGGAAGCCGAGCCGATCCGCCGCGCCCGCGTTTTCTTCCTTCATGATGTACTTCACGCTGACCTGGGCGCCCCGTTGTTTCCAGCCGTTCAGGTTGTCCCAGACGCGGGCGAAGTAGTCGCGGGCTTTGATGCGGCGATAGGTGGCCGGGGTGCCCGCATCCACCGAGCAGATGATGTGCACGTTCTCCGGGCGCGGCACCTGCAGCGTATCCGGGTTGCGGGTGCCGTTGGTGTGGATGTAGTTGAAGGTGCCGGCGCCGAGCAGTAACTCCAGCACCGGCGGGAAGTCTTTGTAGAACGTGGGCTCCCCGCCCCCGCCCCAGTCCACAATCGCGTCCGGTGACAATTGCCCCCGCTGCAGCAGGTCGCGAACGGTGTCGGCGATCAGATAGGGCTGAAACTTCTGCGCCGCCACGGCCAAGCCTTTGGTTTGTAATTCGCAGTAGTTACATTCAATATTGCAGTAAACCCAGTTACCCAAGCCCAGGTAGTCAATCGCGTATTCTTTCTGCGGCCATTCCTTGTATTCAAGCATGGCGCAGCCGGCGCACGCCGGATAGCGTTCGGGGAGTTGGTTCGCTTGCTGAATCTCCTCGCGCAAGGCGATCAGCGCTTCGAGGGGAAACGCGCCACCATCGAAGTTGCTGATCTTGGGCTGGCCGGTATTGTGGTGCGGCACCGAACAGACATGCAAGCTACTGTAATGAAAACTTACTCCGCCTTCGATAAAGGCGCAACTCCACCGGGCATTACGCGAGGCAGTGGGCACAGGATCCCTCAAGACGATTTGCGGACGAGTTACTACGGTGCCACCGCGATGGTCTATGTGTCAACCTGCGGCCAACTGGGCCAACGAGGGCGGCCTGATGTGCTTCGATGGAAGAAACGCTGCAATCGTGATAACCCTGCCGCCCAAACCCGGATCCCGGCGCGGCCTACTCCTCGGGCTGGCCGGCGGCGCTGCTGTCACCACCCTCTTCACGGGTCTCGTCACCCTCAACGCCTCGACGGTGGGATTTCGGTTTCTGCTGGTCGTGCTCGGGATGGCCACCGCAACGGGGTTCCGCGTTTCGGCGGTCCTCTCCGTGGTGGCGATGCTCTGCTTCAGCTACCTCTTTCTCCCGCCCGTGGGCCGATTCACCATTGCCGATTGGGATAACTGGGTGTCGCCGCTGGCCTTTCTCGTGACGACGCTCGCAGCCAGCCATCTCTCTGAGTCGCCGACCGGCCGTGGCGCGCTACCTGGACTTAGCCCGCAAGCTCCACATTGAAGCTCGGTCCCTTCAAGCCGATGACCCGGCCGAAGCCCTGGCCCGTTTTGCCCACACCAACGGCATCACGCAAATCTTCCTCGCCAAGCCACCCAAGCCGCCACTATGGCGCTGGAGCGCCCGGCAGATTCTGATGATGCGGGTGATCCGGGCCGTGCGGGATATTCAGGTGACGGTAGTTCCCAACGGCAATAGCCCGGCGCTACTTCTCGCCGGTGACCTCGCTCACCATACGGAAGAAGGCGCGCTTGCGGTCCGTATTCAAGCCCCAGTTCACGGGCGGGCTCTGGTAGCCATCGGGATCGAAGTAGCCCCAGCTGGCGTACTCATCGATGGCCGCTTTAAAATTGTTGTCGTCCTTGTCGAAATCGAAGTGGTCGTCTTCGTTGAACAGGATGGGCTTGGGCCGGTAACTGGGCTGCTGGCGCACGCGCTGGACCATCTGCCGGATCACGGCCGGGTCTTTCACGCCGTTGCCGTGGAGAATCACGTAGTCAGAAGCAGCCACCACCGGCTCTGCCGGGATGCGACCGCCGTTGAAGCTGGTTCCGGTGAGCAAGCGGCGTCCGCGTTTGGTGACGTTGCGCACATCCCTGATCAGCACCGGGATCAACTCCGGCTTCAGGGTCGCCTGCTGGTAGGCGCGGTTATCGCACTCGTTGGCTACTTCGAGGAGAACGTTGCGGTAGTCGCGAGAGAGGATGAAATCGGCAGTCTCCATCAGCGCCTTGCGGACGGCTTGGTCGGAGGTGAGCCGTTCGTCCTGGCCGAAGTAGAAGACGCTGACAATGGGCACCATACCGAGTTCGTTCGCGCGGTCGAGGATCAGGGTGAGGCGCTTGCGATACTCGGGGATGAGGGAGCCATCGGGCCGGAAGGCGCCGGTCTCCCAGGGTTGGGACTTCGAGTACCCTTCCGGGCTCCCGCCCTGCATACCGATCGTGAAACTGAGCAGGCCGTGGCGGCGCCATTCGGGCATGGCGGCGATGAACTCGCGGGTATTGCGGTCCGCGTCCCATTTGCCGGTGTCGGGGTACTTCCAACGGTCGACGGTGAGGGAATTGCGATCGTCGAAGATGCCCTGGATCATGCGCGAATTCATCAGCAGACCTTCAATCTTCTTGCCCTTCCAGGTCCGGCCAGCGTAGGTGGGCTTACCGTTGATCAGGAAACGGTCGCCGTCGATCGCCACTTCGGTGCGGGCGGGCGCACCGAAAAGTGGCGCTCCCAGCGCGGAAAGGAGAAGGGTCCGTCTTTGCATCCCCCACATCCTATCTCATTCGCCCCAGGAGTCAATCCAGGACTTACGCTAACGCCACCACCATCTTCCCGATGTTGTCTCCGTCGAACAACCCGATGAAGGCCGCCGCCGCTTGGTCGATGCCCTGCACAACAGTTTCCCGATGCCGTAACCTGCCGGATTGGTAATAGCCGCCCGCTTCCTTTTCGAACTCAGCTTGCTGGCTCATCCAGTCGCCCACAATCAGACCCTTCATGGTGAGCCGTTTCGTTGTCATGTTGAACAGGTTCGAAGGGCCGGGCTGCGGAGTTTGTTCGTTGTACAGAGAGATCCCGCCACAGGCGATGATCCGGCCGTGAATGCGCAAGGCGGAAAGCGCCGCTTCGAGAGCCGGCCCGCCCACGTTGTCGAAGTAGACATCGATGCCGTTCGGCGCGGCCGTGTTCAAGTGAGGCGACATCGGGCCGGCGTTGTAGTTGAAGGCGTAGTCAAAGCCGCATTCGCGCAGCAGAAACTGAACCTTCTCCTCCGAACCTGCCGATCCAATCACCGTGCACCCCCGCAGCTTCGCCAGTTGTCCGGCAACGTTGCCCACCGCGCCAGCAGCCCCGGAAATGAAGATCACTTCTCCCGCTTTCACGTCCACGAGCCGCAGGCCGGCCCACGCGGTCATCCCCGTCATGCCGAGGGTTCCCAAGTACAGGGACAAGGGTTGCAGGTCTCGGCTTACCGCATGCAGCTCTGACGGTTGCGCGATGAAGTATTCCCGCCAGCCGCGGCTGGAAACGACAGCGTCCCCGGTCTTGAGTGCAGCCGCGCGCGATTCGACCACTTCACCGACGGCCCCTCCATCCATGGCTTTACCCAGTTCGAAGCTTGGCACGTAGGACTTCCCTTCGTTCATGCGGCCGCGCATATACGGGTCAACGGAGAGGAAGAGGTTGCGAACCAGCACCTCTCCGTCTTGGAGCGGCGGGAGCTCCGTAGTAGCCACGGTAAAATTAGCGGCCGTCGGTACTCCCTCCGGGCGGCTGACAAGACGAACTTCTTTGCTTTTGATCGATGACATGGGTTCCTTTTGTTATGACGGCATCAAAACTTGTTCCACCGGGCGACGCAGCGGGCGTGGCATGGCGTTGGCGTAGCCGAATCGAACTAATAGTTGGGGATAGGCCGCGTCAAGGCCCAAACTGCTGCGCAACTGCGAACGCAGGGGCGGCACTTCGATGGGCTGATTCAAATAGGCGGACTTGATATTCGCCAAGGTCATCGTCAGCGTCAGCCTTTGACAAACCTGGCCGGCACGCACCCAGTCGGACTTACCCTCTGCGGCCGACGTGATCACGATGGCGCCAGCCGAGCTTTCGAGCTTCCTGACGTCGGCCGCAGCCAGGTTCTCTGGCTTGGCGCCGCTAACGAACAAGCGTCCCAGCCAACGTGGCACGGCCGGACTGCCCGCGCACGGGGAGAACAGTCCGTCAAACGATGCGAGGGCTTCCTTCTTGTCGAAACGCAACCAGCGGATCAACTCGGCCAGAAACGGCGGGTTCGAATACTGTCTCAGCGTGGCTTCATAGATGTAGCCAGCCAGGGTGGACACGCCGTTGCGGTCGACAACGGTGTGGATGGCGATCCCTTCTTCAAGGGGCATCGTCCGCAACTGGTGGAGTTGGCCGGCAGCCACGGCCTTGCCGTCGTATTCCGACCGCGTGGACTGCCGCCGGGGAATGGCATCGAATGTGGCGCTCCACCGCGGCGTGGCTGGGGATAAGGAGACGCGGATAACGTCGTTGGCATCGGGATAAGTGATCGCGGGTTCATACCCCATCGCGCGAGCAGCAACGACGAGATTCTCGAGCGCGCACCCCAGACTGATCCAGAGCTCCCGATCCGATGGGTCGGCCGCGACCAAGCGGCGCGAGCAATCCGGGTGAATTTCAATCGCATCCGCAAGCGTTTCGAACTTCCAAGGCTGAGCGTTGTGCCCGTTGGCGGCAAGCGTCGCATAACGGACGAGGCCCTGCATCTTAAGCGGAGCCGGGGCATTCGGCGACGAGCCTTTTCTGGACGTGGCCGCCTGCCCATCATAGTCGACCCACGGGACGTACTCATGCAGCGCGTGCGCCGAGAGCGCGGCGATCCCGCCAACCGAAACTAGTTTCAGGACGTCTTGGCGGCGAATGGCACCCCTCACTTGAAGGCCTTCAGCAATGCATCAAACTGAGCGTGGTGGGACGCAGCATGGGGCGTCACCGGCGGGATCTTCCGATCGATGCCGAGCAACTGATAAACGGCCATCTGCGCCGCCCGAACCGAATACTCCACGGTGAAGACGACATCGTCCGGAATCTCCACAAACTGGCTCACGAAAGCGAGGTTCTTCGAACCCGTGGGAACGGGGAAAGGCCGGTCGCCGGGCACGCGTGGCATGAACATGCTCGTCAGGTAGGGCATCCGGCAAGGGATGCAATTGGCCGTGGCCATCGTGGTGAGTTCGAACCGCAGATGACCGCAGAGCTCCTCCAGAATCTCGGCGCCATTGCATTCCGTCATCGATTTCGCGACGTAGTTTCCAATGCGATCCGGGAACAGCGAGTATCCCCAAAACACCTGGACGTCGGCCGGCTGATTGGCGAAGTGCGGTTGAAAGGCCAGGACGATGGACATCAGCCAGTTGGAGTCTTTGAAGGTCACCAGGCAGCCCGTGCCGGCCTCATTCCCGCTGAATTGCTCCATCTGATCAAAAAACGACGGGTGCTTCAAGGTGACCGTGAACGACTCCCACCAAGCCTGCGCGATGGAGGAGTTGAACACCGCCGGCCGCCCGAATTGCGGGCGCCCATCGGCCAAGCTTTCCCAGAGCGCCCAACCGCCGCTATCCGCCTTCGTCCGCTTCGGAGGCGCGCTCCCCATCGAACCGAGGCTGGAGGCGTCAGTCATGGAGCCGTTCTGCAGAAAGACGAGATCGCCGTCCAGGACGTCGATGTGTTCCACCTTGCCGGCCCGCAAGCAATGCAGAGCCGTGACGACGAACTCGTCGCCGTTGGTTTGATGACCGATTTCAGTCACTTGGCACCCGGTGATGAGTTGGACCCCCTGGTCCATCAGCCAGCTTTGCAAGGGCAGAACCAGGGAGTCGTACTGGTTGTAGATCGTTCTCTTGACGCCGCCCAGTGTTTCGATGCGGGAGAACTCGAGCACGAAGCGCAACAGGTAGCGCTTAAACTCCACCGCGCTATGCCACGGCTGGAAGGCAAACGTGGTGGACCACATGTACCAGAACGGCGTTTCGAAGAAGGCCGGGGATAAGCAGTCCGTGATCCGGCTGGCGCCCAGACTCTCCTCGGTGGCCTGACTGAGCTTAAGCAGTTCCAGGCGGTCCTGCATGGAAAACCCCATTGAGGCGACGGGCACCTTCGCGCGACGCCGGTCGACCAGGCGCGCCATGGCGTTCGATCGGTGAATCTCGTTGAACTCCACGGTCTCCTCGAAGACGGACATGCCGGGCCGTGTGAGCGAAGGAATTGATTTGTATAAATCCCAGGTGCACTCATAGTTATCCGTCGTCATCATCCGCCCGCCACGCATCGAGTACCCGTGGACCGGGTCGCCCGCACCGTCCAAGCTTCCGCCCAGAATCGGAGCCGATTCGAGAATCGTGATGTTGTGGCCTGGGACGTTGCCGTCGCGGATCAGGAACGCCGCGGCGGCGAGCGATCCGATCCCTCCACCGACCAGATAGGCTTTCGCTTTCGTCGTCACGCCTGTTCGCATTCCAGAGCTAGGTGTCGCACACGCAAAGGAACTGCACTTGGCAGACCAAACCCGGAGCGCACAAAACGCCCTGCGATGGCCGCGCCATGCGACGCGTCCCGTCCTCCGTTTGCGCGGACCCAGCGACAGTGGGGCGTCAGTTGACCTCCCCGAGTCAATACCGTCGCGAGGAGTGTTGTTGGCCGGAGACGGGTGCCGAGGCCGCAGGCCAACCGTATCAGGATGTTCCCTTGAGGCAGCAGGCTTTGGCTAGGCGCGTGCACCCCTCAATGTCGCAGTAAGTGCAATCGATGAAATCGAAGGAAACCAATAGGTCCGAGACACAAGCACTGGTAGCCGTTTACGGCACGCATGACGGGGCCGAAGCCGGAGTGAAAGAACTCCAGCGCGCCGGCGTCGACATGCGCACCCTGTCGATTATCGGCAAAGATACTCATACCGACGAACACGTCGTTGGCTATTACAATACTGGCGATCGCATGAAGTACTGGGGCAGGGCTGGGGCCTTCTGGGGAGGCCTTTGGGGACTGCTGTTCGGCTCGGCCATGTTCGTGATCCCGGGCATCGGACCCGTGCTGGTCGCCGGCCCGATGGTCGCGGGGATCGTAGGAGCGTTAGAGGGAGCTTTGGTCGTCGGTGGCATCACTGCCGTTGGCGCCGGCCTGGCCGGCATGGGGATACCCAAGAACAGCGTGATCGAGTATGAGCTGGCGATCAGGACCGACAAATATTTATTGATGCTCACCGGCACCGCCGCGGAAGTGCACAGAGCCCGCAGCATCCTTGAGAGCACAGGCGGAGAGAGCGCCGCGATTTACGCCGGTGAAGCGGTGGGCGCCGGCGCGCTTTAGTTTCGACCTGGGAGGGCCAAACCGATGTTGACGAACTATAACAAACTGAAGGGTCTAGTAATCCGCGCCACCGACGGCGAGATCGGAACCGTCGACCAACTCTATTTCGATGATCAGATCTGGGTAATCCGCTACCTGACTGTGAATACAGGGAGTTGGCTCAACGGCCGGAGCGTTCTCATCTCTCCGTACTCCATCCTGCAAGTGGACTGGACGTCCGGGAGGATCGATGTGTCGCTGACGCGGAAGCAAATTGAAAATGCGCCCGATATCGACACCCAACGGCCGGTTTCCCGGCAGCATGAGGCCGAGTACTACGGCTACTACGGATATCCCTACTATTGGGACGGTCCGTATCTATGGGGCGCTACCTATGCTCCCAGTGGCGTCGTCCCAATGGAAGCGTCCCCCGGCATGATCGCCGAACGCGCCCGCGATGAGTCCGCCGATTCGCACCTCCGCGCGACGGATGCCGTCGCCGGTTACGGCATCGAAGCAAAAGACGGCGACATTGGCCACGTCGAGAGTTTCGTCGTTGACGACGAAACCTGGTCCATCCGTTATCTCGAAGTGGATACAAAGAACTGGTGGCCCGGCAAGAAGGTGCTACTTTCGCCGGCATGGGTGGAACGGGTCAGTTGGCAGGAATCAAAGGTTTTCGTCGGCGTTACACGCGACGCCATAAAGACTTGTCCCGAGTATCTCGACTCGGAGCCCATCAGCCGCGAATACGAAAACAAGCTCTACTTCCACTATGGCCGCCCGCCCTACTGGATCGCGGAGGAACCAAAGTCGCTGGCGCTCGCTTAGGGTAGCGGGGGAAGAGCGCCAGTGCAGCGCCGCACCCCCGTGGGCTTTGCGACTTCCGAACCAGATTGCGCCTTAGGGAGGCTGTGTGATGTCCGAAAACGATTCCCCCAATACGGCGCTTACGATGCCGCAGGACGGGGTACTCATGGCGCGCGACGGGGCCTACCTGAAAAAGGCGCCGCCGAAGTCCAGCCGCTTCCGCCGTCGGCTCGCGGCGGCGGCAATCGTGGCTCTCGCGGCGGGTGGCGTGGCTTACTGGCGGATTCAGCGGCCGGTTGAGGTCGCCATCATCCACCCGCTTCTTACCGCCGTCAGCGAAACCATCGCCAGCAGTGGCCTGGTGGGCGGGGTCAAGGAGTCCGTGATTGGCGCCTCTTACAACGGCTCGATTCTCCAGCTTCCCAAAGTGCTGGGAGACCATGTCGAAGCCGGCGAAACGCTGGCGGTCTTGAAGAACAACATCACCCAGGCGCAGGTGGCGCAAGCCCAAACGGCGGTGGCGACGGCGCAAGCGCAACTGAAACAAACCGCGCGCGGACCGCTTGCCTCCGAACTCCAAGCCGCCCGAATGCAGGTCAGCCAGGCGCGAGCACTCGCGGCGCAGGCCGTCTCAGAGCTCGACCTCGCACGCAAAACCCAGGAACGGACCCGGGCTTTATCGAATGCCGGAGTCGTATCGAGAAGCGAGATGGACGGTTCGGCCGCGGCCCTGGCCGCGGCTGAAGCCAAATCCCGATCGGGCAGCGCCTCCATCCGGCTGGCGGAGGCCCAACTGCTGACGCTCAAAGCCACGCCGCGCAAGGAGGACGTGGAGTTGGCCCGCGACCGGCTCAGCGAAGCCAGGCAGGCCCTTCTAGTCGTCCGGCAACAAGCGGCGGAAGCCACCATCATCGCGCCGTTTCCCGGCACGATTACCGCGGTGAATGTTGAGGTCGGCCAGAATGTCGATGCTCTGGGTCTGTTCACCCTGGTGAGCGATTCGCTCGAAATCCGGATCGACCTAGACGAAAGCAATCTCGCCGACCTTTCGGTGGGGCAAAAAGCACTACTTTCCGCGGCGGCATTTCCTGGACAGATCTTTGAGGGCCGGCTGAAAGAGATCTCTCCGTCGGTGAACAAGGTCCGGGGCACGGTCTCCGTGAAGTTGGAGCCCCTGGCGGCGCCTGCCTGGCTGAAGCCCGGCCAGACGCTCAACGTCAACCTCGTCACGAATCAGTCCGCCATGCGGTTGTTGGTACCGGCCAGCGCACTGCGGCGCTCCGGCGAGAGAACCGTCGCATTGGTCGTTCAGGAAGACCGGGCCATCGAAAAGATCCTGGTCACGCGCCCACCCACCGGCCAAGGGGTCCCCGTGCTCGCCGGTCTCGAATCAACCGATCTCGTTGTACTCCATCCCGGGAAGATCCAGCCGGGCGATACCGTCAGGATAAAGCAATAGGAGAGCAGCGATGAACATCAACACGCTCTTGCCACGGCAAATCCGATTCGAAAGCCAACTGGCGTGGCGTCACCTTCGTTCCGGGGGCGGCCAAACTTGGCTCACCATCGCCGCGGTGGCCTCGGGTGTGATCATCGTCATTTTCATCATGGGCCTGATCTTCGGGCTGCAACGCCGCCTGACCGCACTGCTCACCGATGCCATTCCGCACGTCACCGTGCAAGTCCCCGAAGGCAAGCCGATCCCGTACGCGGACCTGCCGGAGCGCCCGGCGAACGCCAGCTCGTCCCGATCCGAAATTCAGGCGCCCCAGCGGAAAAACATCGACGACTGGCGCACCATCCTGGCCGTCGCCGGCACGATTCCCAATGTTCGCGCCGTCACCCCCGCCGTTGCCGGGCAAGGTTTCGCCTCCAAAGGCGCCAATCCCATCGGCGTCACGCTGATTGGCGCCGACCCGGCGCAACAGGAACTCATCACCCCGGTGACGAAGAACCTGATTGCTGGACACTACCAGGACCTCGCCGCCGATGAGGTGGTCGTCGACTACGAACTCGCCAAGGACCTGAACGTGGGAGTGGGAGACCGCATCCGCATCACCTCCATTACGGGAGCTGCCGAACCACTTCGGATTGCCGGCATCTATTCGAAGGGCCAAGGTCGCGGGAGCGCCTACGTCACGTTGCGAACCGGGCAGAGCATGTTGGGGATCGGCAATTCGGTCAACGTCGTCTACGTCAAGGTCTTCGATATCTATAGCGCCGATGCCGTCGCCGAACGGTTGTCCGTGCTGCTCGATTGCGAAGCAAACTCCTGGTCGAGCGAGTTCCCCAACTTTGTCACTTCGCTGCAGGCGCAGTCCGCCTCCGCTTATCTCATTTCGGGCTTCACGCTCGTTGCCTCCTCGTTTGCCATCGCCTCCGTGCTGATCGTTTCCGTGCAACGAAAGGCCAAACAGATCGGCACCCTCAAAAGCATCGGCGCCCGCGGCAATCAAATTCTGTTGGTGTTTCTGCTGGAGGGTCTCGGCATCGCCGTCGCGGGCAGTGTGAT
>LNFE01000109.1 GCA_001464575.1 Acidobacteria bacterium Ga0077553 | reverse complement strand
CAAAAGTGCGTCCGGGCCGGGGGCAAGCATAACGATCTCGAAAACGTTGGCTATACCCGCCGTCATCACACCTTCTTCGAGATGTTGGGCAACTTCTCGTTCGGCGACTACTTCAAGACCGAAGCCATCGACTTCGCCTGGGAGCTGATCACCAAGGACTACGGGCTCGACAAAGACCGGCTGTACGTAACCGTGTTCCGCGAGGACGACGAGGCCGAGGAGCTGTGGCAGAAGGTCACCGGCATTCCCAAGAGCCGGATTTTCCGTCTCGATGAGAAGGACAACTTCTGGCAGATGGGAGACACCGGACCGTGTGGGCCCTGCTCCGAGATTCACTACGATCTAGGGCCCGATGGCGCCGAGCCGGGCCGCGAGGACGAAGCGTTTCCCTTGGATGGCGGTGGCCGGTTCGTCGAGATCTGGAACCTGGTCTTCATGCAGTTCGACCGCTCCGCCAGCGGGATTATGAACCCGCTGCCGCGGCCGTCGATCGACACCGGCATGGGCCTTGAACGCATTGCGGCGATCATGCAGGGCAAGCTATCGAACTACGATTGCGACCTGATCAGCCCGATCATCGACCACCTGGCCGGCCTGATCAAGATGGATCCAGACCGCGATGCCAAGACCGGAGCGGTGCTGCGAATTAACGCCGACCATGCCCGCGCCGCGGCGTTTTTGATTCACGATGGCGTGGTGCCTTCGAACGAAGGCCGCGGGTATGTGCTGCGTAAAATCATGCGCCGGGCGCTGCGGAACGCGCGCATTCTGGGCGTGCAGGACACCTACTTCCACAAGTTGACGCAGTTCGTGGCCGAGTTCATGAAGCCGGCCTGAAGAGGAGCACCGGTACGCGACCACATATCAAGTGGCCGAGCGGATCTTCGTCGATGAGGCCAAGCGCGCCGTGGGCGGGCTCCTGCCGGGCCCGGCTGCCTTCAAGCTTTATGACACCTATGGCTTGGCCATTGATGAGCAGGAAGACATGGCGCGGGAGTTCGGGTTGCAGATCGACACCGAAGGCTTTGCCGAGGAGATGGAGAAGCAGCGGGACCGGGCGCGGGCTTCCTGGAAAGGCGCCGAGAAGGCGACCGTCGCGCCGGTGTACGGAGAGATTCAGGCCAAACTCGGGCGGACGAAGTTCCTCGGCTATGACGAGTTGACATCGAAGGCTTCGCGCGTGGTGGCGATTCTCGTGAACCAGCATCTGGTGGAGTCGGTCGAAGCGGGCGTGGAGTGCGAATTGGTGGTGGACCAGACCCCGTTCTACGCCGAGAGCGGCGGCCAGGTGGGCGACCAAGGCGAGTGGCTGCTGAAGGGTGAAGTGGTGGCGACGGTGAAGAGCACCTATCCGGCCGTGCCGGGACTGAGCGTGCACCGGATTACGACGGTGGCGCCGCTGGCGGCGGATATGGTGCTGCAAGGCGCCGTGGCGGTGGGTACCCGGTCGGCGACAATGCGGAACCATACGGCGACGCATCTGTTGCACGCGGCATTGCGGCAGGTGCTGGGTTCGCACGTGAAACAGGCGGGCTCGATTGTCGATGCGGGCCGTTTGCGGTTCGACTTCGCGCACTACACGGCGATGGATGCCGAAGAGGTGGCGCAGGTGGAGCTGATTGTGAATGAAGAGATCATGCGGAACACCGCTGTGTCGACTAACGTGATGGAACTCGACGAGGCGCTGTCGACCGGCGCCATGGCGCTGTTCGGCGAGAAGTACGGCGAGAAGGTGCGCGTGGTGCAGGTGCCGGGCTTTAGCAAGGAGCTTTGCGGCGGCACGCACGTTTCGCGGACGGGCGACATTGGGCTGTGCAAGATTGTCTATGAGGGTTCCATCTCGGCTGGCGTGCGGCGCATTGAGGCGATCACCGGCAACGCGGCCGTCGAGCGGTTCCAGGCGGCGACAACGTCGTTGCACCGCGTGGCGCAGATCGTCCACGCGAATGAACCGGACTTGGTCGAGCAGGTCGAAAAGCTGCTTACGCACCAGCGGACGCTCGAAAAAGAGCTGCAGCAGTTGAAGCAGCAGATGGCGCAGGCCAAGTCGGGTCAAGTGGAAGAACTGGCCCGGGAAGTGAAGGGCGTGAAGGTGTTGGCCGCGCGGGTAGACGGTTTGGACCGCGACCAGATGCGGGCGCTGGCCGATACGTTGCGGAACAAGTGGAAGTCGGCCGTGGTGGTATTGGGCGCGGCGGACGGCGAGAACGTGGCGTTGATCAGTGCCGTGACAAAAGATCTGACGGCCAAAGTGCACGCGGGCAAGCTGATTGGGCCGGTGGCGGCGGCGGTGGGTGGTAAGGGCGGCGGCAGGCCGGACCTGGCCGAAGCGGGGGGCAAGGACGCGTCAGCGTTAGATAGCGCGTTGGAAGCGGTGTACGCGGCGGTAGAAGGCGCGCTGTGACCGATGTCGTGATTGTCGGGGCGGGGCCCACGGGCCTCGCCTGCGGCATCGAACTGAAGAAGTTGGGGGTGAAGGCGGTCCTGATCGACAAAGGCTGCGTCGTCAATTCGCTCTACCACTATCCGCAGAACATGGTGTTTTTCACGACGCCGGAACTGCTCGAGATCGGCGATATTCCGATGACGTCGCTGAACGATAAGCCCAACCGCGTCGAAGGGCTGAAGTACTACCGGCGGGTGGCGGACCACTACGATCTCGACATCCGGCAGTACGAGCGGGTGGAACGGATTACGGGGCAGGATGGGGCGTTCGTGACGGTGACGTCGAAGGGCGAGCATGCTTCGAAAAAGGTTATTCTGGCGACCGGCTACTACGACATCCCGAATCTATTGGGAGTGCCGGGCGAGGAGTTGCCGAAGGTGATTCACTACTACAAGGAGTCGCACCCGTACTACGATCAGGACGTGCTGGTGGTGGGGGCCAAGAACTCGGCGGCGATTGCGGCGCTCGAATTGTGGTGGACCGGGGCCCAGGTCACCATGGTGCACCGGGGTGCGGAAGTGCATAAGCACGTGAAGTATTGGATCAAGCCGAACATTGAAAACCGGTTGAAGAACGGGGAGATCAAAGGGTATTTTTCTTCGCGGGTAACGGCGATCCGGGAAAAAGAGGTGGATCTGGAGACACCGGAGGGGCCGGTGACGTTGCGGAACGACTTCGTGTTTGCCATGACCGGCTACCGGCCCGATTTCGAGTTCATGGCGGCGCATGGGATTACGCTCGATGCCGAAAGCGGCAGACCGGCGGTGAACCCGGAGACCTACGAAAGCGCGCGGCCGGGGATGTATCTGGCCGGGGTAGTGGTGGCCGGGGTACACACCAACGAGATTTTCATTGAGAACGGCCGCTTTCACGGCGGCGCAATCGCCAAGGACATTGCGGCGAAAGTGGGATGAGGATCGTCCACCTCGACAGCGGACGGGAGATGCGGGGCGGGCAATGGCAGGTGCTGCATCTGATCGAGGAGCTGGCGGAGGCGGGGCATGAGCAGGTTCTAGTGGCGCCGGTGGATGCTCCGTTGGCGCAACGGGTGAAGATTCCGGTGCGGGCCCCGCTCGGCATTTGGCCGCGGGGGGATGTGTATCATGCTCACGATGCGAAGATGCATACCTGGGCGGGGCTGTTGGGACGGCGGCCATTGGTGGTGGCGCGGCGGGTGGCGTTCCCGGTGAAGAACCGGTGGAAGTACCGGCTGGCGGATTGCTATATAGCGGTTTCGGAGGCCGTGGCCAGGGAACTGCGCCGGGCGGGCGTTTCCGAGCAGAAGATCCGCGTGGTTTATGACGGGGTGCAGGAGTTGGCGCGGTCGACGCGGACGGGGCCCGTGATCGCGCCGGCATCAGAGGACCCGATGAAGGGCTCGGCGTTGATCCGGGCGGCGGGCGTCGAGTGCGTGTTCTCCGATGATCTGGTGAAGGATCTGGCGACGGCCGCGGCAATGCTCTATATCACTCATCAGGAAGGATTGGGGTCAGCGGCGCTGCTCGCGATGTCGGCCGGGGTGCCGGTGATTGCGTCCCGGGTGGGTGGGTTGCCGGAGATTGTGAAGGATGGGGAAACCGGGTTGCTGGTGGACAACACGGCCGAGGCGATCCGGGCGGCGGTGGCGCGGCTCGCCGAGTTGGGGCCGCTGGGGGAGCGGGGCAGGGAGATGGTGCGGGAGCGATTCCTGCTACGGCACATGGCGGCTGCTACGCTCAGAGTCTACGAGGAGTTGGTGCGATGATCGAGGCGGTTTTGGCGGGTCTTTTGGGTCTGCTGATTGGCAGTTTCCTGAACGTATGCATTTACCGGTTACCCCGGGATTTGTCGGTCTGGACGCCGGCACGGAGCTATTGCCCGGGCTGTGAGCAGGTGATCGCGTGGTACGACAATTTGCCGGTGCTCAGTTATCTCCTGCTGCGGGGCAAGTGCCGGCGGTGCGGAACGGGGATTCCGGCGCGGTACTTGTTGACGGAGATGCTTTGTGGTATAATGTTCTTTGTATCGGCTTGGTATTTCGGATTCAGCCTCTTGGCGTGGAAACTCATGCTGTTCAGTGCGATCAACCTAACGCTGTTCTTTTGCGATCTGGAGGAGCGGATTCTGCCGGACGAGTTTACGTTGGGCGGGACCTTGGCGGGCTTGGTGTGGGCGTATTTCGTGGCTCTGCCGATGGGATTCACGATGTTGTTTCTGCCGTTGGATACGCCGGCGCCGTGGATTTCGGTGGCCGAGGGGGCGTTTGCCGCCGGGTTGGCTTACGGTTCGTTCCGGCTATTGGGTTGGGCCTATGAGCGCTTCCGGGATCGCGAAGGTCTGGGGATGGGCGATATGAAAATGGTGGCCATGTTCGGAGCGTTTCTTGGGCTGATGTCGACGCTTGAAGCGATTTTGATCGGGTCGGTGCTGGGTTCGTTTTTGGGATTACTCTTTATCAAACTGCGGCGCGAGGACAGCGCGCAGTATGAGTTGCCGTTTGGATCGTTTCTCGCGGTGGGAGCGGTTTCCGCGGCGTGGATTGAGGCATTTCGCTAGGGGCGTGTCGATGTTGCGTTACACTGTGAGATTACGCCGATGAAAGCGCTTTTGGAAGCGATTGAACCCAACCAGCCGGATTGGGCACTGGCGATGGCCATTGACCCTCGCCGTTTGCCCGCGCACATCGCCGTCATCATGGACGGAAACGGGCGCTGGGCGGGTAGGCGGTTTCTGCCCCGGGTGGCAGGCCACAAAGCGGGCATCTCGCCCGTGCGGGAGACGGTGGAGACCTGCGCGCGGCTGGGTCTTGAGGCGTTGACGCTCTACGCGTTTTCGATGGAGAACTGGAAGCGGCCGGCGGCGGAAGTGGACACGTTGTGGCAGCTGCTGCGGCTTTACTTGCGAAATGAGCTGCGGACGTTGTCCGAGAACAACGTCAAGCTCGGTGCGATTGGCCGGATTGAAGACCTGCCTGGCGTGGTGCAAAAAGAGCTGGCGGCGACGATGCGGGAGACGGAGCGGAACACCGGGCTGCGGTTAAATCTGGCAATTAACTATGGCGGGCGGGTGGAGATTCTGGACGCTGTGAACCAGTTACTGGCGGAAGCCAGAGCGGCGGGGACGCTGGACACTTTGCGGGTGGACGAGGAGTCTTTAGGAGCCCACCTCTATACCGGCGGATTGCCGGACCCGGATCTGCTGATTCGGACTTCGGGCGAACTGCGCGTTTCGAATTTTCTGCTCTGGCAGATTGCCTACACCGAGATTTACGTGACGGAGACGCTGTTGCCGGACTTCCGTCGGGCGGATCTGCTGAAGGCGATCCTGGACTACCAGAAGCGGGAGCGCCGATTCGGCGGGTTGAACAGCGCGGCGGCCGAGGTTCTGGCGGAGACGGTTTCTAGCCGGTGATGCGCATTCTGACTTCGGTGGTGTTGATCCCCACCGTAACCTGGCTGATTCTGTTCTCACCGCAGCCGGTTTTCCAAGCCGCGATTGCCGTGTTCGCCTTGTTGTGTTGGCATGAGTTCGCCGGCTTGGCCGGGTACTACAACGCGAAACTGGTGAGTTGGCACGGATGGATTCCGGGCCTCGTGATTCTCTACGCCGGGTTGAGCGGGACGATGGTGATGACCGTCATCATCCTGGGCGCATTGGCGGCGGCGTTGCGGAATCGGGAATTGAAGGAAGGTATTCCGGCGACGGCCTTTTTTGCGCTGGGGTTGATCTATGCGTTCGGGGCGTGGCGGGCGGCGGTGGAGTTGCGGGTGATCAGCCCCTATTGGGTCCTGTTTGCCAATGCCATTAATTGGGTGAGAGATTCGGCCGCCTATTTCGTTGGCCGCGCGATTGGGAAACGGAAATTAGCGCCCCGGATCAGCCCTGGAAAGTCGGTCGAAGGGGCGGTGGCTTCCGTGGTGCTTGCCACTGTGTTTGGTGTGATTTTCGTTAATTATTTCTTACCCGGTACGCCGTGGTACGTGGCGGTGGGCGTTTCGGTAGCGGGAAACCTAGCGGGGCAGATTGGGGACTTGGCGGAGTCCGCTCTCAAGCGGGGTGCTGGGGTGAAGGATTCCGGAACGCTGCTGCCGGGGCACGGGGGCTGGTTGGACCGGCTCGATTCGAGTCTGTTCTCGATGCCCATTACGTTGTTTGTACTCACGCTAATCGGTTAGACCCGTTGCACCCGTGCTTGGTGTGTGATACCCATTCACGCACCATGAGGTTACTGATCCTTCTCTCAGTCGCGGCAACATTGCTCGCGCAATCGGAACGAGGCACGATCACGGGAACGGTGAGAGACGCAACCGGCGCAGTGGTGCCCGGGGCGAAAGTCACTTTGACCAATACGGCGATGGGAACGGCCAGTACGGCCCCGACGTCTGAATCTGGAGATTACACGGTGCCCGGACTGGCGGTCGGCACCTACATTGTGCGTGTCGAAAAGGACGGTTTTCGACCCGCGTCGGTTACTGGTCTTGTGCTGAACGCTTCAGCGACCGTCCGGGCTGACGCCACGTTAGAAGTGGGAACCTCCCGGCAGGCCGTCGAAGTCTCAGCTTCAGCCTTAGCGTTGGCGACGGAGAACGCCAAGACGAGCGTGACGATCGACAACAAGCTGGTGGACGAATTGCCGCTTGTCGTCGGCGGTGCGCTGCGCAGCCCCTTCAATCTGGCGGCGTTGACTCCGGAAGCGAAAAACCTGGGCGGCGACAACGGGTTCATTCTAGGGGGCGGGCAGGCCGCCGGCTACGGAACGAGTCTGGATGGAGTCTCGGCGAATACGTCGCGGGCGCTGTCGATGAGCTGGGTGGCCGTGAACGCTCCTTCGATCGAGGCCGTGACCGAGTTCACCGTGGACACCAACGGGTTCAAGGCTGAGTTCGGCCAAGCCACCGGCGGGATTATGAGTTTCGCCTCGAAGTCGGGGACGAACGCCTTTCACGGGACGGCGTACGAGTTCATGCGCAATGAAGCGTTTGACGCCAACAATTTTTTCAACAACAAACGGGGCATTGGGCGGCAGATCTACAAGCAGCACGACTTTGGCGGATCGGTCGGCGGTCCCGTGTGGATTCCGAAGCTGTACAACGGCAAAAACAAGACGTTCTTCTTCACGAGCTATGAGGCGTTTCGGAATCGCGACGGCGCGGCTGGCGCGGTGAGGACGGTGCCCACCGAGGAGATGTATAACGGCGATTTCCGGAATTGGGTGAATGCGGCCGGGGTGCAGATTCCTATCTACGATCCGACCTCGCAGACAACATCGGCAACCGGGGCGGTGACAAGGCAGGTCTTCCCGAACAATCAGGTCCCGCGATCGCTCTTTGACCCGACGGTGGTGCAGGCGCTGGGTGTTTTTCGTTCGGGCGAAACGCCACTGCCCAATACCGGCGCCCGGCCCGGCACGGTGGACTACGTAACCAACAACTACTTGATCTCGAAGGGGACGGAGGTCCGCCCGAACACCAAGCTTAGCGTGAAGGGCGACCATGTGTTCAGCGAACGCAGCCGGATCTCTGGCTATTGGGGCTACAACCGTTCGAGTGAAGTGCCGGGACCGAATGGGCCGAACGACCTGCCGGGGCTGTTCGTGAACTACAACGACACCACCCGGAACTCGGATGTCTTCCGCGGCAGTTGGGATTTCAACTTCACGCCCACGCTGTTCAATCACTTCTACGGCGGTGGCAATAACTGGAAGGAAAACCATGATCCGCCCCAGGCGACCGTGCGCAGTGGGATCAGTTGGAAGGATAAGATCTGCCTCGCCAACACCCCGAATTGCGACGAGAATCTGCTGAACTTCAACTTCTCGAACGGCTATAGCCAGTGGGGCGGCCGGGCAAATAACGGGAGCGAGAACTTCATCAAGATGTTTGCGGATGACATGACCTGGATCAAGGGCAAGCATACGTGGAAGTTCGGCGGGCAATACCAGGGCCAGTACTACAATGGCTTCGGCCGGCAGTGCGTGGCTGGTTGCGTGACGTTCGATTTCAAAAACACGGGACGGCCAGGCGATACGAATTTCGCGACGGCGGGCGGGAGCCCGGTCGCCTCCATGCTGTTGGGTCATGCCAACAATGGCTCGCTCGATACCGTGCGCTACATCGGCCAGCAATGGCCCTCCTTCGCTGGATTCATTCAGGACGACTGGCGCGTCAGGCCCAACCTGATGATCAACCTTGGGCTGCGATGGGAGACGACGCTGCCGCCCACGGGCGAGAACGACAATTGGAGCGACTTTGCTCCGGACCGGCCGAACCCGGGCGCTGGCGGGCTGCCGGGAGCCCTGATCTATGCCGGGTTCGGACCCGGCCGGGAGAACTCTCGCCGGCTGGCGGGAAGCTACTACAAAGGCTTCGGTCCCCGCTTCGGCTTGGCCTATACGCTCAAGCAAAAGACTTCCATCCGGATGTCGTACGGCTTAAGCTATGGGAACATTACGACGGTAACCGGTTCTACGCACAACCTTGGCTTTACCCTGACGAATTCGTTCCCGGATAACAGCCAGGGAATTCAGCCCAGTTTCCTGGTCCGGAACGGACTGCCGCCCTGGGTAGCGCCGCCTTTTGTGGATCCCAGTTTCGGCAACGGCCGGGCGATGCCATGGTGGCAGGGCAGCGAGGCGACTCGTCCGCCGGCGTTCCAGAGCATGAACTTTTCGATTCAGCACCAGCTATCTCCCACCATGGTGGCGTAGGTGGCCTACAACGGCAGCCTGGGTAGCCGGCTGCAGGCGGGCTTGCTGGCCTACAATGCGCTGCACCCGGATGTCCTGACCCGCTATGGCGCCACACTGCTCAATTCGCGGTTTGATAGCCCGGCGGCGATCGCGGCGGGAATTCGGGCGCCGTTTGCCAACTTCGGCGCATTGTGGGGCGCCCAAGCCACCGTGCGGCAAGCTTTGCGCCCGTACCCGCAATTCCAGAACATTGATACGGGGGCTGGCGGCGGTGACCATAGTGGCCATTCGACCTATCACTCGGCGATGCTCCGCTTGGAGAAGCGCTATTCCAGCGGAGTCCAGTTCCAGGGCTCCTATGTTTTTTCGAAGATCCTGACCGACGCCGATAGCTACTGGATAGGCGGCGCGGCAATGGACCACTTCAACCGGCGCCTGGAGAAGTCGATCGGCCAGTTTGACGTACCGCACAACATCAAAATGTCGGGCGTCTATGAGCTGCCGTTCGGTAAGGGAAAGGCTTTTATGAATACGAACTCAGTGACCAACTTCCTTTTGGGCGGTTGGCGCATTTCGGGCGTATTCACGGCGTCGAGCGGACAACCCCTGGCCTTGGGCACCTCGAACGGCTTGCCGCTTTTCGCGGGCACCAACCGGCCGATCATCTCGACCTATGACGGCTGGCGGCCGGCCACGGCGGGCAACAAGTTCGACCCGGCGGTCGACCGGACCATTCAACCGGCCAGCTTCTTTCCAGCGCAGCCGGCCAACGTCATGGGAAACATGACGCGGTACAACCCGAAGTTCCGGTCGAACCCAATCTACGGCAATAACGTTTCGTTCGCCAAAACGTTCCCGATCAAGGAGCAGATTCGTCTGGACTTCCGGGCGGAGATGTTCAACGCCACCAATTGGGCTCGTTTCAACATGGGTTCGCTGAACCTGCAATCGCAAACGTTTGGCGTCCTCGGCAATACCGCGGGCGACCAGGGGAACTCGCCGCGGCAGGTCCAGTTCGCCCTGAAACTGTACTTCTGACGGTTCATCAGCAGACGATATGGGGTCCATAAAATATTCCGTTCGGTTTCTTACGGTTACGAAAGGGTTTCCGTGGGTATAATCGAAAATCGGCGGATGGGACCCATGTCGTTTAGATTGCCCTCCGTACGTCTCACCCGAGGAGTTTGATGTCGAACGAACTGCGCAACTTTTTATCGCTCTCGTATGAAGAGCTGGAAGAGTTGAATCTGCATGCCAAGGAGCAACGCAAGAATCGCGTTCCCGCTCACCAGATTCAAGAGGAGCGTCTGAAGTACCTGACAGACGAGAAGCGGATCAAGGCTGTCACCGTGCTTTTCAGTGACCTCGAAGGCCGTCTGCACATGCTCGACTATGACAAGAAATTCCTTGTCAATAGCTGGGACAACCTGACCTTCGACGGCTCGTCCATCCGTGGATTCACTGCGCAACGCGAGAGCGATCTGCGGCTGGGTATGGATTGGGGCGCTTTTTACTGGGCGCCGGCCGACTACTTCGGCACGGGCAAGGTGCTCGTTTTTGGCGAAGTGATCGACAAGGACGGCTCGCCCTACGGCGCGGACCTGCGCGGCATTTTGAAGCAGTACGCCAACGGGTTGTACGACTCGAACGGCTACACGCTGAACGCCGCCAACGAAATTGAAGGCTTCCTCTTCCAGGGTACCGACGCCGAGCGCCGCTATCACGAGACCGGCAAGTTCGAATACGTGAACACCGGTGGCTACTACCACTCGTTGCCGGGCGACCCGCTCCGCACGTTCATCGACACGAGCGCCGAAGTGCAGCGCGCGATGGGCTTCCAGAACGAGAAGGACCATCCGGAAGTGGCGCCTTCGCAGTTCGAAATCAACTACTCCTACGGAGACGTGGTCACCGCGGCCGACCAGATCCAGATCTACAAGCTGATCTGCCGGCAGGTGGCGACCAAGATGGGCTTGACCGCGAGCTTCCTGCCCAAGCCGGTGGTTGGCGTGAACGGCAGCGGCATGCACACCAACGTTTCCGTGATGAAGAACGGCAAGAACCTGATGTGGGACCCGAAGGGCGAAGAGAAGATCTCGAAGTTCGGCTGGCAGTTCGTCGACAGAATTCTGACCCATGGCAATGACATTTGCCTGTCGCTGAATGCGTCGGTGAACGCCTACCGCCGTCTTGACCCGCACTTTGAAGCCCCGAATCAGATCAAAGCTTCGGCGACCGATCGCGGTTCGATGGTTCGTATTCCGATCGGCAACGAGAAGAGCTCGCGCGTCGAGGTCCGCTCGGTGGGCCCGGACGCCAATCCCTACATGGTGCTCTACTCGGTGTTCAAGACCGGCCTCGACGGCAACACGGAGAAGATCAAGAATCTCCGCAGCGCCGACCGGTTCCTGCCGGACAACGTCTACACCGCCATCGAAAACTTCCGCGCGGCCGACTGGACCACGCAGCTTTTCGGCAAGGATGTGAAGGACCGCTATGCGGACCTGAAGCAGGCCTCGGCCGACCGTTGCGCCCGTCAGCTGGGAACCTTCGTCAAGCCTGCCGAAGTGCAGTTCCACCACGAAGTTTACAATCAGTATCTCTGGAATCAGTTCTAAGACTGGCTCTGGATTTTCAACAAAACGCCCCGGCCTTCCCGCAAAGGCCGGGGCTTTTTGTTATTGATGGCGAGGCAATTCCATGCTAAAACTTTCTATGCGCAAATTTGTCGGTTCTGCTGTGGTTTTGATGACCCTCGCCGTCGGCGTGGTCGGTTATGCGGCGATGCGGCCGCGACCCAAGCATTGTGCACGCACTGCCGCCGCCCGCGCAGCCCGGGCCGCGCAGCAGAACGGGGGCGTACGAATTGTTTCCGCCATTGACCATGGACATCACCACCATGGCGGCTCAGAGGCGGTTATCGTGCCTGCTCAAATCCCGATTCCGGACTGCTTACCCTGTGATGATTGCGAGTGCGGCTTTTGGACGCGCTTTTGGCACTGTGGAATGTAGTAAGCCCCGGCTTACTGCTTCTTTTTTTCTGCGGGCTTCGGCACGCCCTTGAACTGAATGGTGACATCGACGATCAGCTTCCGGTCGTCGATGTTGAGTTTGGGCTCAATCGCGCCGACGCCGTCGAGCAGGCCTTCGTCCTGAATTCGCTGGATGACGCGGTTGGGGTAGCCATCGCGGTACGGGTCGCCTTCTTTCAGGCCCCACAGTTTGCGGACATACGGTTCGGTGATGATGTCGAGGCCCGTGAAGTAGAACTTGCCCATGCGGTACTGCGGCCCGGGCGTGACGTGGACGAAGACGGTGACCTGTTTCTTGGCATCGTCGTAGGCCCGCTTCACTTCCGTGGCCACCTTCATGTAGCCGTTGCCCCGTAAAGCTTGCCGCATCTTGCTGACGCCCTCGAAGATCAATCCGAAGTTGGCAACCTCGTCCCTTTTGAATTCGCCGGCATCGGCGAGCTCCTGCGGCGCGCCAACCACCTTCACATCGGCGAGGGCGTACGGCTCGCCTTCAGCGACATGGACCACCACGGCGAGGCCTTCAACATCAGCCGCCGGCTTGACTTCGATTTTCGGAAACGAGGCGCGGACCAGACCGCGGATCTCGTAAAGCGGCTTCACCTGATTCATTAGCTGTTCGCGAAAGTTCTCCTCGATATAGGGCGTGCCGATGGCAATGGAGGCCATCTTGATCTGGAGGTCGGCTACCGGCACCGCGCTGTTCCCCGCAAAGGAGACCTGGGCGATGACGGCCCGGGGCCGGTTCGGCCGGAAGACGATATAGGGATCGCCAGGGCGGTCGCCGTAGACCCGGCCGACCACGGGGATCTTCAAGTGTTCGGAGAGGGTTTTCGCATAACGCTGCAGAACGTTTTCCGTCGCCGGGAGCTTGTCGGCGAAGAGCGGATCCTGGCGGAGTAGTTTTTCAAGGTCGGCCTCCGGGCCGGGGAGCTCTTCGAACTTCCAGGCGAAGACCGTTTCGATTTCGGCCACCTCATACGTCACGGCAAAGCCGCGCAGATTGGGGCCCGGCTTGTAGGAATAGGCTACGCTCGCGAAGACGCCGCGGTCGACCAGGCGCTGCTGTGCGGCGTCGAAATCCGGCTTGTCCGCCTTCTGCCCCACCCGCAGCCCGAGGGCCTCAATCACCTTGGCCTCCGGCAGCCGGTGCAGCCCCGTGACGCGGATGGCTTCGATTTCAAACGAGGCGGCGGGGGTGCACAGGGCGCAGAGGAGAAGGGCTGATAGAGGCCGCATAGGATCTGGGTTTTGGACGGCTGTCCCAAGTGCGATGTTACACTGAAAAAAATGGCTTATGATCTGGTAATCATCGGCAGCGGGCCGGGTGGATACTCCGCCGCAGTCCGGGCTGGACAGTACGGTCTCAAGACCGTGATCATTGAAAAGGCTCCGAAGCTGGGAGGAACGTGTCTGCACGTCGGTTGCATTCCGACCAAGGCGCTGCTGCATAGCGCCGAAGTGTGGGACTACTTCACCCACGCCGAAGAGCAGGGCGTGAGTTGCGAGAATCCCCGTCTGAACTATCCGGCTGTGTTGCAGCGGAAGACGACCATCATCAACAAGCACGCCAAGGGCGTCGAGATGTTGATGAAGAAGAACAAGGTGGAAGTGATCTGGGGCTACGGCAAGATTGTCGCGCCGGGCCAGGTGGACGTGGAGACCAGCGAAGGCACCCGCCGCCTTGAGACCAAGAACATCATGATCGCCACGGGATCTGAGGCGCGGATGATTCCGGGTTTGGCGCCCGACGCCGAGCGGATCCTGACCAATATTGAAATCTTGAACCTCACCGCGGTCCCGAAGTCGCTCGCCATCATCGGCGCGGGCGCCGTGGGCGTGGAGTTTGCTTCGATTTTCAAGCGCTTTGGCGCGGACGTGACTGTACTCGAAATGCTGCCGCGCGTGGTGCCGGTGGAAGACGAGGACGTTTCGAAGGAACTCGAAAAGTACTTCCGGAAGATCGGCATTCGAGTCGAGACCGGGGCGAAGGCGGCCAACATTCAGCGGACCGACGCGGGTGTTTCGCTCGAAGTCACGCTGGCGAACGGCAAAGTGGAAACGCTCAACGTCGAAAAGCTGCTGATTGCGGTGGGCCGCAAGCCCAACACGGAATCGATTGGGATCGAAAACACCAAGGCGGAACTCGACCGCGGCTTCATCAAGGTGGGCCCGGACCAACAGACCGCGGAACCGGGTGTCTACGCGATCGGTGACGTGGTGGCGGGCACCCCGCAGTTGGCCCATGTGGCGACGGCCGAAGGGATGGTCGCGGTAGCGAAGATTGCGGGCAAGAAGTTCACCCCGATCAAGCGCAATCGCATTCCGGGCGCAACCTACACGGAGCCGGGCATCGGTTCGGTCGGCTTGACCGAGGCGCAGGCCAAGGCGCAGGGATTCGATGTAAAGGTGGGCAAGTTCCCGTTTGTCGGCAACTCGAAGGCGACCATCCTGGGCCATCACGAAGGCTTCGTGAAGGTTGTGAGCGACGCCAAGTACGGCGAAATTCTTGGGGTCCACATCATCGGCCCGCACGGGTATGAACTGATTGCCGAGGCCGTGGCGGCCATGGAGTCCGAGGCGACCGTCGACACGATGATCAACACGATTCACGCACACCCGACGCTCTACGAAGCTTTGGGCGAAGCGTTCAACTCCGTCTACGGGCAGGCGATCAACTTCTAACGCATGCCGGCTGCCCTTGCTTCCCGCACCTGCGAAGTCCGCGACCTCGGCGCCATGCGCTGGGGCGCCGCCTACGCGTTGCAAGCGGAGCTGGTGGCGCAGCGGCAAAGAGGGGAGATCGCCGATCAGTTGCTTCTCGTCGAGCATCCTCACGTGGTGACGATGGGCCGTAACGGACACGCCGCCAACGTGCTGGCCTCGCCCGAAGTGTTGGCGGCGACCGGCATTGAATACTACGAAACGAACCGGGGCGGTGATGTGACCTATCACGGTCCCGGCCAACTGGTGGGCTATCCGATTGTCCACTTGAACGAATGGAAGCGCGACGTACATGCGTACGTGCGGGCGCTCGAAGAGGTGATCATCCGGACACTGGCCGATTTCGGCGTGACGGGTGAGCGCGTGGCGGGAGCAACGGGCGTCTGGGCCGGCGGGGCAAAGGTGTGCGCGATTGGCGTACATTTGAGCCGCTGGGTATCCTCGCACGGGTTCGCGTTGAACGTCGAGACCGACCTCCAATATTTTCAGTACATTGTGCCGTGCGGGCTGACCAAGCCAGTGACGTCGCTGCGCCAATTGGGTGTGGCCGCGTCGATGGCCGAGGTAAAGTCCGCGGTGTGCCGACGATTTTCAGAAGTTTACGAATACCAGTAGGAGACCACCCGAATGATCGACGTAGTGATGCCCCAAATGGGCGAAAGCATTGTCGAAGGAACGCTGACCCGCTGGCTGAAGAAGCCGGGCGACAAGGTGGAGCGCGACGAACCGCTGTTTGAGATTTCCACCGATAAGGTCGACACCGAGATTCCGTCGCCGGCCGCCGGGACCCTCGCCGAGACGTTGTTTGAAGCCGGCGCCGTGATCGGGATCAATACGGTCCGCCCCGGCGGTCGCGGTAGCCAGCCCGGCCGTGTTGGAACCCACTGGTCCAGCGCCCGCGGCAACCCCGGTTCCCGCCCCGGCTCCGGAAGCCGCTGCTCCGCCTCCACCTCCTCCCCCGCCGCCGCCCGCTCCGGCACCGGTGGTGGAACCGGCGGAAGCTGAGTTCGGCCTCCTGTCGCCGCTGGTCCGGAAGATGGCTCGCGAAAACGGCATCGACCTGGCCAACGTGAAGGGCACCGGCGCTGGTGGCCGAATCACGAAGGAAGACCTCGAGACCTACCTGGCCGCGAAGGCTGCTCCGGCTCCCGCCCCGGCCCCGGTGGTGGCGGCTCCTGCTCCCGTCGCTCCCGCGCCGGTCGCCGCCGCGGCTCCCCCGCCGCCCGCCCGAGCCGAAGCGGCCAAGTACCGCATCGAACCCATGTCGACCATGCGGCAGAAGATCGCCGAGCACATGATTGTGAGCCAGACGACTTCGGCCGCCGTCACGACCGTCCACAAGGTGGACATGACCAACGTCGCCAAGCTGCGCGACCGCCAGAAGGACGCCTTCAAGGCGCAGTACGGCTACAGCCTCACCTTCCTGCCGTTCGTCCTCGCGGCGACGGCGAAGGCGCTGCGGGAGTTCCCCATCTTTAATTCGTCGATCGACGGCAAGAACATCGTGTATCACAACGACATCAACATCGGGATCGCCGTGGCGCTCGATGGCGGGTTGATTGTGCCGGTGATTCAGCACGCTGACGAAAAGAACGTGGTGGGTCTGCAGCGGGATATCGTCGACCTCGCTGCTCGCGCCCGTTCGAAGAGCCTGAAGCCGGCCGACATCCAGGGCGGTACCTTCAGCGTCACGAACTTCGGCAGCTTCGGCAGCGTGTTCGCAACTCCGATGATCAACCAGCCAAACGTCGCCATCCTGGGCGTTGGCACAGTGGAAAAGCAGCCGGTGGTGATCAACGACGCCATCGCGATCCGCTCGATCTGCTACTTGGCCAACACGTTTGACCATCGCTTGATCGACGGCGCTTTGGCCGATCAGTTTACGGGCCGCGTGAAGCAGCTGCTCGAAAACTGGTCCGACTCCGTCCTGTAAGGTTGTCATGTTGCTCCGGTGGGCCACGCTGCTGATTGTTTCGATAGCGAGCGCGGCCCCGCCGGAGTGGCTTCCGCGGCTGGAGCAGGCGGCGCTGCTCGAAACGCCGCTCATGCGAGCCGACACGCTTTTCTCGGCCGCCGAACTCGTTGCCGACGGACCCACCCGCCTGCGTCTAGTGCAGCAGGGGCTGCTCGCCGTTAGTGCGGCGCGAGCCGAAGAGGCTCGTGGCTTTTACATGGCCGCCGCGGCGGAGCTGCTGGCTGACGTGGACCCGGCCCTAGCCCTGCGCTTCGCCACCGACGCGCCGATTCGGCAGGCTGCGGCGTGGCAGGCTGACTACCGGGGGCGGGCGTTTAGCTTCCTGATCCGAAGACGGCCGGAGTTGATCGAGGAAGCCCTCCGGGCGGGCGCGTTTCACATTCCCGCGGCCGCCGAACGGCCGGAACTGTTCCCCCTGCTGCTCGCCAATTTTCCGCGTGAACGCGCCCGGCTGGAGGATGTGGAGCTCCTGCTGCGGGCGGCCGAGGCCGTAGCCCCGGCGCTGGCCATTGAGGCCGTCACGGTCGCGCTGGAGGCCAAGGGGACGCCGGAGGACTACGAGTCCGCCTGGATCGGCGACGTGAAGCTGGCCGGCGGAATGCGCCAGGCGATGCGGATCCGGATCGTGCAGCATGTGCGGCACTATCTGCCGGACCAATGGTCGCGGTGGACCGTCGAGTTCGGAGAGCTCGCAAGCATCCCGGCCGAGCGCCCGGCCATTCGTATCGAGAGAACGGAGCCCTTCGATTTGGAGGAGCGGCTGCTGGCCAAGGGGCCGAACGGAGAGTACCTGGATGCGGTCATGCGGGGGGCGTGCGTCGCTACCGATTTTGTCCGCCATCGGGAGTGCGCCGCCGCGGCGGCACGCGCGGCGGAGGTGTTTTCGCGCCAAGGGGCCCGGCCGGACGAGATGGGGCTGCGGAACGCCAGCCTGCGGGCCCGCTGGTTGCTCGAAGAAATTTCCTCGCAGAAGTGAGCCCTTTGGGAAATCGTCGACGAGTTGCTCCATGTGCCGGAACAAATTCACGTCGTAAGCAGTGGCGACTGCATCACCAGCATCGCGGTTGAGTATGGTTTCGATTGGAGTACCCTGTGGAACCACAGTGCCAACGCCGAATTGAAGGCCTTGCGAAAGAACCCGAACGTCCTTCTGGAGGGCGACGAGGTGGTGATCCCCGCCAAACGGATGCGGGAAACCAGCAAGTCTACCGACCAAACCCACAAGTTTGAACGCAAAGGGGCGATGGCGAAGCTTCGCTTCTGCCTGCGGGCCTACGGCAAGCCGCGGCCAGGCGTACAGTATCACCTTCTTGTGGAGGGAGACACCTACGAGGGGAAGACGGATGCCGATGGCTATATCTCCCAGTTCGTGCCACCCAAGGCAACCCGCGGAGAGCTGGTGTTGTTCGCCGAGAAGAAGACGGAAAAGTACTTCATCATGCTCGGCCACCTCGATCCCATCACGGAACTGCGCGGCGTGCAGCAGCGGCTGAAAAACCTCGAATGCCCCTGCGAGGTTACCGGAGAGATGGACGACGCAACGGTCGAGGCAATCGCCATGTTCATGAGCAAATACGACGTCTCCGGCTCGGGAGAGCTCGACGAAGCGTTGCGCCAACGAATTCTGCAGGAGCATGGGGGTTAGCCGGTCATGGGGAATGTCACGGAACCGTTAGTGTGCCAAGAGGGCGGGGGAGAGTTTCAATTCCACGTGATTCCGCAGTACCGCTGGAAGGCCCGGCAGGAGACCTGCTTAAACTTTACCCCGGTGCCTGGACAGATCTTCGCCTGTAAGGACGAGGAGGAGAAGGGCCAAGTCACGCTCGACCGCACGCTCCGGGTCTCCATCCGGGAACTGCTTTATCCAGGAGATACGAGCGCCGCCATTGTCGACAAGTGGATCTATGTGCTGCTCGATGGGGCCTATTTTGCCGAAGTCTACGCGCGGACCGCGACGGCGTGGGAGTTCACGCTGAGCCCTTCGCCGACGGCGGCGTTAACGAAGAAATCCGGCGGCTACCTCCTGCTCGACCCCGGGCCCGAAGGGGCACCCAAGAACTACGACTTTTTCCTCTCTCCGATCCGGCTCTCGGCCCATGCCCGGGAGTTTCTACTCAACAGAACCGATACGACGTGCATCCGCGAGGCCTTCACGCAATCGATCGATGAGATCGTCGAGGTGCCAGATCCGTTCCATTGGGCTGCGGACGCGCACACCCACTACTACATCCCGCGCCTCGACGCCTGGCAATCCTGGACCGGAGACGCCAACCGCCAAGCCAAACTGTTCATCGCGGGTGTGCTGGATGCTTTAGTCGCCGCCGACGATGCCGCGGGGGTGAGGAACGAACTGCTGCCGGGCGAGCCGAAACGAACTGTAGATGCCTACAAGCAACAGGAACTGAGCCATCGCCGAAAGGCGGAGGAGGCCATGGCCTACCTCGCCCATCTGGTGGACTCCCATGAGCATCGGGCGGTAGAGATGGCTGGCATCAACGCCGGCGCCGGGGCGTTGGCGATTTGTTACCAGCAATGGGGGATCGTCACGGGGCGAATTTGTGAATGCGAACCCGGCCGCATGTTCGCCGCGAACACGGTGGCGAATCCGCACCGGCTGCCGGGCAAGTATCTGTTTGCCACCGGGATGGAAACACCGCCGTTAGCTTTTGGCGAGTTTCGGTACGCCTGGTTGGCTGCACTGTCGGTTTTCGAAAACCTGCTCCCGCCGCTGTTCCGCCAGCTCACTACCGCTTGGGATCCGGTGAAGACACCCTCCCAACTCGAACTGCTCAAGGCCTACTTGAAAAATGTTGATATTGAGGGGCTTTCCGGACAGACAAAGACAATCGCCCGCAATATCGTCCAGGGCAAGGATCTCCGCCGGGGCCTCGGGATGAGTTCCGCCTCGGGGAGGAAGTTCAACCGGAATCTCGCCGTTCTGGTGCAGAAAGCGGAGGAGGCGCATCGGCTCGCGGAACTGGCCAAAGCCCCACCGGCACCGACGGGATTGAACAAGTGGCACGCTGACTATGCCGACGTGGCCACCGGAATGAAGGCCACAGCGGGTACGGTGATTGAGGTGATGAACTTCTGCAACTCCCTGAAAAGCTATCAGGATTCTGATCCCGACGGCCGGGACCTGCGAACCTGGGGACCATCGCAGTTGCGGTCTCTCATCGGCGCGGCCGTGGACCTGACCGCCCATGGTGTTGGACTGCTGGAGCAGGTCCTCGCCCGCGAAACGGGCAAGCGCATCCTGAGGGGAATCGGTGGCGCCGCGGGGTTCGTCTCGGGCGTCGTCGACATGATGCAGTTTCAGGGGGACATGGTCACGGACGGTCTAGCCAAGAATGACTACGGGGTGGCGACGGGGAAGGGAATTGCGACGATGGGTGCCGCAACCGTCGCCTTCGGTGGGGCCATGGTATTGGCTGGCGCCATCCTGCCGAGCTCGGCGGTATTTGGGCCCGTCGGCCTGATCGCGGGAGGTATCGGCTCGGTCCTCATCATCGGAGGTTGCGTGATTGCGAACCTGCTGATGGCCAACCAATACGAATCATTCGCCAAGCACTGCTGCTTTGGGAAGAATCACGGCGGCGAAAACGTGTTCTTCGAATGGACGACCGTCAGCCTGGGCAGCGGCTCTCCCGCCAGTGAGGCCCAAGCGCTGCTCGACCTGCTGGCGAACTATCGCGTCCGAGGCGAGAGCAATATCGGGCCCTATGCGCACGTGCTGACCATCTACCCCGGCTATGTTTCCGAAGATACCATCTTCGAAGTGAAGGTTCGCAATAGCTACTATGGAGCCGGAGTCCTGCGAAGCGGCGTCGAGGTGCAGATCGGATCGGAGCAGATCGTACAGGTCGAAGGTACAACCCCTCTATTCCCGGAGAGCAGCATCAGGTTTGGTGACAACGGGCAGGTTTCCTACATCTCCATCTGCGTGACTGAAAATCACCCTCGGCAGTACGGAAAGGGATCTTACCTCGGGGGAACAGCCTGGGTCAGAAGCAAGCCCAACGGCGACGACTACACGTACTCGCCGCCGTGGGGGAGTTGGGTCAAGGTAGATATGATTAGCGGCAATCTGAGCAGCCTCGATTCCAGTGCCCATGAAAAAGAGGCTGACATGTTGGCTAATCTCGCCCGTTGACGCTTAGATCTTCTTCGTATTCGCCCGGGCCTTGCCCTGTTGCATCATCTTCTCGATTTCGGACTGCGGCACGCTGATGGTCATCCGGACATTCTTGGCATCCGTCGTCAGTTTCATCGAGTCGAGCGCCGTCGCCAGTCCAGCCACTTCCGGCTTGTCCCGGTTGAGTTGCACCATTCCCGAAAGGAACCGGGCGACATCGGCCATCGCAGTCGCGTCCTTCTCGCTGCGGACGGCGGCTTCCATCGTCACGTTCAACATCGTGGCGGCGAACTTCACCCCCATCGCGGCCTGTTCGATGCTGTTGAACATGTCGCCCTTCATCATGCCGTTGATCTGACCCGGCGTGTTGTCCGGCATCTTCTCGGCAAACTGCGAAACCGGCACCGAGGTCACCATCCAGATGTCGTTCTCGCGGCTCATATCCTGCGCCTTGGCGTAGGTCGCGGCCGGCAGCCCGCTGCCGCCTGCCCGGCGTTCCAGCGCTGCTTTCACGGCCACCGAATCGCCCGCCACCGCCAAACCACTGTCGATGAAGGCCACGCTATTCTTGTCGTCCTTCTTCGAAAACATCTCGATGCCCATCACCATCTGCACCACGTTCATGCCGTTCTGCGCCAGAGCCAGTTTCAGGCGGGCCGGATCAAAGTTCCCCCGCACGAGCAGGATGGCGTTGTTCCCCTTGGTGTTCGTATCGACGGAGGCAATCACCACCTCGGTCAGGTCTCGCGTGGGGTCGAAACCGGTCATGGCGGTAAACTTCGCCAGATCCTCGTCCTTCATGTTCATGTTCTTCATGAAGAACTGGCCAAACGGCGAAGCCTTGGCGCGGGCAATGTCCATGCCGGCGATCACTTTCGCGTTCGGCATCACGAGATTCAGCAGCCCGGCGTCGGCGCCAAACGCGGTCGAGGCCAAAAACAAACCAGTTGCGAGAAAACCACGAAGATTCATTGTGTTCAATTGCTCCTACACCTCACCTAACGGTTATCGGATGCAAAACGTTCCCGGATAGTTCCGCCCTAAGGTTTTCCGATGGCATACAGCGCCTCGCCCGTCCGGATGAAGAGCTGGTTGTCCACGGCCACCGGGCTCGCCAAGGTGTATCCCTCCACCCGGCTCACACCCAGAATGCCGAACTCCGGACCGGCCTTCACCACCGTCGTCACCCCCTCTTCATTCGTGCAATACAGCTTCCCATCGGCCAACAAAGGCGACGAACTGTACGTGCCAAGCTCAATCCGCTGCCCCTCATAAACCACCTTGCCCGTCGCGATCTCCAGGCAGTTCATGATGCCCTTATCGTTCAAGACGTAAAGATACTTCCCGTCGCTGGCCGGCGTGGGCACGTCCGGACCCAGATTGTTGGTCCAGATCTCGCTCTTGCCCGTCATGTCGCCTTTGCCGCCCGCCCGCAGTGCCAGAAACGGCCGGCCCCGGCTCGCCCCCCAAAGCACGATGTCGCCCACTACCACCGCCGAGGCGCCCCCGCCACAGCTCCACCCCGGTCGAGGGCTCATGACCCGTGACGACGTCGCCACCCGTAATGATCAACTGTTGCTTGCCCTGCACCATCGCCATCTGCGGCGTCGAGTAGCTGTCTTTTGACTCCTTCTGCGCGGGCGCCGGACGCTCATGGCGCCACAGCGTTTTGCCCGTTTTCTTATCCAGCGCCAAAATGTACGAGGGCTTCTCGGTCGTGAAGCCATGGATGACGTTGATGTAAATCCGGTCGCCGTCGAGCAGCGGCGAGGAGGCGTACCCGTGGTTGATGCCGATCTCGCCATAGTCGGCGATCAGGTCGCGCTTCCAGACCTCCTTCCCCGCGGCCGTATAGCAGCCGATCCGCGCGTGCCCCGTGGTGGTCCAGATGTGCTGGCCGTCGGTGATGGGCGACGGCGGATGGTCACCCGCCACTTCTCGGTGCCGTCTTTCCGGCGAAGCGCGAGCAGAAAAATCTTGTCGTTGGTCGGCTCGCCCGCCCGGCGCAAATTGCGAGTTTCGTAGGTGGCGCTGGCGAAACCAGCCTCCGCGGTCGTCACATAAATCGTGTCGCCCCAAATCACCGGAGTCGCGGCGCTCCAACTCGGCATCTTAGTCTTCCAGAGGAGTCCTTCGGTCTCGGTCCACTTCACGGGCAGGTTTTTCGCCGAAGGGGAGCTGCCGTGCTGCGACGGACCTCGCCACTGCGGCCAGTTGGAATCGGCGGCCATCAGCCCGCCAGCAGTTAAAAGGAGTAGCCACACCATGACCCACAGTCTAATACCGCCCGCGCCCGTCCGGGTAAACTAAGGAGGAATGGGAATGCTCCGTCTCGGTCTACTTGTACTTTTCTCGGTTACCTTTGCCTTCGCCCAGCGCCCGCTGACGGGCTCCGCGAAGATCCAACTGTCCCTCGAACGGCTGCAAACCGTCGGCAATGTGCTGATGATTGCCGCCCATCCGGACGATGAAAACACCGCGCTGCTGGCCTATTTCGCCCGAGGCCGCCAGATGCGCACCGCTTATCTGTCGCTCACCCGCGGCGAAGGCGGTCAGAACCTGATCGGCAGCGAACAGGGCGAACTGATGGGCGTCATTCGCACGCAGGAACTGTTTTTCTCCCGCGCCATCGATTTCGGTTTTTCGAAAACTGCCGCGGAAACGCTCGCCAAGTGGGATCGGGAAAAGGTGCTGAGCGACGTCGTTTACACCATCCGCTCCTTCCAGCCCGACGTCATTGTCCTGCGCTTCTCCGGCACTCCGCGCGACGGTCACGGCCAGCACCAGGCTTCCTCCATTCTCGGCAAGGAGGCGTTTGCCGCCGCCGCCGATCCCGCCCGGTTCCCGGAACAGAAGCTGAAGCCGTGGAAAGCGAAACGCCTGCTGCTGAATGTCCCTTCGTTCACCCCGCAAATGCAGGCCGAAGCCGAGAAGATGCCCAATAAGATCGGCCTCGACCTCGGCGTCTACGATCCCATCACCGGCCTGTCATTTGGCGAGGTCGCCGCCATCTCGCGGAGCCAGCACCGCAGCCAGGCCATGGGCGCGCGCGAAGATCGCGGGTCGCAGAAAAACTACTTCGTCAACGTGGCCGGCGACCCCGCGGCCAGCGATCTGCTCGAAGGTGTGGATACCACGTGGGCCCGCGTCCCCGGCAGCGCGGAAACGGCCAAGCTGCTGGCCCAGGCCAAAGCCGCGTACAACCCGCGCCAGCCGGAATCCATCGTTCCCACCCTGCTCGCCGCCCGCCGGGCGATGGAGAAGCTCGATCATCCGGCCGTGGCGGATAAGCTCCGCACCCTCGATGAGACCATCGCCGACTGCCTCGGCCTGTTCGTCGACGCCAGCGCCGACAAGTACTATGCGGTCCCTGGCGCGCCGCTCAGCGTCCGGCTCCTCGCCGTCAACCGGTCGCCGGTCGCGGTGCAGTGGAACGGCGTCACCATCCAAAGTCCGCAGGCGATCAACAAGCCGCTGGCGGCGGGCGTAAACGAAGTCGTGGCCGCCACCGTCAACGTGCCCACTACGCAGCCGTTCACCCGCCAGTACTGGCTCGCCAAACCCAAGCTCGAAACGATGTACACCATCGAAGATCAAGCCGTTCTGCGCGACGCCGAGCAGCCCGCCGCCCTGCACGCCAAGTTTCAATTGACGGTCAACGGCCAGCCCCTCGAACTCACCCGGCCGGTCTGGCATCGTTATACCGATCGAATCTATGGCGAACTCACCCGGCCGCTGGTGTTCACCCCGCCGGCTACGGTAGCGCTCAGCGAAAAATCGTTCCTGTTCGCCGATACCAAGCCGCGGGAAGTCTCCGTCCAAATCACCGCGATGCAAGCCAAGGCCGCCGGAGTGGCGAAACTGCGGGTGCCGGCCGGTTGGTCCGTGCAGCCCGCCGGACAGCCGTTCTCTCTCGGTGATGCGGCCGAGCAGACGACGGTGAAGTTCCAGGTGACGCCGCCCGCGGGCGAGTCCGTGGCCTCGATCAGCGCTTCGGTCGAAGTGGGTGGGCGCGAGTTCGCCCTCTCCATGCTCTCGGTCGAGTATCCGCATATCGCGCCGCAGGCAGTCTTTAGCGAAGCCTCCGCGAAAGCCGTCCGCGTCGATGTGAAAACGCTCTCGCGGAAAATCGGTTACGTGATGGGCGCCGGTGATGAGGTGCCGCAGGCCCTGCGCCAGATGGGCTGCGACGTCACGTTGCTCTCCGCTAACGACCTGGCCGCCAGCGACCTGAAGCAGTACGACGCCATTGTTACCGGCGTGCGCGCATTCAACACCCGGGCCGATCTTCGGGCCAACATCCAGCGCGTCTATGATTTCGCCGCAGCGGGAGGCACCGTCGTCGTGCAGTACAACGTGGTCGAAGGCGGCTTCTGGGGAGGCAACCCGAAGATCCTCGACAAGGCGGGCCCTTACCCGTTCACCACTGCCAACGAACGGGTCACGGTCGAAGAATCGCCCGTCGAGTTTTTATCCACCCATCCGCTGATGCAGAAGCCCAACCGCATCACGAACAAGGATTTTGAAGGCTGGGTGCAGGAGCGCGGGCTGTACTTCGCCTCTAGCTTTGACGAGCGCTACACCAGCCTTTTTACGATGAGCGATCCCGGCGAGAAAGCATCGCGCGGCGGAACCCTGTATGCTCCTATTGGCAAGGGCGCTTACGTCTTCAGCCCGCTCAGCTGGTTTCGCCAGTTGCCGAACGGGGTGCCCGGCGCCTTCCGGATCTTTGCCAATCTCCTCTCCGCGGGAAAACCATGATTGATGAACCGCCACCCATTCTCGGTACCTGGCCCCGGCTGTATACGGCCGTCCTCGTCTATCTCGTCGTGCTGATCGCTCTGTTCTACTGGTTTGGCCAGGCCTGGACATGAGATTTTTTGATTGGGTTGTTCTCTTCCTCTCGCTTGGCGGGGTGATCTTCTACGGCCTCTGGAAGGCTCGCGGCAGCAACACGACCGACCAGTATTTGCGTGCTGGGCGCACGATGCCGTGGTACGCCATGGGCCTTTCCATCATGGCGACGCAAGCCTCCGCCATCACCTTCATCTCCACCACCGGCCAAGCCTACGTCGATGGCATGCGCTTCGTGCAGTTCTATCTCGGCCTGCCGATTGCCATGGTCATTCTTAGCGTCACCGCTGTTCCGATATTTCATCGTGCGAACGTCTATACGGCGTACGAGTACCTGGAGCAGCGCTTCGATAGCAAAGTCCGGCTGCTCGTCAGTATTCTGTTTCTCATTCAGCGCGGCCTCGCCGTCGGTCTTGCTTTGTCCGCCCCGGCCATCGTGCTGACGGTCATCCTCGGCTGGTCTGCCGAAGTCACCACCATCGTCATGGGCATCACCGTGATTCTTTACACCGCCTTAGGCGGAGTCAAAGCCATCACTTGGACCGACTTCTACCAGATGCTGATCATGTTTTTCGGGCTGGGCATCGCCTTGTTGACGGCCATCTGGCTCTTGCCCGCTGAGGTCGGCTTTTTGGGGGCGCTCGAAGTCGCCGGCGGGGCCGGGAAGATCAACCCCATCGTCACCGCCTTCTCCTGGAACGATCGCTACAACCTGTGGAGCGGCATCTTTGGCGGCATGTTCCTCGCGCTGTCTTATTTCGGCTGCGACCAGAGCCAGGTCCAGCGGTACTTGACCGGCAGCTCCATCGCGCAGAGCCGCCTGAGCCTGCTGTTCAATGCCGTGGCCAAGCTGCCAATGCAGTTCATCATCCTGCTCACTGGCTGCATCGTGTTCGCCTTCTTTACCTACAACCAGCCGCCCTTGCTCTTCCAGAAGCACGCCCAATCGAGCATCGAGAAATCGGCCGAATACCCCGAATTGAAGGCCCGCTACGATGCCGCCTTTGCCAAGCGCCGCGCAGCTGCCGAGAACATTGCACGCGACAAGTCCGCCTATCAGCAAGCGGCCGCCGAATTCGAAATCGTACGACAGGATGGCTCCAAACTCGCCGAGCGCATTTTGGACGAGAAAGGTTTTAACGATACCAACTACATCTTCTTGAATTTCGTCACAACCTATCTGCCCGTCGGCCTGGTCGGCCTGGTCATCTCCGCCATCCTCGCGGCCGCCATGTCCACCATCTCCGGGGAGATCAACTCCCTGGCCACGGTGTCGATTGTGGACGTCTACCGGCGGTACCTCAAAAAGGAGGCTGACGACCGGCACTATCTGTGGGCGGCCCGCATCGCCACGATATTCTGGGGCATCTATGCCGTGGTAACCGCGCAGTTCGCTCGGAACATGGGTTCGCTCGTCGAAGCGGTGAACCTGCTGGGTTCGTTCTTCTACGGCGGCATCCTCGGCGTCTTCGTGCTCGCGATGTACACCAAGCGCGTCGGCCCGTGGGCGGCTTTCATTGGGGTCATCGCCGGGGAGGCGGCGATCTTCACCCTGCACTTTAGCGGGATGGCGTCGTTCCTTTGGTACAACGTCATCGGGTGCCTGGTGGTGATCGCCGTCGGCCTCGGCCTATCGTTCGTCGAAAAGAAACAACCGGCTTAAACCTGCATCGTGGCCACGTCAACGTGGCTGCGATGGCCTTCTACCACCACGATGCCGCTCTCGGTAACGTGGTACCGCTTGGCGTCCTGCTCCAGGTCGTAGCCGATCGTCGCGCCTTCCGGCACCCGCACGTTCTTATCGAGAATCGCCCGCTTGATCTTCGCCCGCCGGCCGATATCGCAATTGTCGAAGACAATCGAATCTTCCACCATCGCGCCGGCATGAATCCGGCAGCCGCGGCCAATCACGGAGTTCTTCACCGAACCACCCGAAAGAATCGTGCCGCCCGCGACAATCGAGTCAATGGCCGCGCCCCGCCGCCCCTCTTCGTCGAAGGTGAACTTGGCCGGCGGGTCCTCGTAGCCGGCGGTGCGCAGCCGCCATTCGCGGTTATACAAGTTCAACGCCGGGTCCACGGACCGCAGGTCCATATTCGCTTCGTAGTAGGCCTCCAGCGTGCCGACATCCCGCCAGTAGGACTGCGCCCCCGCGGGGTCACCCGGAATCTTATTCGTCTGGAAATCGTAAGCGTACATCTCGCTGCGGCCAATCAGGGAAGGGAGGATGTCCCGGCCGAAGTCGTGAGAGGAGTTTTCGTTTTCCGCGTCGGCGTACAGTTCGCGCAGCAGCATACCGGTCGAGAAAATATAGTTGCCCATCGACGCGTACACTTGGTCCGGCTTGCCGGGAATCGTCGGCGAGTTCGGGTTCTTCTCGTGGAAGCCGTGGATACGGCCATCACTGCCCGCCTCAATCACGCCAAACTCGCTGGCGTATTGTTTGTCCACCGGAATGGCCGCCACGGTGGCCTGCGCCCGCTTCTGTTCGTGGAACTCGATCATGTCGCGGATGTTCATCCGGTAAATGTGATCGGCGCCAAAGATTACCACCAGGTGCGGATCCGCCTGCTCGATCAGGTTGATGTTCTGGTAGACGGCGTCCGCCGTGCCCCGGTACCAAGTCTCACCGGCCGAACGCATCTGCGCCGGCACCGGAATCACGAAATGATTCTTCAGCAGTCCGCTGAACTCCCAGCCATCGCGGATGTGCTGCAGCAAGGACTGGCTCTTAAACTGGATCAGCACATACGTCGAATAGACGCCCGAGTTCACCAGATTACTGAGCACGAAATCGATAATGCGATAGCGGCCCCCAAACGGCACCGCTGGCTTGGCGCGCTCTTTGGTCAGCGGGTAAAGGCGAGTGCCCTTACCTCCGGCCAACACAAACGCCAGGACTCGAAGTTGCATGAATTCACGCTCCCGCCAGAACCGTTACGCGTTCCAGCAAATTGATTAAGAAAAACGACTGCCTTACTTTTATCCAACCACGTCCGCTGACGCAAGTTGGATGGATGTCCATGGCGTTACACTGATTTTCAGAATGAAGCTCTCCTGGGTCCGCTCCTTTTGCCTGAGCCTGCCTGGCGCTACGGAAGAGGTCAAGTGGGAGCACTTGGCCTACTGCATCGGCGGCAAGATTTTCGCCATCCAAACCTTGGAGCCACAAGCCGTCGTGCTCTCTTTTAAGTGCCTGCCAGAGGCCTTCGGCGAACTCACCGAACGGCCAAACATTATCCAGGCACCCTACTTTGCGCGCGGCCAGTGGGTCGCCCTCGAGCGAGCCGACGCGCTGCCGCGCAAGGAACTCGAACCCCTCCTCCGCACCGCCTACGAACTCGTCCTCGCGAAACTGCCCAAGAAAAAGCAGGCAGAATTTACACGCTAGATACCTTGATGCTCTGCATACCTAGATGCATGATGTATGTAGAGCATCAAGGTATCTATGCCTCCCACCCCTGAACCCAAAGCCGCCGGCCTGCTGCAAGGCACGCTGGACATGATGATCCTGCAGGTCCTCGCCCTGGAGCCGCAGCACGGCTACGCCATTGCCAGCCGCTTGCAGCAGATCTCGCAAGACGTGCTCCAGGTGCAGCAGGGCAGCCTGTACCCGGCTCTGCATCGCCTGGAGAAGAAGGGCTGGCTCGCCGCGGAGTGGAAGGAGTCCGAGCAGGGCCGCATGGCGAAAATCTACTCGCTAACCAAAGCCGGAAAGAAACAGCTCGCCGAAGAGACCGAGAACTGGCGCCGCATGTCCGCCGCCATTGGTCTTGTGATGGGAACCGCGCGATAGGAGGCCGATCATGTCCCGAGCCGATCAGCAGTTGCACGACGAGTTCGAGCACCATTTGCGCCTGCGCGCTGCGGAGTTGGAACGCAATGGTCTGTCGCCCGCGGACGCCCTCCGCCAAGCCCGTCTCGAGTTTGGCCCCATCGAGTCGCTCAAGGAAGAGTGCCGCGAACAGCGGCCAGCCAACTGGTTCTTCGACCTCGGCCGCGACATGCGCCATACCCTGCGCCTGCTCCGCCGTTCCCCCGTGCTCTCCGCCGCGGCGGTGCTCTCGCTCGGCCTCGGCATGGGCGGCAACACCGCCATCTTCACGCTGATCGACTCGTTGCTCCTCAGCGAACTGCCCGTCGAGAGGCCATCGGAACTCTACGCCGTGAAGTGGAAGGCCGAGAAGGAGCCGGCCATGAAGATGGCTATTGGAGCCGTCGACAAAGCCCCCGTTGGGGAGTCCGGAAGCATTGGCAACCCGTTCTCGTACCCAGCCTATGAGCGGCTCCGCGATCAGATGGCCCTTGCCGGCTTCCTCAACCCGCAACTTGCCAGCGTCAATGCCACGGGCCGCGCCGAATCCACCTCCGTCCAGGCCGTCTCCGGCAACTACCACAGCCTGCTGGGAGTGCCCCCTTATCGGGGCCGTCTGCTCCGCCTCGACGACGACCAGCCCGGCGCACCGCCGGTCGCCATCGCCAGCTACCGCTATTGGAAAAATCAGCTCGCCAGTGACCCCCTTGCCATCGGTCGCACCATCCGAATCAACAGTCATGCCGTCGAACTGGTGGGCGTCACGCCCCCGTCCTTCTATGGCCATGAGGTCGGCGCTTACCCCGATCTCACCCTGCCCCTGCGGCTGGTACCGCTGCTTGGTGGCACGATGCGCGAGAAGGATCAACCGTTCACGAACGCGGACTTCTGGTGGGTCAAGCTGATCGCCCGCATCCCCAACGCCGCCCTACCAACCGACCGCCAGAACGCCGCATTCCTCGCCAGCCTTTCCGCGGCGCCACCTGATCCGCAGTCCACCCCCACCTTGCGCTTTGAGCCCGCGGCAGCGAGCCTTAGCGATATCCGCCGGCAGTTCTCTGAGCCGCTGCAGGTACTTATGGGCATGATGGTGCTGGTCCTTTTCATTGCCAGCGCCAACGTCGCCAACCTGCTGCTCGCCCGAGCTGTCGCGCGCGATAAGGAGATCCTCGTCCGCCTCTCCCTCGGCGCATCCGCCGCCCGGCTCATGCGACAGTTCCTCGCCGAGTTCCTGGTGCTCGCTCTGCTCGGCTCGGCGCTCGCTGTAGTTTTCGCGAACGGCCTCGTCGGCTTGCTCATCCCGCTGCTTCCTGGCCACCACGAAATCCAGCTTCTCGATGGCGGTGCGCCCAATCTCCGCATCCTGGCCTTCACCGCCTCGGTCGCGCTGCTGGTAACCCTGCTCTTCGGCATCTGGCCGGCCCGCCAAGCCGCCACCCGCCAGTTGCAGCCCGGTCTCCCGCAGCGCAAGACTCGCTTCACCGGAGCACTGCGCGTCTCGCAGGTCGCCATCGCCACTGTGCTCATCGTCGCCGCCGGACTCTTCGCCGCGACGCTGCAAAACCTCTATCGCAACGAGTACGGCTTCAATAAACAGCGGTTACTTCTCTTCACCGTCGATGCGCTGCAGGCCGGCACCAAGCCCGCCGACGCCTACCCCTTTTACCGGGAGTTCCAGCGCCGCCTCGAAGCGCTGCCCGGCGTCACCATGGCCTCCGCCTCCTTCGTCCGTCCCATGAGCGGAGGCGGCTGGTGGGACACGTGTCGTGTCTCTGGCTCTCCCCAACCTGTTCCCTACGCCGTCCATCCCTCCCTCCCCAACTATCCGGAGACCCTCGCCCTCCAACTCCGCGCCGGCCGCCTGCTCGTCGAAGCAGACCAGAAAGCGCCCGTCCCGCGCGTCGTCATTAACCAAACCCTCGCCCGCAAATTGTTCGGCACGGAAGACGCCGTGGGCCGCACCTTCCAGCAAGGCTGGCGCGATTCCGGCCCCCTCACCGAAGTGGTCGGCGTCGTGGCGGATGCCCGCTATGAGCACATCCGCGGCGATTGGACCCCCACGGCCTATCGCCTCCTGGTGCCCGGCCGGGATTTCGAATTCGGCGAACTCACCTACGTC